>NZ_CP030048.1:2100795-2400909 GCF_015291665.1 Bradyrhizobium sp. CCBAU 53338
AAGCGCTCACAACAGCGGCTGCGACGGGGCGCTTCGCGTCCGAGGGTTGGCGCGTGAGAAAAGATGGCAGCCGCTTCTGGGCCCTCGTGGTCCTTGACGCGATATGGGGCGAAGACGGTGGGTTGATCGGGTTTGCGAAGGTCACGCGCGACATCACCGAACGGCAGCAGGCCCATAACGACCTCATTGAAAGCGAACGACGATATCGCCGGCTCGTTGAGGCTGTTGTCGATTACGCTATTTTCCAGTTGGACTCCTCAGGACATGTCGCGACCTGGAATCCCGGCGCCGAGCGCATCAAGGGTTATCGGCCGGAGGAGATCATCGGTCGACATTTCAGCGCTTTCTACACGCCCGAGGATCTTGAAAAGGAAGTACCGAAAAGGGCATTGGCGGAGGCCGCCGAAAAAGGCCGGTTCGAGGCCGGGGGCTGGCGCTTGCGCAAGGATGGCACGCGCTTCTGGGCCTCGGTCGTCATCGACAGGATTACCGATGAGAGCGGCACGATCGTCGGCTTTGCGAAAGTCACGCGCGATCTCACCGAGCGTAAGCAGGCCCAGGACGAGCTTCAGCGGGTTCAGGAGCAACTCGTTGCATCCCAGAAGCTCGAGGCGGTCGGGCAACTCAGCGGCGGCATCGCTCATGACTTCAATAATCTTCTAATGATCGTCCTTGGAAACCTTGAGAATGCGGAACGCAACAGCCGCAACGTCGGAGGACCGAACCTGCATCGCGCGCTGGCAAACGCGAAGCGCGGCGCCCAACGGGCCGCGGCGCTGACATCTAGGTTGCTCGCCTTCTCGCGCCGCCAAGCGCTCGACCCAAAGCCTATCAATCTCAACGGCTTTCTGGGTGGCCTCCAGGAGTTCCTTCAACGCACCCTGGGTGAACGCATTGAAGTGCAGACGGTCGGCGGCGCAGGCCTTTGGCAGATTGAAGCCGACGTCAATCATCTGGAATCAACGATCGTCAATCTTGCGATTAATGCCCGCGATGCGATGCCGGATGGCGGGAAGCTCACAATCGAGGCCACCAACGTCTCCGCTGACGAAGACTATTCGCGCACCAACCCGGAGCTCGCAGCCGGCCAATATGTCGTCATCGGCGTGAGCGACACCGGCTCGGGCATGGCTCCGGAGGTCCTAAATCATGTATTCGAGCCGTTTTTTACGACCAAGGAGCCTGGGCACGGGACCGGCCTTGGACTGAGCCAAGTCTATGGCTTCGTCAAACAGTCCGGCGGGCATGTGAAAATCTACAGCGAAGTCGGAGAAGGTACGAGCATCAAGATGTATTTTCCGCGTTATGCGGGCAGTGCGCAGCCCAGTTCTGACGACGCGGACGAGTTCGTGTCGGAAGGCGCCTCTGTCGAGACCATTCTGGTCGTCGAAGATGATGCCGATCTTAGGACCTACGTCTCGGACGTCCTGCGAGATCTCAATTATCGGGTATTGTCTGCCGGCAGCGCGCAGGCCGCTTTGACCATTTTGTTGCAGGAAGGTCAGCAGATAGATCTCCTTCTCACCGACGTTGTCATGCCCGGCATCAATGGTCGCGAGCTGGGAAGGCGCGCGGTGCAGATCAGACCCAAGCTAAAGATCCTCTACATGACCGGTTACTCGCGAAACGCGGTGGTTCACCAGGGGCGCCTCGATGAGGGCGTCGATCTCCTGGAGAAGCCAGTTACCCAGGCAAGGTTGGCATTAAAGGTTCGCGAGCTTCTGGACCGGAACCAAGATTAGCTGGCTCGGCCTCTCGGGAAGCAGCGTCATGCGGGTGCGCTACGAAGGAGTAAGGCCGCCGATTGGTTTGTGCGGCAAAGAAGCCCGACCAATCGACCGGACGGACGCGGGTGAGGCATGTAGGCGAGGATGCCACGTCTCCACTTTTCCGGTCTGACTTGGCTCAATATTGCTGCGACGAAAAGCGGGCGTCGCACGCTCACTGCGCGCGGCTCTTAGGAAGGCCCAAGAATAGACCTGCAATCCCCAGTTAACCCATCCGAATCCGGGGTGAAATAAGTCGCGCCGGCCCCTTGAAACTTTCTCCGGGCTTCCAAATTTTTTCGGCGTCGTCATACGACGATCGGGATGCCGTCAGGGTCCCGCCACTTGAGACGGGCACCGGTCGTGTCCGGTGCCGCTCGTAACCATTTTGCTCGCAGGAGGATCTGGCTATGCGCACTGTTGATTTTTCGCCCCTGTTCCGGTCGGCCATCGGCTTCGACCGTCTTTTCGACCTCGCCGAAGCTGCCCAGCGCACGGGCGAGTGTGAATAAGCGTCCAACACTGCCCCCTCCACCGCCAAATGATTCAATAGCTTAGCGTGCCGATCGGCGTCGGGACCCCACGCTGATTAACAGGCAATGCTGGCGACCAGCGCTGTTGCCAGCGCCGGACCGACGCCGGGACTAGCATCAAGCCTCTGGCTCGTCGCGTTTGATCGATGCCAGGCGATGATGCGTCGGTCGAACTCAAGGATGCGAGCCTTGACAGCGCACAATTGTTCGCCGAGAGCGGCGAGGCACATCCGGGCGACCTCCGGGATCTGGTCTTCGGCTTTATCGGCGACGACTTCCAGTAGTTGCTCGACACCTCTGCGTCCGACGGGAGCGACGATACCGAACTCGGCAAGATAGGCGCGGATTGAATTGATGACCGCAGTCTGCTGCCGCATAAAAAGATGGCGCGCTCGATGAAGCATTAGGCAACTCTGTTGCTCGATTGTCTTGGTCGGCACAAACCGCATATTGGGTCTCGTGACCGCCTTGCAAATCGCCTCTGCATCGGTCGTATCGTTCTTCTGCCGCTTGACGTAGGGCTTTACGTAACCCGGAGGCATCAACCGCACTGTATGCCCCAACGCCTGCAGTTCGCGGGACCAGTAATGGGGTGACGCGCACGCTTCGATTCCCACCAAGCACGGCGGCAGCTTCTCAAAGAAGGAATGCACAAAACGGCGTTTTAACTGCCGGCGGATCACCACCTGCCCGGCTCCATCGACGCCATGCACCTGGAAGACCGACTTTGCTATATCCAGACCAATCGTCGAAATTGACTGCATAGGCTGCTCCTCCAATCCGTGGGAGCTTTAAACGGCGCCCACTCCTTGGCACTCTCGTGCCCATGGAGGAGCCGTCCACAGCATCAAAAGCTGGCTTTGCGAATTTGCAGCCGGTTCCAACCACGTTTCAAATAAAGCGCTCGCTATCTCGCTCATAAGGGCGCACTGTCTCGCCACCACCGAGCGGCCCTTAGCAACTATCGGTGGGGTGGACGCCAATTGCGCTCTCGCTCAACCCAGCAGCGGAGCATCATCATGCCAGCTCAACCATCCTCCGAACGCGAAAAGACGTTCGAATACCGGCTGACACAAGAGGCGATCAGTTTGCGCCAACAGGCCAAGGGAAGGCCGCCTGGCATCCGCCGCACGGAACTTCTGCAAAAGGCACGGCAGATCGACGTTGCAGGCGAAGCCAACAAGTGGCTGACCTCGCCTGGATTGTTGCCACCATCCTGAGCGCCGGCGTCGACCCGCTCCGAGAGAGCGAGGAACGGGCACGATGCGGCGGCGTTGACGATTATGACACGCCTCACCGCACTTGAAGGGTCATTCGAGATCGCCTGGAGTTTTCTGGAGAAATCCGGCGAGCTTAGAGGCGCGGCGGAATCCGCCAGTATGATCATGGATTCGATTGAACAGCAGCTGCGTGCAGGCGAGCACAGAAAGCTCATGCTCGCCAACAGGGCGATTTCTTCCTATCGGACGCAGGTTGCGCAAGCCCCCGTCGTCGCCGTTCCGCACCGGGACATCATATGGCTATCTTGACTAATCGCGCGCAACCGGACCGCAGCAAGATCAACATGGACAGGGAGCAGGAGGTCAAGTCCTGGTCCCGGGAGCTCGGCATCACACGTGCGCAGCTGCAACAGATCGTCAACAGGGTAGGTAACTCCGCCGCCGTCGTTCGGAAGGAATTGACGAGGTGAAGCCCGACCGGGCGCCCTCGTCGGGCTGCTCCTTCTCGTCGATGTTGCACTCGCGATTTGCCTGTCGGAATTGCTGGTGAGCCTTCTCAAATTGGCTTGGTGACGAGATCTCGAAAGCCACCGCGCCTGCTTGGCGCAACCCAGGAGATCACATGATCAGGAACGAGGCCAATGACCGTCGTCGGCGGGAAGCTGATGAGGCCTTCAAGACCATCGGCAATGTCAAGCCGATGACCGACTACGCGAAGGCGGAGCAATCATTTCACGACAATCGCAAGCGCCTGAAAGCCGAACGCCTGGCCCGGGAAGCCGCTGCGCGAAAGCCACTCCGAAATAACTCAGCGTGAGACAGGCTGAGCTGGAGCATCGTAAGAATGACGATTCCGTCTTCGGGCTCGCCCGAAGCAAGCCGCACTCGCGCGATCTGCTCGAATTGGGTCCGGTATTTATGGAGATAGCTGAAAGCCTGCTTATCGGTTTGGAACGTCGTTGTAAGTCTGCAAAGCTGGCGCGCTGCGCCGAGCGCGAGCGTGAAAGGGATCGTTCCATTACCGTCTGACCTTGCTCTAGGCACGATCAACACACTCCAGCTTGGGGCTCTCGGTCTTCCGCAGACCTCCAGGCCGGCGGGAGGACTTGGCTTGTTCTATCGGAACCTACGAAGCAGAAGCAATGCTGTCCGTGTGCTTCGCATCGGATTGACGGCGCGCGATTGGTCAGGAACGGCCTATTGGCGCTGATGTTGATGTCGGCGCGAGTTCAGAGAGACACCGCAGTGACCCGCTATTATTTCGACATCAGGGACGACACGGGCCTCTATCCCGATGAGGAGGGGCTGGAGTTCGGTACGCAGCGGGAAGCTGAGATGGAGGCGGCCCACGCGCTGGCGGACCTGGCCCGCGACCTGGCGGTCGCGGACCAGCGTCGAGACGTCTCCGTCGAGGTACGAACCGATGCCAAGCGGGTGTTTCAGGCCGCGCTCATTGTCAGTGGTAGCAATATAAAGCAGTGAAATGGAAGAAGCTGGAGGCTCAGCCGCTCCCCGCGTTTACAGCCGATTATGTGTCTGATTAGGGTCAATCGCGTCGATCTGGCCCGATTTAAGTTAGGTCGGGTCTACCCTGACAGCCGACATATCCTCGGCCGTGGGATACGGCAGCGATGGGCCACTAAGAGACCAACGCCTACTGGCCCGAGCATCATGCCTGTTCGAACAAAAGAAGGCTCTGTGGTGTGGGCGGCAGCGACTTCGCTGTCACCCTTGCGAACCCTGCTGCCCGGCCCATCTCCTCGAACTCTCGGACCGTGTACGTGTCACCGTGCGGCGTGGAACCTAGCATCTGAAACGCGAACATGGCTGAGAAGCGCGGAGAAACTCGGTCCTCATTCAGCAAGAACTCGACGGCCACAGCGCGTCCTCCGGAAACGAGACTCTTGCGAGCCTTTCGAAGGAGGGTCACACAGCCATCTTTGTCAAGTTGGTGCAAGAAGTTGGCGAGCAGCACCAAATCGAACCCGCTGCCCCAATCAGTGTCGAACGCGCTACCCCCTAAAATGCGGTAGCGCCCCGACACACCGGCCGCATCGGCGTTTTGTTGCGCAACCGAAAGGACCGCGTCCCAGTCGACCGCCGTGATCTGCGCGTCCACGACGGCCTGAGCAATCGCGATGCCGAACATTCCGTGCCCGGCGGCGACGTCAAGCACCTTGCGAGGAGACGAGACTGCAAGCTCGGACGCGATTCTTTTTGCAAGAGGAACCCTGGACGGGCCCATCGCCCGCGCAAACTTCACCCAAATCGGATGATCAGGCGCGTTGTTTGCCAAACCAATCGAGCCGCCGTTTCGGACAAAGGCCGGCGGATCGCTCAGGAACAGCGCCATCATCTCAGGCGCGGTCAGATATTCGACGACGCTGCCCATCCACGAAGGCGCGCTCCGGTCCAAGAATGCAGCCGTAGATTCGGTGAGCTGATACTGGTCACCATGCTTCTCAAGGTGACCACGGGCTGTGAGGTAATCGCAAAGTATCCGGACGCCACGAGCCGCTGATCCGGTTGCCCGCGCGAGATTCTCCGCCGTAGCACTGCCCTTCCCGATCTCAGAAAAAAGATCGAGTTCGAGAGCAGCTTTGATGGCGGCAGTCTGCTGATAGGCAAGGACGGCATCCATGAACAGATCAGGCGAGATGTCGGCCATGTCTTATGCCTCTCTTGCTGCGGTGTGATACCTTATATCAGCCGCGCTCGCTCGTTGCATCCCTCGACGAGGTCTCCTCTGGGTCAACAGCTCCGTTTTGAGCAGCGGTGGGAGCTTCCGCTTTACCCCCGACCCCGGACATCTCGCCGCAACGCCCTGGCGGAAGCGAAGGGCCAAGAGCTACTTTGCTGTATATCCGCTACCGGGCGCAAAGCGGTCATTTGCAGCGTGCGTCACGTTGCCTGAGCTGCTGTAGCGTCGCTGGATCGAAGGCGTAGAGAGCCGGCGAAATCCAGGAGGATTTGCGCGAGCACGTCCGGAGATTCCAGCATCGATAGATGACCGGTCCCCGGCAGGCGATGAAGCGCGGCGTGGGGGATGCGCGGCAGCACTTCGGCCTGGAGGGTCGCGATGCCGTCCACCCGGTCGAGTTCTCCCCCGATCACGATGGTGGGCACGTCGATAGCGCCGACGAGTGTGGTGATATCCTCCTGGCTCATGATCAGCGGCCAGGCTGTCTTGGCGGCCGATGCGCCCCTGAGGGTGTCCTGCACCACGGTCTCGAGGTCATCCGCGCTCAGCGGTTTGCCGGCCAACACCTCCGTGATTGTGGCGATGATGCTGTCGCGGCTCGCATAGGCGGCGACCATGCCTCGCCGGGCTTCGAGCGGCAGTTGCATGGGCGACGGTGGCGACGGGGCAACGAGGACCAGTCCGGCCAGTCCGATCGGGCGACGTGAGCCGAGGAGCTGCGCGACCTTGCCGCCCATTGAGTGCCCGACCAGGATATAATGCGGCAGGCCGAGGGCATCGATAACACCCTGTGCGTCCGCGGCGAGATCGGCCAGCGTATAGCCGCTCGCCGGCGCGTCGGACTGCCCCCAGCCGCGGTGGTCGGTCGCGATCGTGCGGTATGAGTGCGTTAGCTCGGAGGTGACGTGGCGCCAGGTGCGCGACGAGCCTCCCCAGTAATGCAGGAAGACGATCGGCAGGTCGCCGACGCCATTGTCCTCTACATGAATGTGAATGCCGTTCGAAGCGATTTTCATCGTTCGATTTCCTTTCTGATGGCTAAGAGTGCAGACATCGCCGCGGTCAGTGCGAGGCGTGATGGCAGCAGCCGATGGCGCAGGCGTTCGGTTTGATGGCGGCAAGCTTGTGCGCATGCCGCGCGACTTCGGCGGCTTCCAAGGGACCGCCGTGGCCCATGTAGAAGCGCTTGGCGCCGCCATCGAGCATGCGGGTCAGCTGGCGGGCAACTGCTTGCGGATCATCCTCGAAGGGCGGCCTGATGGCACGCCCGGTTAAGGCGATGCCGCCGATCAGGATGCCGGAGGCGACGAGGTCGCCAACCAGCATGTCCTGCGACGCCAACTCGATCGCAATCGAGCCTGGCGTGTGACCGGCGGTGTGACGAACGATGCCGTCGACGCCGAACTCCCCAAGCTTTAGCTCATCGGCGTTTTTCATCATGATGTCCGCTTCAAACCCTTCATACGGCTCATGTGGAACCGGTGTCTTGAAGAATAGCTTGCCGACCCATCCAGTCGGGCAGTATGTCATCGGCAGCCGCCGGCTGTAGAAGTCCGCATCATCCTGATGCGCTAGGATCGGGGCGCCTGACAGTTGCCGCAGGCGCGCGGCGCTTCCGGCATGATCCGTGTGGGCGTGGGTCACAATGATCAGCTTGATGTCCTTGAACGAAAGCCCGCACTTATTCAGCGCTCTTTCGATCTTGCGCTCGGAGCCGGGGATGCCGGCGTCGATCAGCACGCAGCCGCTTTCGCTTTGGATCAGATGCGCGTTGACCATGCCGAGCGGCAGGATCGGAATGTGAATGATCTGGGTGAACGACATGATGGTCTCTCCTGTGGGGGTATGCGGCTGGCCGCCGTTCATCGATCGCCAGTCAGACGGCGGCCTTCAGGATGAAGTTCGCGACAGCTTCTGGCTTGGACAGCATCGAGACATGGCTGGCGTCGACATGCTCGATGGTGGCGTCCATTCGGGTGGCCATCTTTTCTTGCTCGGCGCGCGGGATGGCGTGGTCCTGGTCGCCAATTAGATAAAAAGTTGGCCGGGCGTGCCATGCGGCCTTGGTGAGCACGCCGCCTAAAGCCGCGCCGTTGATCGGCCCTTGCGTGGCATAGACAACCGCCTTTTCCGCCTCGTCGAGATCCTGGGCGAACAGCTCGAAGACGCCCTTATGCGAGAGCGACAGGAACCCTTCGGCGTCAGGACGCAGCTCGGCGCCGAGTGGCGCGGGCTGGAATTGGGCAAACAGCGACCCGGCCGACTCGCCGGCGTCGGGCGCGAAGGCGTCGACATAGACCAGCCGTTTCACTTTGTCGTCGTTGCCCGCTTCGCCAATCACCGCACCGGCATAGCTATGCCCGACCAACACCACATCGCCCAGGGCCAGCGCGATGGCGCGGCGAACGGCAGCCACGTCGGCCTCGAAGCCGGTGAGCGGCAATTGCACGGCGGTGACTGTCATATTCTTGGTCGCCAGCAGCGGAATAATCTTGTTCCAGGACGATCCGTCGGCCCAGGCCCCATGCACCAAGATCACATTGAAAATCGCGTTCATCTTCGTTCTCCGTGGTTTTTTGCTCGATCGCAGGCGCACGCCGGCAGCCCCCGAATCCGGGTGCCCAACGCGGCTTGCGACCGCAGGATGAGTTGATGCCGGCTGGGGTTCGGCGGGCTGCTCTTGATGAGCGTTGAACCTCGCGCCCGGCCCGTCATCGATCGCAGCGAAACCATCTCCGAGCAACAATCGGCACCCTCGAAAAACTGCCAACGATGTGGGATAAACCGCCGGCGGCCGGTCTCTGGGATCGCGGACGTCAGGCAGACCGCGAACAGGCAGAGGTCGATCCATAATGGCTAAACGGGATATCGCCCTCATCATCCATGATGGCGTGCAGGCGCTTGACGTGGCCGGACCGCTCGACGTGTTCTCCACGGCGAACATGTTCGTCGCCGAGGGCGATGGTTACAACTGTCTGCTGATCGGCGAGGGCAAGTCGCCCGTTCGTACATCGAACGGGATGCTGCTCATGGCGCACCTGAGTTTTGAAGAAGCCTGCCGCCCATTTCACACGGTGCTGGTGGCCGGCGGCCCGGCGCTGCCCGACGCCGCCGCGGACGCCTCCACCTCGCAATGGCTGCGCCGGTGGGGCAATCGGGCTGAGCGATATGGCTCGATCTGCACCGGCGCTTTTGCCCTTGGTCATGCGGGGTTGCTCGACGGCCGCAACGCCGCGACGCATTGGCAAAGCGCCGGCAAGCTCGCCGCCATGTTTCCGACCGCCCGCGTCGAGCACGACCGCATCTACGTCCGCGACGACCGACTGGTGACATCAGCAGGTGTAACGGCGGGGATCGACCTCGCACTCGCTCTGGTCGGCGAGGATCATGGCGCAGCGGTGTCCTTGGCGTGCGCAAAGGGCCTGCTGGTGGTAGCGCAGCGCCAAGGTGGACAGTCGCAGTTCAGTCCGCTGCTGGTGCCCATGAGCGATCCGGTCACGCCGCTCGGCAAAGTACAGGCCTATGTGCTGGAGCACCCCAACGAGCCGTTTTCCGTCGAACGTCTGGCGGTCATCGCCGGCACCAGTGAACGTAGCATCGCGCGCCTGTTCGTCAGCGAACTGGGCGTGACACCACACGATTTCATCGAAGGGGTCCGGCTTGATCAGGCCCGCAACCTGCTAGAATCCACCGACCTTTCCCTAAAATCCGTGGCCTTCGATTGCGGCTTTGCGACGCCCGAGCGCATGCGTGGGGCGTTCCAGCGACGCCTGGGCGTTAGCCCGCTGCAGTATCGCGAGAGTTTTCGAGCGACGTTCAGGGAGACCAGTCAGGATATCACAACCTAGTATAATCAGAAGCCTGGAAAGGACTCGGCTTAACACTGGTGCGCTAAGCGGACATTGCTCGGTTACCCAAGTCTGCAACGGGCCATAGGACTAAACTGCTCGCGCCGTAGGGCACGACGGCCGGCAGCACGGCTGAGAGGATAGCGCAACGAGGCGTCCTGTCTTGAGATGAGGGGTTCGCAACCTTCACCCAAGACAGGAGCATCCCCATGACCGACGAGGCCACGAGCCCGTTGCGGCGGCGCATGATCGAAGACATGACGATCCGCAAGTTTGCGCCGAAGACCCAACATGACTACGTGCAGAGGGTCAAGAACTTCGCGGTGTTCCTCGGGCGATCGCCGGATACGACGAGCTTGGAGGACGTGCGGCGCTATCAACTTCATCTGGCATCGAGCGGCGCCGGTGTAGCGACCATCAACCAGACCGTCTCGACGCTGCGGTTCTTCTTCAAGGTCACGCTCAAGCGCCACGAGATCGTCGAGCACACCCACGTCATTCACGAGCCGCGCAAGCTGCCGGTGGTGCTGAGCCCAGAGGAAGTGGCGCGCCTGCTCGTCTTGCTTGTCATGGCTTCATCCTCTCAGGAGTTGGAGCCTCCGGCAAACCCGGGGCGGTTCAAGCATGGCGAGAGATCTCGAGTCGGATGGACTTGCGGCGATCAGGTTGTAGGTCAGCAGGTATTCTCCGCTCGCGAATCGATCGAGCATCGTGTGGCTCAGGGTGTAAAGTCGCACGTCGGCCTGGCCTCGGTTCGGTCGACGTACGTCCCTGTCGGCGCGCTCGCAGCCTCTGAAAATCTTCGCCGGCATGATGCGACGAACGCGTCAACGGCGTCGTTGAAACCAGCAGGAATCCCTTGGCGTAGGCGACCCTTTCGTACGCCCCGAATTCTTCAGGGGATACAAATTTCATCACGGCGTGATGTTTGCGCGTTGGCTGCGGATATTGGCCGATAGTCAGGAAGTCGACCTCGGCGCTGCGCAATGTGATTTGCGGCAGCTGCGAAGATTGGGGCAGGTATGAGCCTGGGCGATGCCGTGCCGAACTGCGCCAGACAGGCCGCTTCTCAATGCGCGATCTGGGTCAGAGCCGCCCGCATAGTTGGCATTTTCCCCACTTAGTCGAGCTCCGGCGCGCATAGACGCCCCGCCGCTCTCGGGCGCCGGATTAAAGACCGGCCAGTGTAGTGATGGCCGGCCGGGAACGCTCGCCCCCCTCAAACCGCAATGTTGCCCAACGCGCGGATCCCGCTACCTTAGCTTGAGATCGCGCAAAGCGGTTATAATAGAGCGATATTCATCAATGGCTGACTTTGCGAGCGCATGGAGCTCGTTGTGAACTAGGCTACTCACTGCCTGCTCTATCGTTTGAAGATCGACCTCTAATCTTTGCAGTGCAGCCGTCAGTTCGCTAAACGAAGGCTGATGGCTGGCTCCCATCTCGTCGGCCATGACCTAACTCCTCAGGAGTGTTTAAACGCCCGAAAGAGCCCCTCGGATCACTCCCGACAGCCGCGAATGACAAAATACTGATCCAAAATCATAGCGGCATCGTTGTCTTGAGAGTGCGAGTCTCGATGGAGCTAACGCCATGGAATCCGTATGGGATTATCCCCGTCCTCCTCGACTAGAGCCGGTCTCGCAACAGCTCGAAGTCATCTTCAATGGGAAGACTATCGCAATCACCACGCGCGGTTATCGAGTTTTGGAGACGAGCCACCCTCCGGTGTATTATTTCCCGCTCGCCGATGTCGAGGTGATAACTCTGGCGAGCGCGGAAGGACGGTCCTGGTGTGAGTTCAAGGGTCTTGCCTTGTACTGGACCGTCGAAGTCGATGGCAAAATTGCCGATAAGGCGGCCTGGTGCTATCCCAACCCGACGGAGCCGTACTCAGCCATCTCCGGCTTCTATGCGTTTTACGCATCGAAGATGGACCAGTGCAAAGTCGGCGGCGAGCTAGTAAGGGCGCAGCCTGGTGATTTCTACGGCGGTTGGATTACGTCTGACATCGTCGGTCCCTTCAAGGGTATACCCGGTAGTAGACACTGGTGAAAACAACCCATGGCAATGTCCCGCGACTTTCGCTCGCAATCTGATCAGACCTAACATTGCAAGGAATTTCGAGTATCTTTCAAGTGAACCATCGTGACGGTGCAGACAGGACTCACCTGGAGAACATCGATGAGCACGGTAAAAAACGCCTTGGCTCAGAAGAGTGGCGCCCTAATCCATGTTCGTTCGGGCGATATGGTCGTCGAAGCCTTACGGCAGATGCGCGACAACCGGGGTCCGATCGGTGCTCGTCATCGACAACGACCTGCTGGTTGGAATCGTGACTCAGGGTGACTGCGCCATCAAAGTGCTGCTACCCGGGCTCGACGCAAAGCAAACGCCGGTACGCCAAGTGATGACGGTCAAGCCCGTGACGGTCAAACCGGACGACCAACTGGCGGACTGTATGGCAATGATGGCTCAGCGTAGTTTCCGTCATCTGCCAGTGCTGGATGCAGGCAATGTCGTCGGGGTGATCTCGATCGGAGATGTCGTCAAGAACATCATCCGGGATTTAGAGCATAACGTGGACGACCTGATGGGTTATATCTTGAAGGATAGCCCCGGGGACTAAGACGAAGCTCGCTATGCCCGAACGCTGTCGAGGTCCGGGTGCCCGCCTATCCGAACCCACTCTCTCCGCCACAGCCCCCTTTAAACACAAATCTCAGTGTTTGCGGAGGCGAACCTTGGATGGCGGATGATATGGGTTGCATCACGTAGGATGCAGAGCGAGGCGAATGCAACTGATTAGATTTTCTCGGCTGACCGGCTTGGCAAGCACGCAAATGGCGCCCGCATTGAAAGCTCGCGTCCGCGTCTGATCATCCGCGAACGCCGAAATGACGATAGTTGGAATGTTGTGGCTCGCAGCGGCCAGGCGGTGCTGTAACTCAAGGCCGGACATGCCACCCAACCGAACGTCTGTAATCAAACAGGTCGTCGCTTCTAGCCGGCCGCGAGAGAGGAACTCTTCTGCTGATGGATAGCCGTCGACCTCGAAACCCAAAGCGTCGAGGAGATCCTCCAATGCTTCCAGAACCGTTGGGTCGTCATCCACACACGAAATCAAAGCTGACTCGGTCACGAGGCTTTCCTTCAAACTCCGGCATGCCGTCGGGCGCGCCATCTTCTACTTCCATACGCGACGCGGTTAGACCGCAGAAGGATCGACAGACGCGAGACTTGCCGCCACCGGGATTTCAAAAGTAAACTTCGTGCCGCTGGGTTGCCTCGGCTCGGCCCACAGACGTCCTCCATGTTTCTCGACAATCGACCGACTGATTGCCAGGCCCATCCCCATACCTTCAGGCTTGGTAGTGAAGAAAGCGTCGTAGATTTTGCTCGAGCTACCTGGATCAATGCCTCGACCCGAATCCTCAACACCGATCGCCAAGCATCCTGCGATTTCTCGCGTTTCGATTCGCAACAGTCTTTTTTGATCAATGACATCAGCCATGGCGTCAATCGCATTGGCGACGAGATTGAGCACGACTTGCTGGAACTGGCCGCGGTCGCCCAACACGCTGACCATCCCTTGAAGATCGACATCCAAAAGTATGCCTTCTTTGCGGATTCTGGCTTGCGTTAAGTCAATGACCTCGCGAATAGCTACGTTCGGCTCGAACTCCAGGCTTTCCGAAGGAGCTTTCTTGAGCAACGCACGAATGCTCTTGATCACCTCGCTTGCACGATGGCCATCTCTTATTACTCGCTGTGCGGCTGCTCGCGCCTTTTCGACCTCCGGAGGGCTCTTCTCGAGACGAAGCATGCAGGTTTCTCCGCTCGCGACGATCGCCATCAAGGGTTGATTAAGCTCGTGCGCGACGGAAGCTGCGAACTCGCCCATAGTCATGCGCCGTGCGATGTTCTCCAGATCGGCTTGGGCCTTGCGCAAGGCTTCATCCGTCCGTCGTTGCTCCGTCAGATCCTTGCAAATCGATGCTGTGCCTCTTCTTTCTCCGGTTGTACTGTCGATGATATAGAAGAGATTTTGCAATACGGGGATCGGCTCATTCGTCTTGAAATGTCTCAGATTTCGCTCTCCGGTCCACCGGCCGTCTCGCTCCAGGGCGGGGAGAATCTCCCTCAAATATCTGTCGTCTTCTTCCGCCGGCCTCAGGTCGCTGATCTGAACTCGGGAGACATCCGCGTCCAGCTCGATACCCACCATGCGCCTTCCACCTGCGTTGATGTAGCCGTCACGCCCCTTTGTCGGCAGATAGCCTATGAAGTCGCTGCTGTTCTCGACCACCGAGACCAGCATCTGCATCTCATCGTGAGATGCCTGGAGACGGTCTTGGGTCGTCTTGAGATCGGCATACAAGCGGGCGTTCTCGAGTGCGTTGGCTGCCTGCGAGGCCAATGCGCGAAGTACCGCGGTGCGCTCCGGCGTGAACGCGTGCGTTGTCAGGCGGTTTTCCAGATAGAGCGCCCCGATCAGGCTCGATTGTTTCGTCAGGGGTAGGCACATCAACGAGCGGATGCGCTGGCTGCGGATGTAGGCATCGGTGGCGAATTGACCCTCCATGGCATCGTCCAATAGAACAGTTTGTTGGGTCCTCAGGACATATCGCAGGATCGACTGGCAAAGTTCGTTCGGAGAGGAAGTCTCGTGCTGAAGCTCTACCCTTACGACCCCGCCCATAACTCGCGCCTCGGCCTCGATGCGGGCATCCTGGCTGCCCGACAGTATCAGCAGCCCGCGGTCGGCTCCGGCATGTTCAAGAGCAATTGCCATAATCCGCTCGATCAGGCGATCGAGGACGATCTCGCCGGATACCGCGAGCGACGTCTTCATGATCGCCGTGAAATCCAGATGCTCCGGCGTGTGCTCGGCTCGCGCCTCCTCAGCACATCCTCGCTTTGTCGCGTCCGGATCGAGCTCTTCGAGCTGCCTGACCTTCGGCATTGCGCCCCACTGTTTGTAGCCGGCGAGGGCCCTCCTCAAATATCCCAGCGCCGCGGTGTCGGCTCCCAAGGCCCGATAGAATTTACCGGCTAGTTCGGCGGCGATCGCCTCGTGCTGAACGAAGCCGTTCTCATGAGCCGACTGGATGGCGACCTCGTACAACTTTATCGCTTCACTCGCTTTTCCACGAAGGCGCGCAATTTCGGCCGCCAACAACGCCTCGCGGTGTGCTTGGTTTTCCTGGCACCCTTTCGACCACCTTGCGATCCGCGTCCGATGAGTCTCGATCGCCTCGATGTAATCTTGGCGCTCTGACAGCGGAATTCCCTCGTAGGCTGCAGTCAGGGTCAGGGCGCTGTAGAAATGGTACTCGCCGATCTCCAGAAAGTGCTCGGTCGACCAGACAAGGCCTTGAGCGTTCCGCGCCGCTGCAAGAGCTTCCGACATTTCTCCCGCCATGAAGTGCTGCTGCAGCTTGCAGATGTGATATCTGGCCGCTCCTACGGCGGAATGGGCGCCGGCCTGCATGAGGCGCCGCTCGAACGCGAGTTCGCTGCCGTCGGCCTCCGGAAACAGACCAACGTCTGTACGTTCACCTCGAAGCGAACGAACGAGGAGCAACTGGGCGACCAGAGAGTCGATCGCAAGTCCGAACTTTGCACCCCGCATCGACGACAGAGCCGTTTCGAGCTCCCATTCGACCTCCGCAAGGGGGACACCTGAAACCAACAGATTGGCCACTAGGCTTCTGACGCTGTAGGCAGCGTACGTCAGGTCGCCCGATGCCGAAGCCTCTTCGATGGCGCGCCTGAGCACCTCTCGGCTCGACGAATAAGGCCGTGCCCAAGGAAGCACGAGAGCTCCGAAGAAGGTGTGCACTTTGGCCTTGAAGCGGTCCAAACCGCGCTTATCCACGAGATCGCAGCCGAGCTGGCCGAATCTGAATGCCGCTTCATAGTCGTCCTGACGCAATCCCAGCACGATGCTGAGAAGAGCATAGGCGCAAGCCGAAGCGCCGCAATTGCCGTGCGCCAGACTGAGATTGGTCATGCGAATGACCGACAGATAGAAAAGGTTGTTGTCCGTGAAAGAGGCTGGCGCGAGAAAGTCCGCGAGCACGTCGATGGTCGCAAGCAGTTCGGCGTCCTGCAGCAATGGGAGATCAATCATCTCCTCGATCCTCCGCTCGCCGAGCAGACGCCACATGCTCGAAAGGTCCCGGTCCACTTCCTCGTCTGAGGGATGCGGAGACCATCCTATCCCGGCGTGTCGCAGGTATTCGAGACCGACGGCTATGGCGCGGTCGATCCTGTCGATTGTGGTATACAAGATCATGCGCAACCGAGCGACCGCCGATCGATCGGTCGCGGATCGCGCCACGCCCGCTAGGCGGTCCAGTCGCGTCGCCGCCGCCTCGTGATCGCCGGTCAGGATTTCGCATTCCGCGCGGTTCAATTCGAGCTCGAAGTTCAAGCTGTGATTTGCCGGCCCTATTTCGACAGACTGAAGCGCCATGGCGCCCGCAGTGAAATATTGCAAGGCCGCCGCATACGCCGTGGATGCCTTGGCACGAATGCCGGCGGTCAGATTGAAGCGGGCGACCTGCTCGCGCTCCGAGGACGATTCGATGAGATGTGCGGAACGATTGTACTGCTCCACGAGATCGAAGATCTTCTCGTCCACCTCTTGCTGGGAAAGCGCTCGAGCGAGCACTCTCGCCGTCCGGAGATGCTGATGGGCGCGCTCCGCTTCCGGAATTGACGAATAGGCCGCTTCTTGAATCCGATCGTGGACGAAAGAATATTTTTCGGCCACCACCGACACGAACTCGAGTCGCACTGCTTCCCAAAGCGCTGCCTCCAGCACTCCACGCGTATCTTGGTACAACGCAGAAAGGGTATCTGCACGCGCACCGTTGCCGATGCAGGCCAAATGCCTCAAGGCTTTCTGCACGTGACCGGGCAACCTGTTTAATCTTCCGACCATGAGGTCGACGGCGTTGTCGGTAAACCTTTTGCGTGCGATTTGCCCTATGTCCCATGTCCACCCCGCTTTTTCGGCCGAGAATTCAAGGAATCCATCGTGCTCCAGCGAGGTGAGGAACTGGATCACAAAGAAGGGATTGCCGCCGGTCTTCGCGTGCACCAGCTGAGCCAACGGCCGTGCGCGCTGCGGACCACACCGCAGTGCGCCGGCAATCAACGCAGTGAGGTCTCCGAGCGCGAGATTTGCCAACCAGAGACGGCGAATCGGGACCTTCGATTCCTCGATATCTGCGAGAGTTGCCGTCAGGTGATGGTCGGAGCCTACTTCATTGTCCCGATAGGCTCCCACGAGAAGCAGGTGCCCCAATTCGTTTCGCGAGCAGAGAATCCTGAGCAGGTCGAGGGTGTCCGGATCGCTCCAATGGAGGTCATCGAAAAAGATGACGAGAGGATGATCGGACCGCGCGAAAGCGCCGATGAACCGGCCGACCAATGTCTGAAACCGGAGCCGTGCATCGTCGGGCGACAAATCCGAGGCCTGCGGCTGTTTACCGATGATCAGCTCGAGCTGTGGAACCAGACGGATGATGGATTGAGCATTTTGGCCGAGAGCCTCCATGAGGCGGCTCCGCCAGCGCGCTAATTCGTCGTCGTTCTCACCCAGCACGGCTTGGACCAAATCCCGCAGCGCTTGCGTCAGAGCGCCGTATGGAATATCGCGCTTGTACTGGTCAAACTTGACCCGCGCGAACAATCCTCGGCGGGTAGCGATGGCTCTGTGAAGCTCGTTCACGGCCGACGACTTGCCGACGCCTGGGCCGCCTGACACCAGGACCATTTCGGTCGAGCCGCCCTCGGCGACTCTTTCGAAGGCATTGATTAGTGCATCTACATCGGATTGTCGGCCGTAAAGCCGTTCAGGAATGAACAGACGATCCAAACCGTCGTTCTCGCCCGGAGAAAAGGCGTCGACCCTCTGGTGGGACTGCCAATCCGCTTGGCAACGTCGAAGGTCGGCCAGAACACCGGAAGCGGTCTGGTAGCGGTCCTCGGCATTCTTGGCGAGTAGCTTCATGATGAGGTCGCCGACGGGGGCGGGTACGCCATCGATTTGCACCTCAGGTCGGAGCGGCTGTCGGGCGATGTGACAGTGGATCCATTCAACGGCATCAGCTGCCTCGAACGGTAGGCGTCCGGTGAGCATCTCGTAGAGGGTGACGCCCATAGAGTAGAGGTCGCTGCGGATATCTACCGACCGGTTCATTCGACCGGTCTGTTCAGGCGCTATGTAAGCCAACGTGCCCGCAATGCTATCGACCGAAGAGGCTACACGTCGCTCCCGCGTCAAGCGCGATGCGATGCCAAAACCCATGACGCGAACGATATCTTTTTCGTCCACCAACAAGTTGGTAGGATTGATGTCTTTATGGATAATGCCAGCCAGGTGTATCTGCCGAAGCGCTTCCGCCAAGTTCACAGAAAGCCGGAGAAAAGCAGAGAGTTCGAGAGCTTCGCCAAGACGTTCGTCGAGCGGCATGCCACCGGGGTCGTCGAGTATGAGCGCCGGACCTTTTTCGCCCCGAACCAACTCGATCGGACACACCGCCCAAGCCGAATCGAGGTCACTAGCAATCGCAAATTGGTTTTCGAGCCGCTTTAATATTTCGGTGCTCGGCGTCGCGCTACGCGGCCTCAGAACGAGGACTGGGCGCTCATCCGAAGACCGTCGTCCCCTCAGCAGCGTGAAATCGTCGTCTTTGTCAATGATATGAAGTACATAGCCGGGAAGATCACTCAGTAGCGCCCCCTCTAATTCCGCGTGGTTGACCGTCTCGGCACAACCCTTCTGGCAGCGGAACTGCATGGCGAGCCTTCCTGCGACGGCCAATGACAACCTCGCGGAAGGAGTATCAAGAGACGGAAGCCGGCTCTATGGCACCATGGTATCGGTGGCAAAGCCGGCATTGATGTTTGTTGCTCCGGCGCCTTCGACGGCACATAATACCACGATCCAGATCGTTGCCCCACAAGCCCGTTGAACATCGTGTCTTTTGAAAAGCCAAGGCACGCGATCTGTGGCCTGATGAGCTAGGGACCACTTACTTGGTCAGCGGAATCAACGTTGATAGGGAAGAGACATGGCGATATCGAGCGCGGTCGATGCGGGCTCCTTATTTCCCCCCTTAAACCCGAAGGTGTTCGTCGTCGACGATGATCCGTCGGTTCGAGATTCTCTCGAAGGGCTGATCAGCGCGAGAGGCTGGGAAACGGAGACATTTGCCACTGCACAAGCGTTTCTCTCTCGCCCGCAGACCTTCGTTCCGAGCTGCTTGGTGCTGGATGTAAGCCTTCCGGGGCTCAGTGGACTGGAGCTCCAGAACCACTTGGTAAGCCAGGGGATCGGCATCCCTATCATCTTTATCACGGGCCACGGCGACGTGCCCATGACCGTTAAGGCGATGAAGGCCGGCGCGATGGAGTTTCTGACCAAGCCTTTCTGCCATGGCGAACTGTTCGGGGCGATCGAACTGGCGCTCGCGCGCAGCCATTCCGCGATGGGTGGCGACGCGGAGTTACGCGAATTGCATGAGCGCCATCGCTCGCTCAGCCGCCGCGAGCAGGAAGTTATGGCGCTGGTGGTAAAGGGCTCAATGAACAAGCAAGTGGGCTATGAACTCGGCATCAGTGAGATCACCGTTAAGGCTCATCGAGGCAAGATGATGCGGAAAATGAAAGCTCGATCCTTGGCCGAGTTGGTGATCATGGGCTCCAAGCTGCAGCAGAGAAGTCCGCTGAATTAGTCAATTGTCGAGAGAAACGCTCGTCCTTTCCGGCGGACGAGAACACGAGCTACGTAGCATCGGTCCGGCTGCCTGGATCATTTGGGCGGCCCCCGGTTATCAGCCTGAGCTCAGGTCTTGGTGGCAGCCGATGGTCATTCCGATGGGGACCGGGTCTGCCAATAACAAGGGACCGGACGACCATCAGAATCGACGGTCGTCACTCCCGGCGACCCTGCGGGCGATGCATCAGATCTGCGCAAAGCCTCCGTCCACAAAGAGCTCTACGCCATTGACGTAGCTGCTTTCCGACGAAGCTAGGAAGAGCACGGCGTTCGCAATCTCCTCCGGCGTTCCGACTCGGCCGAGAGGTGTCGCATCGGCTGCCGCCTTGATGAAGTTTGGCATCTCTTGCGGCGTCAGTCCGAGACCGTCATAGCCGGGCGTCGGCACCGTGCCCGGACTAACGACATTCACGCGGATTCGTCTTTTCTTGAGGTCCACGATCCAGCCTCGCGCCAACGCACGCAGTGCCGCCTTGCTCGCCGCATACACGCTGAACGCCGGCAGCCCCTTAACGCCGGTGATAGACGCGTTAAGGACGATCGACGAGCCATCCGGCATCAACGTGAGTGACTTCTGGACGGTGAAGAGAGTCCCCTTGACGTTGACGCCGAACGTCTTGTCGAAATGGCTCTCGCTGATGGAGCCGATCGGTGCGAACTCGCCGATGCCGGCGTTAGCAAAAAGGATGTCGAGCCTTCCCTTTTGGGAGCGTATCATCTCGATGGTGCGGTCTATATCTGGGATCTTCGAGATGTCCCCCTGGATCGCCATCGCATTGGGGCCGAGAGCGGCCGACGCGACGTCGAGCTCCTCCTGGCGCCGTCCTGTGATGAACACGAATGCTCCTTCGGCGACGAACAACTTCGCCGTCGCTAGGCCGATACCGCTGCTGCCGCCCGTCACCAGGGCGATTTTCCCGGCAAGCCTATTAGAGCCGGTCCGATCGTCTGCAGATGTCGGTGAGGTCGTCTTTTGGTGGTCCATGTTGCCTCCGCTGCGTCTGAGAGTTGAGAGGAAGAGACCCGAGACGGTCTCGCCAAGCCGTATGTTCAAACTGCCATTAATTGCACGTCACGACGACCGATGTTCCCTTTAATCCGGACCTGACAACCATTTCGCCGCCTAGCGCGTGCACCAGTTGTTTCAGAATCCTCGAGCCTGTGCCTCCCGCGGCGATGTGCATTCCCTGTCCGTCATCGGAAACGATGCACACCAGGGAGGTGCCCTCTTCGAAAATATTCACGCGAACCATGCCGCTGTCTCGCCAGCCGAACGCGTGGCGGGCGGCATTCGTCACGAGTTCGGCGACAACGAGCCCTAGTCTCTCGCAACGCCCGGCCGGCATCTCGCCTACTGCCGAGATGAGCTCGCACCTAACGCCCATCGGCCTCAGCAGCGCCTCGGACAAGGCCCTGCACAATTGCTCCATGTAGTCTGAAAGCGAGATCTTCCCTTGCATGCCACCGACGACGAGGGATCTGTGCAGCATTCCGAACGCCGCGATCCTTGCTTCGCATCGCTCGAACGAGCGCCGCGTCTCGGCCGAGATTGAACTCGCGAACTCGCGCCGAAGTGCAAAGGCGAGGACTGTCAGAGTGTTGGCAAATCGATGATTGGTCTCCCGTAGGAGCATCAGTTCGTCGTGGTTCGGCGGCAAAGCAAGATTTTGCTTGGCGGTGCTAATTTCCAAATCCCTGAACATCGCATTCTCCGACAAGGCTGCCTCCTTCAAAAGGCTTCCAGTTGATCGGTTGAGGAAATACCACGCCGATCGACCCGCTCTGTCACAACTGCCGCACGAATGATCTCAAATCTATAGCACGATGGTATCGGCGAAGCGTTTTCGTCGCCGCTCTCGTTTTTCGCAATCGAACGACATCCACCAATCCGAAGGTATCACCGACACCTTCGTGTAATGGATCGTCGACGGACGTCGGACCATCTTCGCATCGTTGGTCACGCAATCGCAGCAACCGAGAATGCGAGTTGGAGATCGTCGATGAGCCTTTCCGTGCAAAACCTCGATCGCTCTAAGGGAGCAGAATCTTTGCGAGGATCGAAGGCGCCTTGCGAAGTTATCCCAGAGACGTCGTCGGCGCCGTACTTTGCGTTCGAGCACCGTGGCTTCGAGATCAGCATCATCAGCGACGGATATCTTGAGATCCCAGAAGAGATTTTTACTCCCGAGGTCGCGCCGAGGCAGCGAAGCGAGGTCCTCGCACGCATGGAAACTGTGGGACGCACTGTTCACGCGCCGGCAAATATACCCGTGCTGCGCTATCGGGATGAGCTGATCCTGTTCGATGTCGGTGGTGGCGACAAATATCAAGCGACCGACGGAAGGTTCTTTCAAAATTTGCAGGCAGCCGGCTTCGATCCAGCCGCCGTGACGAAAGTTGTTGTGACCCATGCGCATCCGGACCACACGGGCGCCACTCTCGCCTGCGACGGCTCGCTGACGTTTCCGAACGCGACCTACTTCGTTGGCGCTGCGGAATGGGACTACTGGATGGATCCGGAGTTTTTTAGCAAAGCTCCGGAGGCGATCCACGACTTCGGCAGGGGCGCGCAACGCGATCTGGGCGCGGTGCGGAACCGGACGGTAATGATCAAGCCAGGTGACGATGTGATCGCCGGCATCAGGGCAATCGACACCGCCGGCCACACGCCGGGCCACCTCTCGTTCGAAATCGCCGGGGACGGCGGCCTCATCATCGCAGTCGACGCAGCGACCAGCGAGATCGTCGCCGTCGAGCATCCCGATTGGCACTTCGGTTACGACAGCTTTCCGGAATTAGCCGTCAGGAGCCGACGACGGCTGCTCGATAGGGCTTCCACCGACAAGACCAAACTCTTGGGATTTCACTGGACCTATCCGGGAGTGGGATTCGTCGAACCCCGTGGCAACGCTTACCGCTTTGTCCCAGTCGCGTGAAGCTGCGCCAAACAGGAGTATCTGAAATGACACATCCAAAGAGCAGAGTGATCGGGTCGAGACTTGCATCCCGTCGCAGCGTCCTGATCGGAGGAATTGCAGGCGCGTCGGCGTTGGCGTTGCTTGGACCTGCGCCGCTCACAGCTCGGTCGCGAGAGAGTAGCGCGCTGGACCGTCATGCGGGCCGCACCATCAAGACGAGAGACGGCACCGAGATCTTCTATAAGGATTGGGGCAAGGGTCCTACCATCGTTTTCAGCCATGGCTGGCCGCTTAATGCGGACGCATGGGACGACCAGATGTTCTTCATGGCCTCGCATGGTTTTCGTTGTATCGCGTACGACCGCCGCGGACATGGCCGATCGGGTCAACCGTGGGACGGAAACGACTACGACACTTTCGCCAGCGACCTGGCCGATCTCATCGAGACGCTGCGCCTCGAGCAAGTCACTCTGGTCGGCCACTCGGCAGGCGGGGGCGACATCGCACGCTACGTCGGCCGCTTCGGAACCAATCGTATAGCGAACGTGGTGCTGGTATCTGCCATCCCGCCCCTGATGTTGAAAACAGCCGCCAATCCAGGTGGCGTTCCGATCGAGGTGTTTGACAACATCCGAAAGGCGGTGGCCACCGACCGCGCACAATTCTACCGGGATCTCGGCGACGGGCCCTTCTATGGAGCCAACAGATCCGGATCAAAGGTCTCGCAAGGGATCAGGGATGCGTTCTGGCTGAGCTGTATGCAGGTCGGATTGCGCGCGTCGTACGAGGGAATCAAGGCTTTCTCGGAGACCGACTTCACGACCGACTTGCAGCGGTTCGACGTTCCGACGCTCATTGTTCATGGCGAAGACGATCAGAACGTTCCGATCGCCAATTCAGCTCTGCTCTCATCGAAGATGATCCGAAAGGCGAGCCTGAAGATCTATCCGGGCGCGCCGCACGGGCTGACGCTCACACATAAGGATCAGTTCAACAGCGATCTCCTCGGTTTCATGAAGGACGTGAGCTGACCGAGCGCCGACCACCCCCGCAACGCTACTCAAATGAGGACCAAGACAATGAGCACGATTACGACCAAAGACGGCACGACGATCTACTACAAGGACTGGGGCAAGGGCCAACCGATCACCTTCTCGCACGGATGGCCGCTCAACGCGGATGCGTGGGACGATCAAAAGCTTTTCCTGGCTTCCCACGGATTTCGCTGCATCGCTCACGACCGCCGGGGGCATGGCCGCTCGGGACAATCGTGGGAGGGCAACAATCTCGACACCTACGCCGATGATCTGGCCGAACTCATGAAAGCGCTTGATCTCAAGCAGACCGTCATGGTCGGCCACTCGACCGGAGGCGGTGAAGTGACGCGATATATCGGTCGTCATGGGACCGAGCGCGTTGCCAAGGCCGTGCTGGTGTCCGCTATTCCGCCATTGATGCTCAAGACGCCGGCAAATCCTGGAGGACTTCCAATCGAGGTGTTCGACCAGATCCGCGCCGGAGTGAAGGGGGACCGATCGCAGTATTACCAGGACCTTAGCCTTCCGTTCTACGGTGCAAACCGCTCCGATTCGAAGGTGTCGCGAGGCATCAAAGACAGTTTCTGGCTGTGGTCGATGCAAGCCGGAGAAAAGGGCGCCTACGACTGCATCAAGGCCTTCTCGGAAACGGATCTCACGGCCGACCTCAAGAAGATCGATGTCCCGACCTTGGTGCTGCATGGCGATGACGATCAGATCGTTCCCATCGCGGACTCGGCGCTGTTGTCCTCGAAGCTCATCAAGGAGGCGACTCTGAAGGTCTACCCAGGCGCGCCCCATGGGCTCTTCGCCACGCACAAGGATCAGCTCAACAGCGATCTCCTTGCCTTCATCCGCGGCTGAACCGCTCGATCAGGAAGCGGCGGGCGTAACCTTCCTGCCGCAAAAGATCGGGGCTTGAGGTCAATGCAAACTCGACACCGAGAATAGCGAAGTGAGGACGGCTATGGAACAGCGAACTCAGACGACGATGTCGCGCCGCGGGTTTTGCCTATGTTGCTTGGGCGGTGCCGCGATGGCAGCGGGCGGATGGTTGACGCCTCGGCAAGCGTTTGCCGAGGCCCGGGGGATCGTCAGCCTTATCAAGGACAGCGCGGCGACGTCGCCGATCTCGATCCACAAGGTGCGCGGCAATATCAGTGTGCTCGAGGGATCCGGCGGGAACATTGCCGTGCTCACCGGCCGGGATGGCAAATTGCTGATCGACGCCGGGATCGGCGTGTCACGACCGCAATTGACCAAGGCGCTCTCGGCCGTCGGCGACGAACCAATCACGCATTTGGTCAACTCGCATTGGCATTTCGACCACACTGATGGGAATGCCTGGTTGAACGAGAGCGGCGCCGTCATTCTTGCTCACGAAAACACGCGCAAGCATCTCTCCGAGCTCCAGCGTGTCGAAGATTGGGACTACAACTTTCTTCCGCTGCCAGAGGGCGGGGTTCCAACGGAAGTCTTCGCGACCGAGAAGACCCTGAAGCTCAACGGCGCCTCCATCTTATTGAAATATTACGGCGCGGCGCACACCGACAGCGACATCTCCATCACGTTCGGTGAAGCGAATGTTATGCATGTTGCCGATACCTTCTGGAGCGGCATCTATCCATTCATCGATTATTCGACCGGCGGCAGCATCGACGGGATGATCGCCGCATCGGATGCCAATCTTGCGGCGGCGGCCAAGGACACGATCATCATCACGGGCCACGGCAGACCCATCAGCAATCGTGCCGAGCTGCAGGAATGGCGCGACATGCTTGTCGCGATCCGCGACGCGGTCGCTAGGCTCAAGAAGAAGGGAATGTCCCGCGACGAAGTTGTCGAGGCGAAGCCAACGGCCGCTTACGACGAGCGTTACGGCCAGTTTCTTATCGATCCAGGGTTCTTCACGCGGCTCGTCTACCACGGAGTCTAGTCCGTCGGTTGGCGAAATCTATCGACGCTCTTCCACAACGCTAACAACATGGAGGTTAAAATGCAGAGCTTTAAGGCCAGCTACAAGTTCTCCCCACTCAAGGCGGGGTGCCTATTTTTGGGAGCGGCACTCGCGCTCGGTGCGATGTCTCGCGAGGCGAAATCGGCGGAGTCCGCTCGCGGGGCGCCTGCGATCGCGTCCGCAAGCAGCGTCACGCACTATCGGACCAAAGAGGTCGACGGCGTGAAGATCTTCTACCGCGAAACCGGTCCAAAGGACGCTCCGGTGCTCCTCCTGCTGCACGGCTTTCCGACGTCCTCCCACATGTTTCGCAACCTGATGCCGGCGCTTGCCGATCGCTACCATGTCATCGCGCCTGACTACCCCGGCTACGGACAGAGCGAGTCGCCGGACCGCGCTAAGTTCAACTATACGTTCGACCGCTACGGTGAGCTCGTCGACGGGCTGCTCGATCAACTCGGCGTCGCCAAGTACGCAATGTACGTCATGGACTACGGCGCGCCCGTCGGCTGGCGGCTGGCGCTCAAGCATCCCGAGCGGATCAGTGGCCTGATCGTACAGAACGGCAACGCATACAACGAAGGCCTCAAGGAGTTCTGGGATCCAATCAAGGCCTACTGGTCCGATCATTCGGACGCCCATCGGAAGGCATTGTACTCCCTCGTCTCGCCGGAGACGACGATCTTCCAGTACACCGACGGCGTGTCGGATACCAGCCGCGTCTCTCCGGACAACTGGATTCACGACCAGGCCTTGCTGGACCGTCCCGGCAATGCGGAGATCCAGATGGACCTCTTCTACGACTACCGCACCAATGTCCCGCTCTATCCCGCGGTGCAGGCTTACTTTCGCAAGTACCAACCGCCAACGCTCATTGTCTGGGGCAAGAACGACAAGATCTTTCCTGCCGACGGCGCGTATCCTTACAAGCGCGACCTTCCCGAGGTCGAGTTTCATCTAATCGACACCGGTCATTTCGTGCTCGAAGACAAGGCTGACGAGGTGGTGCCGCTGATCCGCGACTTCCTCAAGCGCAAGGTCGGTACCGAAACGAAGCGGAAAGTTGCCGTGCAGTGACAAGCCTCGGCCCGGGCTTCTCGCCCGGGCCGTCCGGCGTTTCGCGAAAATTGACCTCACGTTTTGAAGGGCCGAAGTCGATGAAAAGGAGTCTCTGCTTTCTCCTGCTGGCAGCATCCGTGGCGATGCCGTCCACGGCGGGTCACGCGGACGGAGAGGGCTCTCCGATCTTCGGCGTCACGATCCCTGAAAATTATCGCCAATGGGAGATGATCGCGCCTTCGCAAGAAGACGGCAGCTTCAACGAACTCCGCGCGATCCTCGGAAATGCAATCTCCGTCAAGGCATATCGAGAGGGGACGCTTCCATTTCCGGACGGGGCGATATTGGTCAAGCTCGCTTGGAAGCGAGTGCCCTCCCCGGAGTTTGGTGGAGCGTTCGTGCCGGGCCATGCGACGACGGTCCAGATCATGGTCAAAGATTCGAAAAGATACGCCTTCACGGGAGGATGGGGCTTTGGCCGGTTCGTGGACGGCCAGCCGGTGGACAGAGCTCAGCATGAGACCTGCTTCGGCTGCCACCAAGCTAACGTCAAAGAGCACGACTTCGTCTTCACGAGGTTAGCGCCATGACACCCGCGAACTCCGAAGAAAAAATAATGACCCCGGAAAACCAGACCAACTCGCACGACGGATCCAGCCCGGGAGCGATGACAGCCGGCAGCTGGACGATATTGATTGTGCTCCTGCTGCTGCTTGCAGCCACGCTGTGGATCGCAGTCCTCGGGTGGTCGTCAGGAAGCGGAGCCGACGTTCCTGCTTCCGGGTATGATGCGCTCGCGCTCGGGGTCCTGTTCTCCTTAGCTGTCGGTCTCGGCCTCATGGGACTTGTCTTCTACAGCAGCCGCGGAGGGTACGACGAACCGCCCTCACTGCTGCCGGCCGAAAAGCCAGACGAGAACGAGAGCGTCGGACCAGAAATGGGCGCCATGACCGCAGTACTCAGCGTCACCACGGCAAGCGCCATGAGAAAGCAGTCGGCAGCCAAGGAGAGGGAATGATCATGGTCCCGGCGTACAGCGATCATTCGGCCAACGAGCGAACCTTCCTCGCGTGGGTTCGCACCGGAATCGCCATCATGTCATTCGGCATCGTGCCGGAAAAATTCAATCTGTTCATTCGGACGCTGGCGATTTCCGAAACCACCGACGCCCTGCGCAAAGCGCAACTGGAGCGAATATCCAGTCATCTGGGTCCCGACGAGAGCATCGCCCTCATCGCCGGGGGGGGGGGCGCTGATAGCGATACAGACGCTGCGCTTCGCACTTAACAGCCGTCTCCTGGACGACACAGAAGCGCATGTCTTGAGCGGTGTTCGCGCGGGTTCCGTCGTTTCGTCGCTGCTCATTCTGCTCGTCGTGGCCATCGCTACCTACCAGGTCTTCAACTGATCCGCTGACGAAAAAAATTTATCGACCTTGATGGAGAGGCAGCCGAAGATTTAAGAGACGAGGTGCTTTCGCGCCGATGGTTCTTGACGGCTACAGCGGGGGCTGCCGGGGCAGCAATCGCTAGTACCGCCTCGGCTGAAACTTTGGCCGACGTGCCCGATCGCGGGCCCGGCGCGGATCTGAGCGCGCATAGCGAACGCTCCCGTTTCGCCAAGCTCGACCGTATTCCGGAGTCCACGCCAGGTAAGCGGAACATCGATCCCAGCGATGCCATCAACTCCAAAACGCCCCACCAGAAACTAGTCGGCAACATCACGCCGACTGATCTGCATTATGAGCGCAGTCATTCCGGCGTGCCCGACATTGATCCCTCGCAGCACCGTTTGCTCATTCATGGCATGGTCGGCAAGCCTCTGATGTTCAGCGTCGACGATCTCAAGCGCATGCCCTCGGTCACGCGCATCGTCTTCATCGAATGCACCGGCAATGGTTGGGAAAACTGGAAGAAGGCGGATCCTGACGTGACCGTGCAGAACACTCACGGTCTTGTCAGTACCAACGAATGGACTGGCGTGCCGCTGAAATTCCTGGTCGATCTCGTCGCCAAGGACAAGGGAGCCAACTGGATGCTGGCGGAGGGCGGCGACGGCGCTGGAGTCGACCGCAGCATTCCGCTGACCGACGAAATCATGGAGGAGGCGTTCGTCGCCTACGGGCAGAATGGCGAACCGCTGCGCCCTGCGCACGGATTTCCATTGCGTCTGCTGATGCCGGGCTTCGAGGGCAATCTCAACATCAAATGGCTGCGCCGCCTCAAGTTCGGCACCGCGCCGTGGATGACGCGCTGGGAGACCGCGCGCTACACGCAATTGCTCGCGAGCGGCAAGGCACGGCAATTCCAGCTGCGGATGGACACCAACTCCGTCATCACCCAGCCTTCGGGGATGATGCAGATCCAGCCGGGCTACATCAACATCTCCGGTCTCGCCTGGAGCGGGCACGGCAAGATCGCCAAGGTCGAGATCTCGACCGACGGCACCAAGACCTGGAAGCAGGCGCAACTGAGCCTGCCGGTATTGGCCAAGGCGCAGGTGCGATTCCAGATGGACTGGATGTGGGACGGCAAGCCGACCACGATCGTCAGCCGCTCGACCGACGAGCAAGGCAATGTTCAGCCGGACCGGAAATCCTTCATCGCCGCGATGGGGACCAACGCGCTGTTTCACTACAACGCCCAGCAGACCTGGAGCATCGACGGAGCCGGGAGGGTTCGCAATGTCCTCGCATAGCAAGCTGCTTCCCGCAGGCATCTTCATTGTGGGACTGCTCGCAGCCCCAGCCTTTGCCGTTGATTTCGGACGTCCGGCGACGCCTGATGAGATCAAGCTGTGGGACATCGATGTCGGTCCCGACGGCAAGGGCCTGCCCGATGGCAGCGGCACCGTCGCACAGGGCAAGCAGGTGTTTTCAGACTATTGCTCTGCCTGCCATGGCGAGAATGGCCAGGGCGGAATCAAGGATCGCCTTGCCGGCGGACAGGGCACGCTCGCCTCCAACATGCCGGTCAAAACCGTGGGCAGCTTCTGGCCCTATGCGACGACATTGTTCGACTACATCCATCGCGCGATGCCGTATCCGACGCCGGGCTCGCTCAGTACCGATGAGACCTACGCCGTCACCGCCTACATCCTCAGCCTCAACGGCATCGTTCCGGCAGACGGCAAGGTCGACAAGGAGTCCTTGCCGAAAATCAGGATGCCCAATCGCGACGGCTTTGTTCCGGATCCGGAATTCGATCCGGCGAAGCTGTTTCACAAGAAGTGAGCGCGTGCGCGTGAAGCTGTCGAGATTGATCGGGATGGTCGCGCTGATAGCCGCGACATGTTTATGGGAGACCCAAGTTATGGCCGCGGACGGACTCATCACCATCAAGAGCAAGTTTGGACCTGAAGACACGATGAAGCGGCTTGAGGCCGAGGTGAAGGCCAGGGGCCTCACCGTATTCGCTCACATTGATCACGCCGCGGGTGCGGCCGCTGTCGATCTGAAGCTGCGGCCAACGGATCTGCTCATCTTCGGAAATGCCAAGGGTGGTGCGCCGTTGATGCAACAGGCGCAGACGGCCGGCATCGACTTGCCATTGAAAGCGCTGGTCTGGCAGGACGAGCAGGGCGCGACCTGGCTGTCCTACAACGATCCGGCCTTTCTCGCACAACGTCACGGCGCCGGTGAGCCGGCCAGGCCAGTCGTCGCGGCGCTGACCGGCGCGTTGCATGCGATCGCGACCAAGGTGACCTCAAAGCCCTGATCAGGGACGTTCCGATGCCCGTGTCGTATTTAACACGCAGCCGTGACCGACACCGACTTCGCGCAATTCGCGATGGCTCCGTCTGAAGACACTCCGCGAGAAGGTTCCTGCCTGGCCATTTCGAACCCCCGGTCGCGGGCGCGCGTGTCGGCCCGGTCCTGCAGCCAACCGTGCTATTCGCATTCGCGGATGGCGCCGGCTTCACGCAGCACGGAAATAGCTCATCCACGAAGGGCCCTTATAGTGGGCCGTCGTTCTCTCTTCATCGGCATCGCGTTGGCTTCTGCCGGGCGAATCCGTTCGGTTCTGCGCGGTTAGCACGGAGCAGGGATTCGCAATCGGCAGGGCTACGCCTTGTCCACCTGATTCGCACTGTCTGTGCAAAACGCTACGCTTCTGGCGCGGGGTCTTCCTTCTCGCCGGTCGTAACGATCCTCAGGGTACCGTCCGGAAGCGGTCGCTGCAGCGCTTTGGCTCGATCCCACGTCGCTCGCATCCAGACATCGTGCGCCTCGGCCGTGGTCAGGATCGTCGGCATAGCCTTTGGGTGCACGCGCTTCACCTCGGGGTTGGGTTCGCAGGTCAGGAACCCGAAGACGTCGATGGTGACCTCGCCTTCCTTCACCTTGCGAGCGCTCGTCCAGTTCGTTCAGATGCCGGCGAAGGCGACGAGGGGACGAGGTTCATCACGAGCGGATTACACCGGGGCCTTGCAGTTTTGGAAGCGATGTAAGGGCACGAGGCAGCGATTGCCAGGCCCTAGCCAGCGCTTCCAGTGGCTGCTGCTTGTGCTGCGGATATTCGTGGTGCCGCTATCCGGCTCTATCCGCAGAAACTCCTTGAAATCTAAGGTCTTGCCGTTGGCCTCGAGCTTTTGCGCGCGTCCTTTAGTCGCGTTTATCACGGCCTTCGACGACGAAGGCATTCCCCATTGTGAATAAGCGCCGAAGTTGGACCCCATAGTTTACAATATGACCCCACGCTCGATATAATTTCGGTGATCGTCCAAAGGTTTCGCCATTGCTTGCCGGGCTCTAACCTTCGACGCCGGGCAAGGGGTCAATCAGCGCGTAGAATGACACTCCTGGGCCGCAAGACCCGAAAGCCTTTACCTTGAAAGTTGAAAGAGTAGAGGCGAACTCGGCGGTTAAGCCGCGGGGTCGCCTATCCCTGATGTTTAGCCCACAGCACCGCGAAGGTGCCCGCTTCCAGCAGGTGACCAGACCAGGTTCTTACTGGGCGACAGCAGCCGAACTCGCCCTAAAGTCTTCTTAACATAGGTTAGGCCAGTTGCGTCCGGTCAGCGGAACGTCCTTAACGGCCGAGCAATCATTGCATTCTAGCTTTCGCGCAAAGTGAAAGAAAGTACGACTATGAACACGTGCGCGGGTTGCCGTCTCAGCGAGAGCTTGCCTTTCAAATTCAAAATGGCTTTTCAACCGATCGTCGATCTTTCGGCGGTTGAGGTCTGGGGATACGAAGCGCTCGTTAGGGGCGAAAATGGGGAGTCAGCCCATACCGTCCTCGCACAGGTGAACGACGAGACCCGGTACAGCTTCGACCAAGCGGCCCGTGTCACGGCAATTGAAGCCGCAGGGCCACTCTTCGCGGGCAGGGACATGCGGCTGTCCATCAACTTCATGCCGAACGCAGTATACGAGCCCAAAGCGTGCATCCAAAAGTCGCTTGCCGCCGCGAAGCGCGTGGAATTTCCACATCGTAATCTCATGTTCGAGTTCACCGAGAACGAGCGGATGGTGGATCCGGCCCACGTTGCAAGGATCGTGGAAGCATATCGCAAGTTCGGCTTCTGGACGGCACTCGATGATTTCGGGGCAGGATACGCCGGGCTCGGTCTCTTGGCCCGATTGCAGCCCGATCTGATCAAGATCGACATGGAACTGATCCGCGACATACATGCCAGCCAAGCCAAGCAAACAGTTGTCGCTGGCATCGTGAATATCGCGCGCGAGCTTGACGTCCGCGTTCTCGCCGAAGGCATCGAGAACGAAGCCGAACTCGGCGTGTTGAGAGCGGCTGGCATCAATCTGTTTCAGGGCTATTACTTCGCAAAGCCAGGATTCATGACGTTGCCGCAAGTTGCTTTCATTGCGGAGAAGCCGATTGAAGCAGCTTTGGCAGCACGATGACGAATCAGCTCATTAGCTGCCCCGCCATTCAATCTCGTCGGCTGTTCGTTCGATATTGAACTAGGCTCATCCGTCCAAGGCGGGTGGCTCGGCTCGATACTCTCCCTTCAGAGCAGCGTATCGGCAGAGTGAATACGGCATTATCGACCAGCCCGTTGCTCTCGAGTGCGACTCGCAGTCAGCCAGACGTTCTAAGAGGTGAACGAGGTACCATGCTGTTTCGGTTGGTCTACCACAGTCGCAACTTGCTACGTCGGAAGGCCGTAGCCGCTGGCAGCGGGCTGATGAGCATTGCGAAGGCCGCAGAACAAAACAATCTTCAATTAGGGATATCCGGCGCCCTTCTATTCGACAAGGACACTTTTGCGCAAGTGCTCGAAGGAGACAGAACAAAGGTCACGCAACTTTTCATCAGGATATGCAGCGATAGCCGACATACCGACATTAGTATCGTCGAGGCAAAGTCGGTCACCGACCGCAGGTTCGCCGATTGGGCTATGGCGCTTATTGCGAATCCTGCTGCGTCGCCTGTCGGACCGAACTACATTTCCGGCGATGCGGTGGTCGAGATGATGTTCGAGCAGATTCAGAATTCGGATGCTCCGCTGAGGGTTGCTGTTCCTGTCTGGTGAGGACGCTGGGCAGCTGGCAACCTTACACGAAGAGTTCAAGTCGCTTTTGAGAATGCGGGTGTGGATGCGCGGTTGCCGCACTTTTTTACGGCCGGCTACTCGGATCGATCTGCTTTTATAGCTCGCCTCGACCGTTGACCGCTCGTGAGCATTACGTGAGTTTTCACAAGGCCCGTAGGCTAGGGCTTCAGATGGGCCGACACCATTGCCAGAAATTCTTGGCGCAGGATCGGATCATCCTTGAAGCAGCCGATCATTTTGCTATAGTCGATAGATCCACGCCGTGCTTTTGTACGCCGCGTCCGCTGATGCAGTGATGCTCGGCTTTCACGAACACAGCCACGCCTTTCGGCTCGAGTTCGGATTAGATCGCATTCGCGATCTCGGTCGTAAACCTCTCTTGTATCTGCAGGCGCCTCGAATACCCGTCCACCACCCGCGCGAGTTTGGAAATGCCTACGACGCGCTGCGCCGGTACGTATCCTACCCATGCGCGCCCGACAATCGGTGCCATATGATGTTCGCAATGGCTACGGAAAGGAATGTTTCTGAGCAGAACCATATCGTCGTAACCACCAGTCTCGGCGAATGTCGTTCGAAGATGCTCGGTCGGGTCTTCGAAATAGGTCCGATACGCTTCGACGACCCGCCGTGGCGTGTCTACGAGTCCTTCTCTTTCGGGATATTCCCCGATCCAGCGTAGAATCACCCTGAATGCCTCCTCGGCATCTTCCCTGGACATGACCTTTCCAGCCGTGGACGGCGAAACGTTTGAAAAATCTTGCAACTTTTGACCTCTTATCTAAGGAAACGTCGCGTAAGTCGCTGTGGATCACAGTCTGGAAAATGCGTGAACTAAGGCGGTTCTAATGCCAGCGCGTCGGCGCGCCGTCTGATCGCCCGGATTTCATCCGGATCCTTCCTATCCAGGTTCGTATATTGATTTCGCATGCGGCCGTTTGAAGAAAACCGCTGGCGGTGCTTCGCAAGAAAACTCCAGTAGAGGGTGGTGAAGGGACAGGCGTCCTCTCCGATCGATTTCTTTGGATCGAAACGGCAACCTTTGCAGTGATTGCTCATCCGATTGATGTAGGCGCCGGACGCCGCGTACGGCTTGGTTGCAATGACGCCGCCGTCACCATATTGGCTCATACCGAGCGTGTTCGGTAGCGACACCCAGTCGATCGCGTCCCAGAACATCGACATGTGCCAACGGTGGACCTCGTAGGGAGCTACACCGATCAGCATTGCGAATAGCCCTAGTACCATAAGCCTCTCGATGTGGTGGGCGTATGCATGGTCGATGGTGTGCGTGATGGCATCGGCGAGGCACCGCATGTCGGTCTCAGCGGTCCAGTAAAAGCCTGGCATCCGAAGGTGCGCGTCCAGCGCGTTTTCTTCGGCATAATGCGGCATGCGCTGCCAGTAGATGCCCCGGACGTATTCTCTCCATCCGAGGATCTGACGAACGAAACCTTCCAAGGCATTCAGGGGGGCCTCTTCGCTCCTCAGTGCGGCTTTGATCACCTCAGTGGGCGAAAGGATATGGAGGTTGAGGGGACCCGACAGTCGGGAATGATAGAGGAAGGGTTCTCCGTTCTGCATGGCATCCTGGTAGGTGCCGAACAATGGCAACCGTCGGGATACGAAATCCTCCAGGTGTTCGAGCGCTTGGGCGCGAGACACGGGAAGATCGATATTTTCCAGCCTTCCCGGACTGCTGGCGAAACGTCGTGAAACAAGATCACGCACCTCCGCGCTGATCGGGTCCATTTTCGAGGCGCGTTTCGGAGGAATAGTTGGCGCGTCTTTCCCCAGCGGCTTCCTGTTTTGATCGTCGTAGTTCCATGCCGAGCCGACGGGCTTTCCGGCTTTGTCCATGAGAAGCCCGGTTTTTTTCCTCATGAAGCGGTAGAACGTTTCCAGAATGTGTCGTGGGTGGTCGCGCGTGAACGCCGCGAACTCGTCTCGTGAGCAGAAGAAATGCCGATCGCTCCTGATCTCGGGCGGTTGCGGGAGGCGTCTCAATTTTTCGGCAACCCGCCAGTCTCCGGGCTCGATCGCAATTGTTCGTTCCGGCTTGAGCAGTCTTTGCGCTCGGCCGATTTCGGTCTCGAAGCTACCTGAATTTTCGGGATGGTCGATGGCCACGTAGTGCACGCGCCGGCCTCGCGCGGTCATATCCTGCCGAAAGTGGCGCATCGAAGCAAAGAAGTAGGCGATGCGAAGCTTGTGTTGAGTGATGTAAGCCGCTTCCTCCAGCACCTCCATTTGGAGGATGACGTCGACTTCAGGGTCGAAGCCGTCGAACGCAGCTGAGTTTCCGTCCAGTTGGTCACCCAAGACGATGACCAGATTTCTTGTCTTCAGCTGCGTGGGCTCCGGCATACGGATATCCTGAACTTCGTTCCTTCACGACCTCCAGGGCGCTCCCTGAACGATGACGCTCGAGCTCGTCAGAGCCTGATGAATGGAGAAACAAGGCGACCGATCCATCCGTTGCCCTTCAAGCTGCCGGACATCGCCACGAAGCATAGACAGGGCTCCTCGGTGCCCACGATAGGCTGATGGTTCACGTCATCATCGCCGTAATCGAAGTCGCCCGGGCCGTAATGGCCGCTCTCATGCGCGAAGCTGCCCTTCAGGACGCAGGTCAATTCTGTTCCCGAATGCGTGTGACCTAACATCTTGGCACCAGGAGCAGACCACAGCAGAAATGCCCGCGATTGGTCGGAACTAGGCAAAATGAGTGGTTGCATGCTCACTCCAGGCGCCACCCGACGCTTCTTGCCGAAGCGGCAGTTGCGGAGGACATCCGGAAGATCCGAGGCGGCTGGCGGCATCGATTCCGTCGTGCCAGACATTGAGATGGGCTTAGCGTCGACTTTATCAAGAACAACCGAAAGCGCGTCGGCTCGCAGGGAGACAGGAGCTGCTTGTTCGATGGCCGAGCCTCCGAGCCGCTCCAGGGCTCCAACCAATCGACGACAGCTTCGGCATTGCGCGACGTGAACCGCCAGGGCGAGCCGATCAGCCTCTTCAAGCGGGCCAGACACAAAGCCAGCCAGAAGATGTTCCGGAGGATGATGTTTGATGGTCATTTCTGTTCGTCCAGTAGCTCTCTCAATCTTTTCATGGCGAGGCGAATGCGCGATTTGACCGTTCCCAATGGGATGCCCAACGAAGAGGCGATTTCGCCGTGCGGTCTCTCCTCAATAAACGAGAGCCGGACCACCGTGGATTGCTCCTCCGACAGGCGGGCCAACGCTTTTGCGATGCGCGTAACATCTTCACTCTGGGCCCGTATCGCTTCCGGGGAGGCTACGGTCTCGACCTCGTAGGCTGTTTCCGGCGATTGCAACGCCCGATCATGGCGTAGAGCCCGCCGGGCGATATCAATGCGCTGATTGCGCGCGATCGTGAAGATCCAAGCTGCTACACCGGCAGTGGTCGGATCGAACTCTCCCGCCTTGCGCCAGACAGCAACGAAGGTGGATTGCGCTATATCTTCAGCGGTCTCCGGGTCGCTTCCCGTCTTTATGAGAAAGCCCTTCACGCGCGGAGCGAAATGCTCGAATAGCCGTGCAAAAGCGTCACGATCTCCATGGCTTGCGACACGCGAAATCAAATCAATCCAGTCCACCGTTGCCTTCAGCCTTTCACCTTTGAGGCGATGCCTTATACCTGGGCTAGAGCATGCCCCGAAAGGTTCTTTTGGTTGAAGCCTTGCAGCCCGAGAGATCACGATGGATATGCTTCTTGGAGACGGGACACCAAAAGAAACGACCTGACCGTCAGTTTGGATCACCACGAACTAGCGGATTGGTTTGGAATGCGATCGTTAGTTCACCCAGCTGCCGCGATCGTCCTGGTTGAGCTCACACCAAAAACTGTCGAGCTGCGAGATACCCGCAATAAGCGCTACCTGCGCCCAACAACCCGCCCCACGCGATATCGACGATTGACAGAGTCGTCGTCCAGTTGCGAAGGACCGCCTGATTTGTGAGGTCATAGGTCGCATAGGTGAAAAAGCCAAAAAGCAAACCGAGCCACGCAGCCCTACCGCTGGAAGCAGCGGCGTGTGCTGGTAAAACGGCAAGCGCGATGAGCCCGAGCGGGTACAGAAGGTAGAAGACGAGAGCCGGCCAAAAGTTCGGCTCGCTCCGCGCTATGTCGCCTATCGTCGCGAGATAGAAGCGTTGGCCCATGAGCTTGAGCCAGACCGCATCGACCGCAACGAATGGAATAGCTACGGCCAGATAGAGCGCAACGTAGGACATGCGAACCCGCACAGTTTGATCGGTGTAAGAACGTCGGAAGCTTTCGTCCGGATCACTGGATCGCGCGGTGATCCAAAGCGACGTGCACGTCGTTCCCTACCGGTAAATCAACTCACCCGGAGGACGACAATGAACTTCAAGCGCATCGCGACTTCGCTCGCCGTGTCGGCCGTGATGGTCAACTTTATCCCGCTTGCCATCGCCAAGGAGAAGACCGTGATGGTCGGCGGCGCTGCCATGTATCCGACGAAGAACATCGTCGAGAACGCCGTCAAGTCAAAGGACCACACCACCTTGGTCGCTGCCGTCAAGGCAGCCGGCCTGGTCGATACGCTGCAGGGACCTGGACCATATACCGTTTTCGCGCCGACCAATGCTGCGTTCGGCAAGCTTCCAAAGGGAGCCCTCGCGACCCTGGTCAAGCCGGAAAATAAGCAGACGCTGACCAAGATCCTGACGTACCACGTCGTGCCGGGACGCCTGACTGCTGACCAATTGATGGACGGTCAAAAGTTGATCACCGTGGAAGGCGAGCCGCTGACAGTCAAAAAATCAGGCGGAAAGGTAATGATCGTAGACGCGAAAGGTGGTGCTGCGACCGTGACAATTGCCGATGTGCTACAGTCGAATGGCGTCATCCACGTCGTCAACCAGGTGCTGATGCCTTCGAGCTAATGCGCTGTGCTATTGCCGCGAGCGCCTTTCTGGGGCGTTACGCGGCCGTAGCAAATAGCAAGCCGGGCGAGGGCGTTTTGCAGCAGTGCGATTGGGAGAAACCTTATTTCTTTCGACTACCCGTCAATTCCGAGACGAGAGGATTAGGATAGCGGCGCTGCTGGCTGATGGCATAGAATTGCTCCGCTAGTTCGTTTAGCCGCGCCCGCTCGACGAGCAGGCCCGAACGAAGCTCGTCAATCACGACGATCGAGGGGACGAGAGCGAGATGGCCGCTTTCGCGGGCCATCAGGCGTAGCATAGCCATGTCGTCGACTTCCGCAGCGATTATCGGTCTGATGCCTCGGCGGCCGACCAGCGCATCGAAGGCCGAGCGAAGTGCGTTGCCCCGGCCCGGTAGGACTAGCGGAAAATGTGCGAGGTCCTGCGGAAACCTAAGCCGGGCGGGCTTCGGCGGCTTTCGGCCGACGATGCTGACTCGCTGCTCGTCAATGAGCGTATTCTCGAAGCTGCTGCGTGCATCGGGCGGTGCCGGGTGGTTGGCGAGAACGACATCGAGCTTGTGCGCATCGAGTGACTGGAGCAGATCGTCGAAAAGTCCGGTGTGGATGACGAGCTCGACATCAATGCGGCTTATCAGTGGCCGCAGAAATGCGATCTGGAAGTTGCGCGACAAAGTCGCTGCAGCCCCGACCCGCAGCAGCTGACGTCCGGGCCGCAGGCCCGACAACGTCTCGATCAATTCATGGCCTGACTTGAAGACGCTGCCGGCGTAGTCGAGCGCGATGCGACCCGCTTCGGTGAGTTGCAGAGAGCGTCCGACACGCTCGAATAGCTGTTGGCCCAGCTGCTCTTCGAGCGCCTTGAGCTGTACCGATAGCGACGACGGCGAAACATTGAGCCGCTGCGCCGCGCGGCTCATGCTTCCCTCGGTGGCGATTATCCAGAAATAGCGCAGATGGTGGTAGTTCAAGTGAGGCATGTAATCGTTCTATTTGAAATAACGATTACGTTCAATAATTGAATTTTTCTCAAATAAGCAGATGCGCTACGTACTCGGTCACTGGACCAAACCCGCCGAGGTGCCATGATCAAGCTGCTTCCTTGCATTGCCGTGCTTGCTCCGATCACGCTGTGTGCAGCAAGCATTCTCCCATTCCGCGGCAACGCCCGTGATTTCGTCCGCGTCGCGATCTCGGCTGCCGCGGTTGCGCTCGTTTCCGCCATTGCCGCGGTCCTCGCGGTCGCAGTTTACGGGGCCGGCCGATCGCCGCTGCTCGGTGGTCACGGGCTCGGGCTTTCCGTCCATGTCGATGCGCTCGCCGCGATCCTCTGCGTGCTGGTCGGCTTCATCGGCTTCGTCGTCGTCAAGTACAGCCGCAACTATCTCGATGGCGATCCGGGCCAGCGCAGGTTCACGCGGTATCTGCTGCTGACGCTCGCCTCGGTTCTGACGCTCTTGATATCAGGCAATCTGCTGTTCCTGCTTGCGGCCTGGATCGCGACCAGCCTCTCGCTCGGCAGGCTGCTGCTCTTCTACCACACGCGGCCGCCCGCGATCCGCGCCCACCGCAAGAAGCTTGTCGCCAGTCGCCTCGGCGACGGCTGCCTCGCGGGAGCCATCGCGCTGCTCTATTTTCAGTTCGGTACGCTCGAGATCCCAGATCTTGCCGCCCGGGCGCGCAGCAGCGTGGATGTCGTGTCACCCGCAATCACCGCGGCGGCGCTCCTCATCGTGGTGACCGCCATGCTCAAATCCGCTCAGCTGCCGCTGCATGGCTGGCTGATCGAAGTGATGGAGACCCCGACCCCGGTGTCGGCACTGCTGCATGCCGGTATCATCAACGCCGGTGGCTTCCTCGTCCTGCGGCTCGGCGATGTGCTGCTGCTGGCGACGCCGGCCCTCAACGTTCTGGCCGTCGTCGGCGGTGTCACGGCGCTGTTCGGCTCGCTGGTGATGCTGACGCAGACGTCGGTCAAGGTCCAGTTGGCCTACTCAACCGTGGCCCAGATGGGTTTCATGCTGCTGCAATGCGGGCTCGGCGCCTTCTCCGCCGCGCTCCTGCACATCGTCGCCCATTCCCTCTACAAGGCACACGCCTTCCTGTCATCGGGCAGCATCATCGACCTGGCACGCGCGTCGTGGACGCCCAGCCCCGGTGGCCAGCCGCACCCGGCGAGGCTGATCCTCGCGCTCGCGGGCGTGATCGGATTGACGATGCTGATCGGCTGGGGGATCGGCATGACGTTACGCAGCAATCCGGCGCAGATCGCGCTGGGATCCGTGCTGCTGATGGGGCTCGTACACCTCATGGCCAATGCGATCGACGAGCGGCCCAACGCCTTCGTCGTTGCGCGCGGCATAGTCACGGCGGCGGGTGTCGCCGCGCTCTACTTTGTACTGCAAGCTGCGGCGGCGTGGCTGGCCGCCAGCAGCGTCCCGGTCGGACGTCCGGTCTGCGGCACTGCTCCGATGCTGATCGCCGCGCTGGTGGTGATCTCCTTTGCGGCGGTGACGGTGTTTCAGAACCAGATGATGCGCCGCGCCGACGCACCTTTCTGGATCGCAGCTTACGTGCATCTGCGCAACGGCTTCTATCTGAACACGTTGGCGAACCGGCTGGTGCTGACGTTGTGGCCGCGCACGTCGCACAAACTCACGTCCAACCCCTGACGCCGAGATCACCATGAACCAGGCCGCCCTTGCCCTGAAAATCGCTCCGATTGAAGCCGACGCGGACGTTACGCTCGAGGCCCGCATCGCAACCGCCTGCGCACGCGTTGCCCCCCTCTGGCCGCTCAAGCATTTCGTTGCGGTCAACCCGTTCCTCGGCTTCACGGGTCAGAGTTTCGCAGCCACCGCCGCAACTTTCGAGCGCGTGGTGCGGGCGCGCATCCTGATGCCGCGGGCTTTCTACCGGCAGGCGCTCGCGGAAGGCCGCATCGACGATGCGGCGATGGCGCAGGCGCTCGCGCTTCACCCCGACGCTGGCCTCGACATCGAGAGCCTCAAACAGGCGTTGCGCTCGGACGCGCCGGCCGGCGCGCCGCCGGCCGTCGTCGCCACTGTGGCCGAGGTGCTGGATCGCCTTGCAGAAGGCGATCGCTACGTCTCGTTGGTTGCCCTCATGATCGACGAGATCTCGGCCTTCTGCGCCAGCTATTTCGACGAGGGCCAGGCGAATTGGCCAAACCCGGCGCGCAGGCTCAAGCCCTACGCGGCCTGGCGGACGCTTGCGATCTACGACCGCAATCCCGAAGTCATGGGCATTGGGGGTTTTCGAAGATCCGTTGCGGCGCTGCCCACCGATCCCGTCGAAGCCATCGGGGTAATCGTCGACCGCCTCGGCATTCCCGATCGCGCGATCGAGGATTATCTGGTGCGCGCACTGTTCGACCTCGGTTGGTCGGCCTATGCGCGCTACGTAGGATGGAACGCGGAGCTCGAGGGCCGCCGGGACGACACTCTGCTCGAACTGCTTGCGATCCGGCTGGCTTGGGGTTTGGCGCTGTTCGAGGCGCGGACCGATGACGCCTTCAGGACAGCCTGGGCGCGAGCGATGGAGGAGGCGGCGAAGCTGCCCGTCGATCACCGCCTCGACGAAACTCCCGAGCTCGCCGTCGACGTCGTCCTGCAGGACGCCTATGAGATCGTGTTCCGCCGCAACTTGATCGCGCGGCTCCTCGCCAACGACCGCAGCGCGGTAGCGTCTGGTCGGACGGACCGGCCTGCGGTCCAGGCGGCCTTCTGCATCGACGTGCGCTCGGAAATCTTCCGGCGCGCGCTGGAGACAGCTTGCCCGGAGGTGGAAACGATCGGCTTCGCCGGCTTCTTCGGCTTCCCCATCGAATATGTTCCGATAGGCCACCTTCGGGGTGGCGCGCAATGTCCCGTGCTGCTCAAACCCGCCTTCATCGTCTGCGAGGAAGTCAAGGACGCCGAGCCGTTCGAGGAAGCCGAAGTACTGGGCCAGCGACTGCTCCGGCGGCGACTGGCGAAGGCCTGGAAATCGTTCAAGGTCTCGGCGGTGTCGTCCTTCTCCTTTGTCGAGACGGCGGGCCTCGGCTTCGCGGCGAAGATCGCGACCGACAGCGCGGGTTTAACCCGACCGGTGCCATCGCCGGTCAGCGATGGTCTCGATTCCGACGTCGCTGCGCGGGTCGGCCCGCGGCTCGCGCCTGGCAAGCTCAAAGGACGTTCCACCGGCTTTACCGGCTCGCAGGCCATCGATATGGCCGAGGCGGTGCTGAAGGCGATGTCGCTGACCGGGCCGTTCGCGCGCCTCGTGCTGCTGACGGGGCACGGTAGCACCACGGTCAACAATCCACACGCCTCGGGCCTCGACTGCGGCGCCTGCGGGGGTCACACAGGCGAGGCCAATGCGCGTGTCGCCGCCGCGATCCTCAACGATTCGCAAGTCCGGGACGGCTTGCGGGAGCGCGGCATCGACATCCCCGCCGACTGCTGGTTCGTCGGTGCGCTTCACGACACCACCACGGACGACTTCAAGCTGTTCGATGAGGAGGACGTGCCGGCCGCGCTCGCAGGTGATCTGGCGCGGTTGAAATTGCGGCTGTCCGATGCTGCTCATCTGGCGAGGCTCGAGCGCCGCGCGTTGCTGGGCGTCGGAGATGCGGCGGATGCCGACGCCGCAATCAAGGCGCGTAGCAAGGACTGGTCCCAAGTTCGGCCAGAATGGGGCCTCGCGGGAAACGCCGCATTCATCGCTGCCCCGCGCAGAATCACGCGCGGTCTCGACCTGTCCGGCCGCGCCTTCCTGCACTCTTATATCCACGAGCAGGATCGAGATCATCAGGTGCTGGAGCTGATCATGACCGCCCCGATGGCGGTCGCAAGCTGGATTAATCTGCAGTACTACGGCTCGACCGTTAACAACGCGGCGTTCGGCAGCGGCAACAAGGTGCTTCACAACATCGTCGGCCAGCTCGGCGTGCTCGAAGGCAACGCCGGGGACCTGCGATTCGGATTGCCATGGCAGTCGGTGCATGACGGCACGCGCTTTGTCCATGAGCCGGTACGCTTGAACGTCTTCATCGCCGCTCCCGAAACTGCAATGGACGATGTCCTGCGTCGGCACACAGGCATCTGCGATCTCGTTAACAATGGCTGGATCATGCTGCACTCGCTCGGCGAGCATGGATCGCTCATCCGCCGCTGCGTGCGGCCGGGAATTTGGGTTGCTTCATCTTTTGAATAGGGATCGCGGCTGCATGCCGCCAACCAATATCAATCGCTTTCCCAACCTTGAGGTCTTGAGCGTGAAGGATCGTAAGGAAGTCTGCACGACACAATCGCGTCCTAAGCAGGAGCCCCAGTGCGCCGGTTGCGGTACCAAGACTCGTTTCATCACATCTATTCTCGACGTCAGTAGAGATCGTTTCGTGATGATCTTCCGATGCGATAACTGCCGCAAAGAGGTCTGGGAATGAACCGTCGTTTTCGATGAGGAGGTTGGACCGTTACTATCTCTGAGCGCGGCATCGCGCTCGCCCACCGGTTGGTGCGTGCCTGATCGCTCGCGTGCCCCTCGACGTCGAGGTGGTCCGGCTCTCAGGTGGATTGATCTCCTGGCCGCATTGTCGCGGCATTTGATTTTTTGCGATCGGCAGCCGATTTAGCGCGGCGTTCGATGAAATCCTTTCGCAACTGCCGCAAACGCTTTCGGTCCTCCAATTCTGTGAGAGCTTTCTGTGCTAGTCTGACAACCGTTGCGGGGCCAAAATGGACCTCCGCAGCTGTCAGCATAGACACTGGACCGCAGGGTTCAGAATTCGCGCGAGCGCGGAGCCTCGCGGAGGCCGGTGATCGCGAAAAAAGCGCGCGAAGAGCCAAGCAAGAGCGAAAAAGGGGACTTCGAAAAGCAATCACGACTTGAAGCTGACGATTTCTGCGCCTTCACTCGCGACAATTGCGTCGAGCGACATGGGCATCTATCTCGCAGTCGGCGTCATGCAATTATCGAAACAGTTGGACGAGATCTTCCTGTTTTCAGGCGACGGAGGGTACAGTTCGCTGGTCAGGGCCGTCCAACGGCGTGGCGTTCGCGTGACGGTTGTTTCGAGTCTTTCGAGTCCGCCAGCAATAATTGCAGATGAACTGAGACGGCAGGCTGATGACTTTATTGATCTGGCCGGACTGCAATCAAGAATTGAACGTCATTCCGGGCGGATGGGCGATGCGGGTGAGCCGAATTGAACGTATAGGCGCAGCTCGGTGCGGGGCGTCCTCGCTTCCAGAAAGGGGTGACACAGACGGGTTTTTCTAACTGCGACATAGGGCAGATCACTCGTGGCGACAGGTCAGATGGTGCTTCGAGAGCCCGCGAGGACGCTTTGCGGGTAGGTGCGGAAGTGCCAGCGACCCGGTCGTCGGCAATTCTAAGGCGAGAAAGTGAAGGCCTTCCGAGCTATTGAACCGGTTAGCTCAGCCGTCGGACTCTTCCGGTCGCGGAGCGGCCCCCACGTGCCATTGGTTCAGGTGACATTCCCGCTGGCCGGTTTCGCATCTGGAACTTATGTGCCTTTTAGCACTTAGCAGTTGCCGCATTGGTGCGGCGGAGGTGGGATTATGCACAGCGCGGTACTATTAATCCTAGTGGTAGAAAACGATTCTCTGATCCAAGACCTTGTCGACGCCGCGCTTGCCGAGGGCGGATTTGAAAATGAGATCGTTGCATCTGGTGAAAAGGCAGTAGCACTGCTTCAAGGCGCGCCCACGAAGTATCGAGCGCTCTTGACCGACATTAACTTGAAGGGCCAGCTGACGGGCTGGGACGTTGCCAAACGGGCCAGGGAGCTCAATCCGGAGATGCCGGTAATTTACATGACCGGAGCTGCGGCGGATGAGTGGCCCTCGCATGGCGTGCCCAATAGCATTCTTCTTAGCAAGCCATTTGCGCCTGCCCAAGTCGTGACGGCTGTCTCTCAATTGATCAACCAGACGCCGCCGCCGAAAGACTAGGCCGCCTCAGTTTATCGAACCTTTCATTCAACCAACGCTAATTTCCCCTTCTGTCCCTTCGCATGATTTAGCTGCGCTGCAGAATTGCTCTATCGCTGCATAGCGAATGCTGGCGAGCCGCCCGCCCGGCGGGTTCATGCGTTCAAGGCTCAGATGTCGTTGAATTCAGCAGCTCGCCGATAGGGTCTATCTCGATTTTCTTGTGCCGATTGGACCGACACGGAATTCCTTGCGACAGTTGTCGCGGTCTTCAAAGAATTGCCGGCCGGATGCATTGCCAGCCTTATCTTCTCAAATGCTCGCTGCTCTATTTGGCGGACCCGCTCGCGGGATACTCCATATTCTGCCGCGAGTTCCTCCAGTGTTGGAGGCGTTTCAGTCAACTGGCGCGCAGTGAAGATGTGTCGCTCGCGCGGAGCAAGCGTCTGGATAGCGGCTCGCAACGCTTGTCGGCGTTGGACCAATTCGTGTTCATCAGCCAGCTTGTCGTCTTGTGCAGGCGAAGGGTCTACAAGACGTTCTATCGCTTCGTCGGCGTCCAGATCGTCGTGAGTGCGGGAATTCAGGGATACGTCGCCGCGCAGGCGCCGGTCCATGTCTACTACCTCTCTTTCCGGCACCTCGAGGCGCGCAGCAATTGCTTGAACCTGCTCAGGACGCAGATCTCCGTCCTCGACAGCCGAGATCGCACGCTTAGCTTGCCGTAGTTTGAAGAAGAGTTTCTTTTGTGCGTTGTTTGTTGAAACCTTCACCATCGACCAGGATCGAAGTACGTATTCCTGAATCGTCGCCCGGATCCACCACAATGCGAACGTTGAAAGACGAACCCCTCGCTCCGGATCGAAGCGTCGCACGGCCTGCATCAATCCGATATTGCCTTCGGAAACGATGTCGGCGATGGGCAATCCGTAACCGCGGTATCGCATCGCAACCTTTGCAACGAGGCGCAGGTGGCTTGTGACGAGGCGATAGGCCGCTTCGCGATCGCCCAGCTGGCGCCAGCGTCTCGCGAATTGGGTCTCCTCTTCCTGGGTCAGGATCGGAAATTTCTTGATCTGAGCGAGATAGTGAGTCAGTCCGATTGCAATTGAAGGCAGTGGCCGAGAATACGTGTTGTACATGTGCCCCTCGCAGTGGCTCTCGTAAGGTAAGGCCGGTATGGAGCGGCGATCAGCGAAGTGTTGCTCTCGAAAGCACTCTTGCGATAATCGCCATGCTCAAAAGGCATCCGACTGATCTGACCAGTGCGGCAACATCAGCGGGATCGATTAGCATCGATTTGTCCTCCTGAGGTCGTCATGATGCCGACGCCCTGAAGGGAACTGGAGTCCTGTCCGCCGCTCCTTTCGATCCAGCTTGCATTCATGATCGATGTTCTCGGTCTCCGTTTGCGAGAAGAGATCACACAGCGCATCGACGATATCTTCGAGCCGGGCGCTTGTATCGTCGTGGCGCGGGTTCAGGTGGGAGCGATCTTCGCCGAGGCAGTGATCCGCGAGCCAGGAGGACAAGATGGCCCGCTTCTCGTACGCGGTGAGATCGGGATCATCGAGTACATCTAGGGGATGCTCAAAAGCACCGGCCGGATGCAGGAACTCCGTCAGCTCCAATGGCGTTGTGCGCCGATCTGCCCCGGGTTTCGTCGTCCGGAGTGACAGGCAATCCGGGTAAGCCTCTCGCAGCAGAGCTTTCACGGAAGCTCGTTCGTCAAGCAATCGTCGCTCGATATAGCCTCGTTCAAGATCTGTGAGAGACGTCTCGAGGAGCCTGCGATAACGGCGAATATTGTTTCGGTGCGCGCGAAGTCGTTCGATATGGTGGCCAGTCATGACTGCTTCTCTCCCGCGTCATGTAGAGTTGCCGCGCTTGGTCCGACGAAAGTAACGTCGGCCGTCGCTTGTCGGGAGACGCGCATTATCGTCCGCGGTCGTCAGCCGCATTGGATCCTCCTGTTCGTTGACAAATAGAGGCGGCCGCGCGAACGCGCGCGGCGCCGATCAGATAGCTTGCTTACGCCGCTGCCTTGGTCTCTAGTTTCTGGACATTGTCCGCCGGCGCGCCGTTGATCGCGATCCGGCGCGGCTTCATGGCTTCCGGAATCTCCCGGACCAGGTCGACCTTGAGCAGCCCGTTCTCGAAGGATGCGCTCTTGACCTGGACGTAATCCGCCAGATTGAACTTTCGCTTGAAATTGCGGGTAGAGATGCCGCGATGGATGAAATTCCGCTCGGCATGATCCGGCTTGTTGCCTTCAATGGTGACTACGTTCTGTTCGGCCGTGATTGCGATATCGCTTGACGCGAAGCCCGCAACCGCCAGCGAAATCTGATAGCGGTCTTCGGAAAGGCGTTCGATGTTGTACGGTGGGTAGTTGTCCTCGCCGGCGCGCTGCGCCGTCTCTGCGAGGTCAAAAAGGCGGTCGAAGCCGATGGTCGAACGCCAAAGGGGCGAAAAATCGTAAGTGCGCATAGCCAAATCCTCCAAAAGAGCAAGATGGTTACGAGCGGCACCGGACACGACCGGTGCCCGTCTCATTGATCCGGACCCATGAGGCGTCCGAACCCCACATTTTCTGTGGCGTCGGAAAATTAGCAAAACCGTTTTCGGTTTCAAGAGGGGGCCGAAAAAAATTGTGGCGCCGGCGCACGAAATGCGGATTATCGAAACCAGCGGCACGGCAAGAAGTTAGCGCAACGCGTGCACAGTTTACCAATCGTTGACGGCAAGCCCTTGGTTCATCCCAGAAGCTTTGGTCCGAATGCAAGGGCGCCGTTACGGGCAAAAAAATTCACTCGAGCGGTCTTGAACCGGGCCGATTCGACTCCCAGTTCGTTGTCCGCCCGGGGGCCGTTTCCGGACCCGGATTTTGAACATCGCTGAACCTGATTGAGGAGGATGTGCATGCATTTCCGTCCATTGCACGATCGCGTGCTCGTGCGCCGCATTGATGCCGAAGAGAAAACGTCTGGCGGCATCATCATTCCCGACACTGCCAAGGAGAAGCCGCAGCAGGGCGAGATCATCGCCGTAGGCCCAGGAGGCCGCAACGAGCAGGGCCAACTCGTGCCGCTCGACGTCAGGGCCGGCGACCGCGTGCTGTTTGCGAAGTGGTCGGGCACCGAGGTCAAGATCGACGGTAAGGAGCTGCTGATCATGAAGGAGAGCGACCTTCTGGGCGTGGTCGAAAAGGCCGAAGCGCTCAAGACGGCAGCGTGAGCTGACAGTCATCGAAGAGAAGGGAGATTTTCAAAATGGCTGCCAAGGACGTAAAGTTTTCGACCGAAGCCCGCGAGCGAATGCTGCGGGGTGTGGACACGCTGGCGAACGCGGTGAAGGTCACGCTCGGTCCGAAGGGGCGTAACGTCGTGATCGAAAAATCGTTCGGCGCGCCCCGCATCACCAAGGACGGCGTCACCGTCGCCAAGGAGATCGAACTCGAGGACAAGTTCGAGAACATGGGCGCACAGATGGTGCGCGAAGTCGCCTCCAAGACCAACGATCTGGCGGGCGACGGCACCACCACCGCGACCGTGCTCGCGCAGGCGATCGTCAAGGAAGGCGCCAAGGCCGTTGCGGCTGGCATGAACCCGATGGACCTGAAACGCGGGATCGATCTCGCGGTGGACGCGATCGTCACTGACCTCAAGACCCACGCCAAGAAGGTCACCTCCAACGACGAGATCGCCCAGGTCGGCACCATCTCGGCTAATGGGGACGCCGAGATCGGCCGCTTCCTCGCCGAGGCCATGCAGAAGGTCGGAAACGAGGGGGTCATTACGGTCGAAGAAGCCAAGAGCTTGAACACCGAGCTCGAAGTGGTCGAAGGCATGCAATTTGACCGCGGCTACGTCTCGCCCTACTTCGTCACCAACGCGGAAAAGATGCGGGTCGAGCTCGAGGATCCCTACGTGCTCATCCACGAGAAGAAGCTTTCGGGCCTGCAAACCATGCTGCCGCTGCTTGAGCAGGTCGTGCAATCCGGCAAGCCGCTTCTGATCATCGCCGAGGAAGTCGAAGGCGAAGCGCTCGCCACCCTGGTCGTGAACCGCCTGCGCGGCGGGCTGAAGGTTGCCGCCGTCAAGGCACCCGGCTTTGGCGACCGGCGCAAGGCCATGCTGGAGGACATCGCGATCCTCACTGGCGGCACCGCGATCTCCGAAGACCTCGGAATCAAGCTCGAAAACGTCACGGTGAAGATGCTCGGGCGCGCCAAGAAGGTGGTGATCGACAAGGAGAATACCACGATCGTCGACGGCGTGGGTGCCAAGAAGGACATCGAGGCGCGCAGCCTGCAGATCAGGGCGCAGATCGAGGAGACGACCTCCGACTATGACCGCGAGAAGCTGCAGGAACGGCTGGCGAAGCTTGCCGGCGGCGTCGCGGTGATCCGCGTCGGCGGCGCCACCGAGGTCGAGGTCAAGGAGCGCAAGGATCGCGTCGACGACGCATTGCACGCGACGCGGGCGGCGGTCGAGGAAGGCATTCTGCCGGGCGGCGGCGTTGCGCTATTGCGCTCGCTAAGGGCCCTCGAGGGCATCAAGATCGCCAATTCCGACCAGAAGGCCGGCGTCGATATCGTACGCCGCGCGGTCCAGGTGCCTGCACGCCAGATCGTGCAAAATGCCGGTGAGGACGGGTCGGTGGTGGTAGGCAAGCTTCTGGAGCACCAGAGCTACAACTGGGGCTTCAATGCCGCGACCGGCGAATACCAGGACATGGTGAAGGCCGGCGTGATCGATCCCGCGAAGGTCGTGCGCACCGCCCTGCAGGATGCGGCCTCGGTCGCGTCGCTGCTCATCACCACGGAAGCGCTGGTGGCGGACAAGCCGAAGAAAACGGAAGCCGCGCCGGCTCCCGCCATGGACTTCTAACGCGTATCGGGCCCGGCCGACCGGCTGGGCCCACCTCTCACATACAGAAAGGACATCTGGATCTGTTTTCGACGATAGGAGCATGAGATGATCAAGGATCAATTCACATTCTCCGCTCGGGCGGAGGGCACCCACAAAACCCTAATCAATCTCCTCGCAGTAACACTCGGTGGTGTCGTTGCGCTGGCGCCGTTTGCGGCGCGAGGGTCGGAAGCGACATCCCCGCTGCGGGCAGCAAAAATCGGCTTCGAACAAATTGCCTTGCCGCCGATTCCGTACGTGGACACGATGCCCTGGCTGACCTGGCCGCAGGCGCCTTCCACGATGAAGGTGGATACGCTGCTTTCGCCGGTCCTGGATGCGCCCCGGCTGAGGTTCGACCTGTTGCCGACCCAGCGCGACGGGACGCCACCTGCAACCAGCTAGTCCGTGTGGAGCGGCCGGTCGATCCGGTCGCTCCAAACTTCCGTCTGAGCTGTGTAAGGACTTTCCATGCCGTATGAACCCGCTGTTGGCGGCGCGTTTGCCTTTCTGATCGAAAGCCAGAGACGCGTTATTTCGCATTGCGAAAGGCTCTTGCCTGCGAGCGACCTAACTTCTGAGGATCGCGCTCGCCTCATGCGCCTGCACAATGATGCTGAAGCACAACTGGCCCGCCTGACTTACGCCGAGGCCGCGTAACCCGGATTGAAATTGCGGCATGATCGGAACTTGAAGATTTTTTTGAGCAACCCTCTTGAAATCATCTTCCATTTTTTTAAGTCATTTTTCGCCGCGAGAGCGGTGCGCCGGACGCCGGTTTAGGGTCCGGTACGGGCGCCGGACCGGGCTTCGGACCGTTCCGTAAACACGGCCTGGCGTTCCTTCGTATCCATCTTGCTCTTTGGAGGACTTGGCTATGAGGACACTCGACTTCGCGCCGCTGTGGCGCTCCACGATTGGCTTCGATCACCTGGCAGACCTCGTCGATTCGACGCTGCGTCAGGCGACCGAAGACAACTATCCTCCCTACAACATTGAACGTTTCGGCGAAGACCACTACCGGGTCACGCTGGCAGTGGCCGGCTTCGGTGTTCAGGACATCGCCGTGACGGCGGAACAGAACGTGCTGACCGTTGAGGGCAAGAAGCCCGACGGTGGCGCGCGCGAATACCTTTACCAAGGTATCGCGGCCCGTCCGTTCCGGCGTGTGTTCAACCTCGCTGACTATGTCCAGGTCAAGCAGGCCTCGTTCCAGGACGGTCTGCTGATCGTTGATCTCGTGCGCGAGGTGCCGGAAGCGATGAAGCCGCGCCGTATCGAGATCGGAACGGCGGCTTCTTCCTCACCCCAGATCGCGCAGAAGAAGGCAGCTTAGGCGCGATTGCAGCATCGAGACGGGGCGTGCGGCGCGTGAAGCGTCCGCACACCCTGTCCCCACGAACAAGCGAGGTAGAACAATGGCTATTCGTGATCTCATTCCGTGGTCGAAACCGCAGGAGCTTGCGCCCGCCCGCGACAGCTTCGATCCCTTCCTGACACTGCACCGTGAAATGAACCGTCTGTTCGACGATGTGTTCCGCGGCTTTGGCAGCCCGGGCCTGTCGTCGTCGATGGAAGGTCGCTTTGGCTGGCCGAAGGTCGAGCTCAGCGAAACGGACAAGGCACTGACCGTGTCGGCCGAACTGCCGGGGATGACCGAAAAGGACGTTCAGGTGGAAATCACCAATGGCGTCCTGACGATCCGCGGCGAGAAGAAGGCCGAGCACCATGGAGAAGGCCGATACTTCAGCGAGCGGTATTACGGCGCCTTCGAGCGCCAGATTCCGCTCGACGATGTGCAGGAAGACAAGGTTGAGGCGACGTTCAAGAACGGTGTCCTGACTGTCTCGTTGCCCAAATCGGACAAGCCGCGCGAGGGCGTGAAGCGCATCGCGATCAATGCGGCATAATCAAAACCAGGAAGCGACGGCTCCGCCGCCGTTTCTTCCCACAGCAATCCCTCGGAAAGGAGAGATAAGGGAGACGCGACGATGACGAACGCAAACACAAATGCTCACAATCTTCATCCGATCTTTCACCCCGCCGCTCACTACGATTCTCCAAGGAGCGTCCTGAACGACAATGAGCTCTCCACGCCGGAGAAGCGCATCATCCTGTCGTCCTGGGCCTCCGACATGTATGCGGTGGAATCCTGTCCGTGGTTGCGCAAGATTCCCGGCATGAGCCATACGGTCCGGCTCGCGGATATTCTCGCAGCCTTGCGCAAGCTCGACGGCGACAATGACAATGATGACCCGCCGCGTGGTGGCGGCGTGCCGATGCGGCTGCGGCGGCCTTGGGCCGCCGCAGAACGGAGGGCCGCATGATGGTCACGCACGCTGTCCTCGGCCTTGTCTTGTTCGGTCATATGGCTGCGGCCTGTGTCGTTCCCTGCGTCGCTCTGCAACGTGCGATGTGGCTGCCGGCAAGCGCTTGAGCCGGCTCCCGCGAATATCATGGTGCACAAGATGAAAAATGGTCGCGTAATCCAATTGGCGCTGTTGGTGTTGACGCTGACGTTTGGGGCACCGTCTCTCGTGACGGCGCAAGTTCCCGATCTCAAGACCGGAGCGCCGATCCCGACATTGGCGCCGCTCGTTCGCCAAGTCACGCCTGCGGTCGTTAACATTTCGGTGCACGGTCGCGTGCGTGAAGACAATCCCCTCTACCGTGACCCGGTGTTCCGCGAATTCTTCGATGTTCCGAAGCAAATCGAGAAAGAGGTCAACGCAACCGGATCCGGAGTGATCGTCGATGCTCTGCGCGGCTTTGTACTCACCAATAATCACGTCGTCGAGGGCACTTCCACCGTGCAAGTCACCACGAAGGAGGGCCGACAGTTTTCGGCCAAGGTGATTGGTCGCGATCCGCCGACCGATGTGGCCGTGTTACAGATCCAGAGCCCCGTGGGGCTCAAGGCGCTTGCTTTTGGCGACAGTGACATCCTGGAGGTTGGTGATTTTGTGCTCGCGATCGGCAATCCCTTTGGTCTGGGCCAAACCGTAACCTCGGGTCTGGTCAGCGCACTCGGCCGCACCGGCCTTGGCAAGCAGGGCTTTGAGGATTTCATTCAGACTGACGCGGCGATTAATCCCGGCAATTCCGGCGGTGCGCTGGTCAGCCTCCGCGGCGAGCTAGTCGGAATCAATTCAGCGATCATCTCGCCAGCGGGCGGAAACGTCGGAATTGGCTTTGCGATCCCGTCCAATATGGCGCGGAGAGTGATGGAGCAAATCGTTGCTACCGGCCATGTCGAACGTGGCCGCATCGGCGTTTCTTTGCAGGACCCGCGGCTGTCCGGTGCTCGGGCCGAAGGCGCTTTGATAGCTGAGGTTCTGCCAAACTCGCCGGCGGAAATGGCCGGTCTGCGCAAAGGGGACATTGTGACAATGGCCGACGACCGTCCCATTCGGTCGGCTGCGCAATTGCGCAACAAGGTAGGCCTGGCGCGAGTTGGACAGGAGTTGAAATTGACGCTTCATCGAAGGGAGGGCACAAGCATCGTCGTTGTCAAAGTGGCGCCCCGCATGGAACGGGGCGCGGCAGTTACCCCAGGCGACTTCGGATTGACGAGCCGGCGACTGTCGGCCGGCCTTACGGCGCCTAATTTCAGTGCTGCTCCGGCTTACGCAACCGATGGCCATCTCCTGGGCTTGAGCCGTGCTGCATAACCCGTGTCGCATCAATTTCCTACTTTCGAGATCATCCTGCAGCCGAAGGGCCGGCGATGGCGTTGGCGTGTATGTTCAACGAGTGGGACAATCGTCATGCAGGGTTCGCGAAGCACACGTGCTGCTGCGAGATATGATGCGCATAGTGCTTTATTTCTTCTGCTGCTCTCGACAACCAGCGCGGGCTGGCCCCGGGGGTAGAGCCGATCGGCAAACTTATGATCGCTTCGCTATTTCCACGAAACCTTCGTGAGCGATCATGAGAGCTTTTTCAGTCCCCTTTTCTGGCGTCCAGGTAGTCGCGGTCCGTCCTTTGTGAGGTCCGCAGCCGTGCCTCGGGACCGCGACCGGGTCTGACCGGGTGCCCGAGGCGGCGAACGCCATGCATCGAGGAGCATCTTGAGAAATTGGCTGGCATGAGGGGATAGCGTCGACCCATGCCTGCGCACGATGCCTATCGTCCGCGACACCTCCGGATCGGTTACCCTCACGGTGTGAATGATCGGATGGCCGGCGGCCGGGGTCGCCAGCCTCGGTAGAATGGCGATGCCCAGCCCCGCTTCGACCAAGCCAAGCGAACCGGAAAGGTGAGCAACTTCGTAGGACCAGTTGAGCTGCAGGCCGTGTCGCGCCAGCGCATTGTCGATCAACGCGCGATTACCACTATTGCGACCGACGGTAATAACACGGTGCGAAACGATCTCCGACCAGCTTACCTGTTTACGCGATGCCAACGGATGGTCGTGGCGGCAGGCCAGGACAAAAGGATCCTCGACCAGTTTCTCGAATTCGATTTCGGCATGCGACGCACCGATGAAATTGATCCCGAAGTCGACTTCTCCGCGCGCGACCGCCTCTAATCCCTCATTGGCACCGATGTCCAGAATCCGGATGCGAATGCGCGGATACGCGTCGGCGAACCGGCCGATCGCACGCGGCAAGAAATAAAACACCGCCGTCGGCACCGCAGCCACCGAAACCAAGCCTGAACTTCGCGCGCCGATGTCACGGATGGCGAGCACCGAGGTCTCGAAATCGTCGATGAGACGACGCACCTTCGGCAAGAAGTCGCGGCCGGTCATGGTGAGATTGACGTGACGCGTCGAGCGTTCGAGCAGCGGCGCACCGAGGCTTTCTTCTAGCTTCTGAATGCGTCGGCTGAGCGCCGGCTGCGACAGGTTCAGCGCCTTGGCGGTGCGGACAAAGCTTCCAGTCTCCGCGACGGTAATGAACGCCTTCAGGTCGAGCAATTCTGCGTTCATGGCTGGCCCCAATTATACCGAATGACGCATTAATACTTCAGATATTTGCATTTTACAGAAGAGTTTCAAGGGCCCATGCTCTGTTCGCACGAAGATGTCGCCGAATGGAACAGCTCCAATGAACGATCAGATTGCCATTCCCTGCGTGGTCATGCGCGGCGGAACCTCGCGCGGGCCGTTTTTCCTGGCCAGCGATCTTCCGGCCGATCCCAGGGCGCGCGATGCGGTCCTGCTGTCGGTGATGGGGGGCGGGCACGATCTGGGCATCGATGGAATCGGCGGCGGCAATGCCGTCATCAACAAGGTCGCGATCATCGGACCGGCATCGGTGCCCGGCGCCGATGTCGATTATTTGTTTGCCCAGGTGCGGGTCCGCGAGGGGATCGTCGATACCTCACCCAATTGCGGAAACATGCTAGCAGCGGTAGGGCCCTTCGCTATCGAAACCGGCCTGGTCGCCGCTGTCGCAGATCGCACCCAGGTACGCATCCATAATGTCAACACCGGCAAGCTGATCGATGCGACGGTTTCCACCCCTGGCGGGAGGGTGACCTATGAAGGCGACGCGCGGATCGACGGTGTGCCGGGAACGGCCGCGCCCATCGAACTGTCGTTCCCCAACGCGGCCGGCGCACGCACCGGTCGCCTCCTGCCGACAGGACAGCCGGTCGACCGCATCGAAGGGATCGATGTGACCTGCATCGACGCAGCCATGCCCGTCATGCTGGTTCGCGCGGCGGACCTGGGATGGACCGGCCGCGAGGCACCTTCGGAGTTCGCCGACAGCGGCTTCCGCGCCCGGCTCGAAAACCTGCGCATCGAAGCTGGGCGCCGGATGGGCTTTCCAAACTCAGCGTCCATGGTGATTCCGAAACCGGTCCTGATTGCACCCGCGACGGACGCGACGTTGCACACGCGGTACTTCATGCCGCACGACTGCCATAGCGCGCTGGCGGTGACGGGCGCGGTCGCTATCGCGACGGCCTGTGTGACGTCAGGAACGATCGCGGCAGAGATTGTCGGACCGCTGGCGCCGCCGGTGCCGATCACGCTCGCCCATCCCTCCGGCCAGCTCGTGGTTCGGCTGGAGCCCGGCCCGGTTGCCCGGGTGCAGCGGACGGCCCGCCGGATTTTCCAAGGTCACGTCTTCGCCCGGCGAGCGCACGTGCCTCATTCAATCCTGGCGGCCTGAACTCGGTCCGCCTTAAGCCATCAAGAAAAATCAGAGCCATGGGAGAGATGAGAATGCACAAAGAAGCGCTAGTCGGCCACGCGAGCACCGAGGCTGGAAAACCCTTCTACCGGATTCTCTATGTTCAAGTGCTGATCGGCCTCGCGCTGGGTGTCCTCACGGGCCATTTCTGGCCCGAATTCGGAGCCGCGCTGAAGCCGTTTGGCGACGGCTTCGTCAAGCTCGTCAAGATGATGATCGCGCCGATCGTGTTCTGCACCATCGTGAGCGGCATCAACAGCATCAGCGATTCCCGCGAGGTCGGCCGTTCGCTGGTGAAATCCATGGCGCTGTTCTACCTGCTGACCGCGCTCGCGCTGTTGGCGGGACTGGTTGCTGTATTGCTGATCCAGCCGGGCGTCGGCATGCATGTATCCGTCAATACGCTGGATCCGTCGGTGGCTGCGAAATTCACCAAGCAGGCAGCTGCGACCGGATTTGCTGACTTCGTGCTGCATATCATCCCGCATTCGTTCTTTGGCGCGTTCGCCGATGGCGAAGTGCTGCCGGTCCTGCTGGTCTCCATCCTGATCGCCTTTGGGCTGAGCCGCGCCGGCGATGGCGGTGCCGTAGTGACGAAGGCGGTTGAATCGTTCTCGCAGGTTCTGTTTATTTCCTTCGGCTTCATCATGAAGCTCGCTCCACTCGGCGCCTTTGGCGCCATGGCGTTCACGGTCGGCCGCTATGGCATCCGTTCGATTGGCTCGCTCGGACTGCTGATCCTGACATTCTATATCGCGTGCTCCGTCTTCGTATTCGTCGTGCTCGGGACGCTTGCGCGACTGAACGGCTTCAGCCTGTGGAAGACGATCCGCTACTTCAAGGAAGAGCTGCTGATCGTGCTCGGCACGTCATCGTCGGAGCCGGCGCTTCCTGGCGCGCTGCGCAAGCTGGAGCAACTTGGATGCCGGAAAGGCGTGTCAGGACTCGTGCTTCCGATGGGTTACTCCTTCAATCTGGACGGCAGCGCTATTTATCTCACCCTGGCGTCCATCTTCATCGCCCAGGCCTGCGACATTCACCTATCTTGGGGGCAGATTGCGGCGATGCTCGGACTGATGCTGCTGACGTCCAAGGGAGCGGCCGGCGTCACCGGCAGCGGCTTCGTCGCGCTAGTTGCAACTCTCACCGTCATGCCGGACTTGCCCGTGACCGGTGTGGCTCTACTGGTCGGTATCGACCGTTTCATGTCGGAAGCGAGGGCACTGACCAGCATGATCAGCAACTGTGTCGCTGCCATCACCGTTTCGCTGTGGGAGAACGCCTGTGACCGCGAGGTGTTGGCCCGTGAACTGGGACAGATTAGCGCTCCCGAACCCGCAGCGGGATCGAAGATAGCCGCAGCAGCAGTGGTGCAGGAGGGCAAGGGTTGGATGCCGACAACGCAATCGGTTGCTTGAAGGTGTCCGTTTCGGCCAGTAGCGCCCACCCCTCCGAGATTTGGGACTCCCGCCGACGCTGGATTCGCAACGGCAGCGCGGGAGGCGACACGACCTCGCCGTTCGATCCAAGGCTCGCTAATAGCCGCTCCACTACGGCCGCAAATTGCGTGGCCTTCGTTGCTTCGGCTGACCGGAATGATGTAGACCCCGCACTTGCTGCTGTTGAAAAAGCTCCCCGCATACGTCACGCAGCCACTGGCTTGCCGGGTCGTGATGGAAGCGGGCATGCCAATATTGCTTCACCGTGAAGCCGGCGACCGCCAACGGGCAATCGAGCACGCGCAGTCCGTAATAGTGAGCCAACGTTTCGCCGATGTGCCTTGGCAGGGTGGCGATCAGGTCGGTCGTCCCGACGATTGCGGGTAGCCCCAAAAAGCCCGGCAGTTCGAGCGCAACGTCGAGGACCATCTGCTGCTCCTTCAGCGCGTCCGCGAGCAATTGATGTCCGGTGCCGGAGCGAATGTGAACGTGCGCCTCACGCCGGAAATCCTTTGCGGTGATGCAGTCGCGGATCCGGGCATGTTTTGCGTTTGCCAGGCAGACCCAATCCTGCGGAAACAGCGCCTGCTGGAAGTGTCCGGCGTCGAGATCCGAGATGTAGCCGAGCGCCAGATCGGCCTCGCCGGACTGCAACATTCGTGGGGTGTCGGCGCCGATCTGTGCCGCCTCGATGCGGATGCCCGGCGCAACATGACGAACATGGGCGAGAATGGCCGGAAGCAGCGTGATGTGGCTCGCGTCCGTCATGCAGATGACGAAGCGGCGTCTTGCAGTCGCCGGATCGAACTCCGGGCGAAGCTCCGCCAGACGTCGCAGCATCTCCAACGCCTGCCGGGCCGTGCCGATCAGAGCCTCGGCGCGCGGGGTCGGCAGCATTCCCTCCGCCGATCGGATGAATAGCGGATCGTCCAACTCCTTTCGCAGGCGGGCCAGCCAGATGGAAATGGTCGGCTGGCTTTGACCGAGCTTCTCGGCGGCCTTGGTGACGCTGCCCGTGGAGAACAACGCGTCAAACAGCCGGAGCAGGCGCGGCTCCAAAAGATTCGTCTCGGACGGGTTTCGTTGCTTCATTGCGAATCGCAATAATGATTATAAGTATCATAGCATATTCAAATACTACTCAGCCTGCTAGCACGCTTCCAACGCCAAAATAGGCGAGGGAGACGCGTTCGGATGAGGATCTGCTTTGCCGGAGCGGGAGCCTTGGGCTCGACCATCGGCGGCACGCTGGCGCGCGGTGGGGCCGAGGTTTGGTTGATCGATCCGTTTCAGGCTCATGTCGACGCAATCAATGCCAGTGGTCTGCGGATGCTCGAAGGTGGCGCCGAGACCGTCGTGAAGGTCTCGGCCTGCACCTCCGCGGGCCAGGTCGGCAATGTGGCGGACCTGGTCATCATCCTCGTCAAATCCTACCACACGCGGGATGCGATCCGGGCGGTTGCGCCGATCATCGGGCCGCAGACGGTCGTGATGTCGCTGCAAAACGGCCTTGGCCACGAAGACATCCTTTCGGAGGAAGTCGGTCGTGACAGGGTCATGGCAGGCAAGACCTATGTTGGCGGCGTGCTGCTCGGACCCGGTCATGTTCGCTCCGGCGTCGTCGGCAAGGAAACCATCATCGGCGAGCTCGATGGACGCTTGACCGAGCGCGCGCAACGGATTTCAGAGACGTTCAATCGTGCCGGCGTTCTCACGCTGCTCAGCGACAACATCCTGGGCACGATGTGGGACAAGCTCTTCATCAACGTCGCCGGCGGCGGAATCACCGCAATTACCGGGCTGACCTATGGCGGTCTGTATTCTCTGCCTGTCCTGGAAGAGTGTGCACTTGCCGCAATCTCGGAGGGCATCGCTGTCGCGCAAGCGGCTGGCGTGAAGATCTCGATTGCCGATCCGCGCGTTGCCTGGACGATGGCATCTGCCGGACTGCCGCCCGAGTTCAAGACGTCGATGTTGCAGAGCTTGCAGTCAGGCAATCTGACCGAGGTCGACTACATCCACGGCTCGGTCGTGCGTTGGGGCGCCAAGGTCAACGTGCCGACCCCCGTCAACGCGACCCTCGTCGCGCTGGTCAAGGGGCTTGAGTACGCGCGCAGCGATTATCCGGGAAGGGCCTGAGACGATGTCGTTGCCCCGCGCTTATGTCGAACACGTCGCGATCCGCGTGCCGGATGTCGATCGTCACGTCGGCTTCTTTCGAGAGGTGCTTGGTCTTGCCATTCGCGACGAGCAGCCCGCCGAAGGCGCGCGTCCGCGGCAGGTCTGGGTGCTCGGAAGCGTGCAACTCATCGAGGATCCGAACTTCGTCGGACCGGAGGGGCGCCTCGCCCATCTTGGCATCATGGTCGACGACTATGAAGGTGTGCTCGCCCGTGCTGCTGCGTGGGGCGCTAAAGCACTGCCCGCGGGGCCCAACTGGCTCGAGCTGCCGGGCGGGCTGAACGTCGAAATCTTGCAAGCCAGTGCGGGTGCCGTGGAAGCGGCGCTGGCGATTAATCCACGGGCCTAGGGAACACGCGACATGACCGATGAGCGCTACTGGGACGATGCCAAGGTTGGCGACGAATGCGTCACTCCCTCAGTGACAGTTACCGAAACCATGGTGAATGCCTACGCCGAGCTGACGGGCGATTTCACGCCCGTTCATGTCGACGAGGAATACGCCAAGACCACACCCTTCGGTACACGCGTCGCGCACGGGCTGTTCGGCCTGTCGCTGGCCGATGGCTTGAAGACCCGTGCCGACTACCGCTTCCTTCCGGGAATGTCGCTGGGCTGGACGTGGGATTTCAAGCTGCCGATCAAGCTCGGCGACACCGTGCATGTGAAGTTCCGCGTCGGCTCGATGCGCACCACCAAGCGCGATGGATGGGGCATCGTGGTGCTGCCCTCGGAGCTGATCAACCAGCGCGGTGAAGTGGTGCAGCTAGGTGAGCATCGGCTGATGATCCCGATGCGCCCGAAGACCAGCGTAGCAGGAGAGCAGGCATGACCGTGCAAGATTTGTCGTTCAAAGATCTGCCGCTCAAAGGCATCCGCGTTATCGACTACAGCCATTTCCTCGCAGGCCCGTTCATGGGCCGCTGCCTCGCCGCGATGGGCGCTGAGGTCATCAAGGTGGAGCGTCCGAGGCAAGGCGATGCGGGCCGCGCCCACGGCTATTTCAAGGACGGTCAGTCCGGCTACTTCCTGCAGCAGAACATGGGCAAGCAGGGATTGTGCATCGATCTGCGCGATACGCGTGGTCTCGACATGATGATGAAGCTGGTCGACACGGCCGATGTCTTCATCGAGAACTACCGCCCCGGCGCACTCGAGCGTCTCGGGCTTGGCTACAAGGCGCTGTCCGCGCGCAATCCCAAACTGATCTACTGTTCGGTCTCCGCCTATGGCCACACCGGTCCCTATGCCGACCGTCCGGGCTTCGGCCTGATCGCAGAGGCGATGTCGGGTGCTCTGGCGCAACTGGGGTCCCCCGGCGAAGCGCCGCCGCTGCTGCGGATGCCGCTCGCGGACATGTACACCGGCATTCACGGCGTGGCTGCCATCAATGCCGCGCTGCTCGGCCGCGCGTCGTCCGGGCGCGGTCAACACATCGATCTGGCGCTGTACGATTGCATGGTCTCGATGCACGACTATGCCGTTCAGCGCTACTTCTTATCCGGCGGGACCGACCTGCCGCGGCAGACCGGCAGCGGGCAGCCGGATTCGACCGTCTACGGCGTCTTTCCCGCAAAGGACGGCAATCTCGTCATCGCTGCGCAAGTCGATGATGCGTGGAAAAGATTGGCAATGCTGATCGGTGGCCCCGCGTTGTCGTCCGATGAACGCTTCGCCACGCCTGCCGCGCGCAACGCTCACTATGCCGAAGCGATGGAGATCGTGCGCAACTGGACGCTGTCGCAACCCTCTCGTGACGCTTGTCTTACGGCGCTTGAGGCAGCAGGCGTGCCGTCCGCTCCCGTGCAGACCATCGAAGAGGTCGTGAAGGATCCGCAGATCAAGGCGCGCGGCATGCTGGTCGAGCAGGAGCATCCTGTGCTCGGCAAGGTGACGTTGCCGAACCTTCCGTTCCGGTTCTCCGATTGCGACACCACGGTGCGCACGCCGGCGCCGCTGCTCGGCCAGGATAATCGCCGTATTGCGGCTTCGCTGGGGCTGTCGGCCGAGCTCGTAGAAACGATGGTGCGCGACGGCGTCCTCTACAACGAAGCCGCAGCGCGGGAGTGAGCCATGAGCGACCGTTACGCGGTGATCGGCAATCCGATCGGCTTCAGCAAATCACCTCTCATCCATGGCACGTTCGCCAAGATGGCGGGGCAGGACCTCGTCTATGAGGCAATCGAGGCACCACTCGGTGGCTTCAACGCACGGGTTGATCAATTCCGGACCGAGGGCGCCAAGGGGCTGAACATCACGGCCCCGTTCAAGCTCGATGCCTTCGCTTACGCAAACGAGATTTCAGAGAGCGCCGACCGCGCTGGCGCCGCAAACTGCCTGAAGTTCGAGGGCGATCGGATCATTGCCGAGAATTTCGACGGGATAGGGCTCGTGCGGGACATCACGGTCAATCTCGGCGTCAAGATGGCCGGCCGGCGCGTCCTGATGCTCGGCGTTGGAGGCGCGGCGCGCGGCGCGCTGCTGCCGTTCCTGCGTCAGGAGCCATCCGAGTTGGTCCTCGTCAATCGCACCTTATCGAAGGCCGTGGCATTGGCCGAAGAGTTTGCCGGTTGTGGTCCCCTGATCGTCAGCGGTTATGCCGAACTGGCCGATCTTGCCGAGGGCTATGACGTCGTGGTCAACGCGACATCGGCCAGCCTGCGAGGTGAGATGCCGCCGCTTCCGGGCAACGTCTTCCGCGGTTCGGAGCTGGCGTACGAACTTGCCTATGGCAAGGGACTCACTCCCTTTCTGCAAGCCGCCCGCGCCGAAGGCGTAGCCAAGCTGGCGGACGGCGTCGGCATGCTGGTCGAGCAGGCGGCGGAAGCTTTTGCGTGGTGGCGCGGCGTTCGACCTGGCACGGCTCGGGTCATCGCCGAGCTGACTGTCCCTTTGAGCTGACGGGCGATGCCGGGCATGCATCCGAAGTCCAGCTTTCTCGTCGGTCTGATCGGTAGCGGCATCGCTGCGTCCCGCACGCCGCCCATGCACGAGGCGGCGGCCGACGCCGCGGGCATCCGCTATCTCTACAAGAAGATCGACCTGACAGAGTTGAAACTTGGTGCCGAAGCACTGCCGGAGTTGCTGACGGCGGCAAGGCGGATGGGCTTCGACGGGTTGAACGTGACCCATCCCTGCAAGCAGGCGATCCTTCCGCTCCTGGACGAGCTTTCGCCTGACGCGGAGGCGCTTGGCGCCGTGAACACCGTGGTCATCAGGAACGGTCGAATGACCGGCCACAACACCGACTGGTTCGGCTTCGCCGAGAACTTTCTCCGCAACATGCAGGGTGCACCACTCGGTTGCGTCGTCCAATTTGGCGCGGGCGGCGCAGGCGCGGCGGTTGCTTTCGCGCTCATGAAGCTTGGTGTGCGGGAACTGACCATTATCGACGTCGACGTAGCCAAAGCGCAGAGCGTCGTCGACGGCTTGTCCCCCCGATTTGCAGAAGTGCGCTTGAAGGTCGGCCGGGATGTCGCGGCGGCCGTCGCTGCCGCTGACGGAATCGTCAACGCAACGCCGATCGGCATGGACAAATATCCGGGCACGCCGCTGCCGACGGCCTTGCTGCGTCCCGATCTGTGGGTCGCCGAGATCGTCTATTTCCCGCTCGAAACCGCGCTGCTGCGTGCGGCGCGCGGCCTCGGCTGCCGCACCGTCGATGGCGGTGGTATGGCGATTTTCCAGGGCACCGAAGCATTTCGCCTGTTCACGGGCATTTCACCTGATCCAGACGTCTTCTTCGCCACTTTTGCATCCCTGGGAGGGTGACCTCAGGCCGATGGGCGAGCGGCACGCACAACGCCCGAGAGGAAACGCAAGATGGGCTACACGCTCGATTTCTCGGTGGTTTGGCAGGCGATGCCCGCGCTGCTGTGGGGGTGCGTGGGTACGTTGGGTCTGGCGCTTGCCGGCATGACGCTCGCGATGGTGATCGGTGTCGCCGGCGTCGCGGCACGCGATGCGAAGGCGGCATGGTTACGTGCTCTCGTGATCGGCTTCGTCGAGATCGTGCGCAATACGCCTTTCCTGGTGCAGATCTTCTTTCTGTTCTTTGCCCTGCCGCTGATCGGGTTGAAGCTCAATCCGACGGCCACCGCCATTATCGCGCTCGGTGTCAATGGCGGCGCATATGCCATCGAGATCATCCGAGGCGGGGTGCAGTCCATCCATAAAGGACAGGTGGAAGCGGGCTACGCGCTCGGACTGCACAAAGGGCAGGTGTTCCGGTTCATCGTGCTGAAGCCTGCACTTCGAGCGATCTACCCCTCGCTCACGGGTCAGTTCATCATGCTGACGCTGACCTCCTCGATCTGCTCGGCGGTGTCGGCCTACGAATTGACGTCGGTTGCCCAGCGCATCGAAAGCGACACGTTCCGCAGTTTCGAGGTCTATTTCTCCGTCACCTTCCTCTATCTCGCGATCTCCTGGCTGCTGATGCTGGGCTTTGCGGTGATCTCTCACCGCTTCTTCTCTTATCCGACGCGCTGAGGGAGGCGATCATGACACCGCATTTTGGTCTTCTTGAGTTCGGATTCCTGCTGCGCGGGTTGCAATGGACCGCGCTGCTGACGCTGGTCGCGTTTGTCGGTGGCTGCACGGCTGGGGTGGCGGTTGCATTGCTGCGCACCTGTGGTCACAGGAGCGTGGAATGGATTACCCGCATCTACATCGGGATATTCCAAGGCACGCCGCTGCTGCTGCAGCTTTTCGTCGTGTATTACGGACTGGCGCTCACCGGATTGAAGCTCGACGCCTTCGCCGCAGTGGCGATCGGTTTCACCGTCAATGCCTCCGCCTTCCTTGGTGAGATCTGGCGCGGAGCGATACAGGCGGTGCCGCGCGGCCAGACCGAGGCGGCGATGGCGCTCGGACTGCACTATTCGTCCCGCATGCGCGACATCGTGCTGCCGCAGGCTATTCGCATCTCGCTGCCGGCGACCATCGGTTATCTCGTGCAGCTCATCAAGGGCACGTCGCTCGCCGCCATCGTCGGTTTCATCGAACTCGCCCGCGCCGGTCAAATCGTATCGAACCAGACCTTCCAGCCGTTGCTCGTCTTCGGCGTGGTCGGCGCGATGTATTTCATCCTCTGCTGGCCATTGTCGTGGTGGGGCAGCCGGATGGAGGCCAGGCTCGCCCTGGCCAGTCAAAGGTAGGAACGGCGCACCTATCCAATCACAAACAGCCATCACCAGGAGGAGATACTCATGTTGTTTTCACCCAACCGTCGCCAGCTCGGGGCCGCATTGCTGGCATTGGCGGCTATCGCCGTCGCAGGCAAATCGCAGGCCGGCACGTTGGAAGACGTGAAGAAGAAGGGCGTCGTCGTCATCGGTATCCAAGGCGACAATCCCCCGTGGGGCTATGTCGACAGCTCGGGAAAGCAGGATGGCATCGATGCCGATATGGGGCGCGCCTTCGCTGACTATCTCGGCGTGAAGGCCGAGTTCGTTCCGCTGGCGGTGGCCAATCGTATTCCGGCGCTGACCACAGGCCGCGTCGACATTCTGTTCGCGACCATGGCCATGCTGCCCGAGCGTGCAAAGGCGGTGCAGTATTCCAAGCCGTATGTCGCCAACGAGATCACGCTTGTCGCGGCCCTGGCGACGGCGATCAACAGCAATGCCGATATGGGCAAGTACGTCATCGGCGTTCCGAGGTCCTCCACACAGGATACCCAGGTCACAAATAGTGCTCCGGCGGGCACCGAGATCCGCAGGTTTGACGATGATGCGGCCACGATCCAGGCGCTGCTCTCCGGGCAGGTGCAGGCCGTCGGCGCCAACAGCTTCTATCCGCAGCGCCTGAACGCCGCAAAGCCGGAACTTGGGTTCGAGCCCAAGCTTCACTTCACCGCTCTGTACAACGGGGCCTGTACGCGTCTCGGAGACAAGGAGTGGAACGAGACGGCCAACAAATTCATCGATCAGATCAAATCCGACGGCAAGTTGGCCAGCTTCTACGCCAAATGGATGAAGGCGCCCGTGCCGATCTTCCCGGGCTCGGTCCCCGGCGTTCCCTTCACAGTTCAATAGCCATTGCAGGCGGCCGGCGCCCGATCCGCGCTGGCCGCCGGCCGATAGCGGAGCGGAATCCATGCAGGACAATATCCTGATCGAAATGAACGGCGTGCAGAAGTGGTACGGCGGATACCAGGCTCTCCGCGACGTCGATCTCATCGTGCGCAAAGGCGAGAAGATCGTGCTCTGCGGTCCGTCCGGGTCGGGCAAATCGACGCTGATCCGCTGTATCAACCGCCTCGAGGCGATCCAGCAGGGCAGCATCGTGGTAAACGGTCATCGGCTTGACGACAGCATCAAGGCTATCGATGTCGTACGTCAGGACGTCGGCATGGTCTTTCAGAGCTTCAATCTCTTTCCGCATATGACGGTCTTGCAGAACTGCATGCTCGCGCCCATTCGCGCACGCCGCATCAACAAGACCGAGGCGGAGGCGACCGCGCGAAAATACCTCGAACGGGTGCGTATCGGGGATCAGGCCGAGAAGTATCCGGCGCAACTTTCCGGCGGTCAGCAACAGCGTGTCGCGATTGCGCGTGCGCTCTGCATGCAGCCCAAGGTGATGCTGTTTGACGAGCCGACCTCGGCACTTGACCCTGAGATGGTCAAGGAGGTGCTCGATACGATGATCGGACTCGCCAACGACGGCATGACCATGATTTGCGTCACCCACGAGATGGGCTTCGCCCGCCAGGTGGCCGATCGCGTCATCTTCATGGCTGAAGGCCAGATCATCGAAGAAGGCGCTCCCGACGCCTTCTTCCGCAATCCGCAGCACGCCCGCACCAGGCAGTTCCTCGGCGAGATTCTTGCCCATCACTGAACGGAGTACTTTCGTGAATCGTCTTGTCTACGTCCTCAACGGTCCAAATCTCAATTTGCTCGGCAAGCGCCAGCCCCACATCTACGGTCACGAGACGCTTGCGGACGTGGAGCGGGATTGCCGGGCGCTGGCCGGGGAGCTGGCATTGGAGCTACGATTTCACCAGTCGAACAGGGAATACGAGCTGATTGACTGGATCCACGAGGCGCGCGAGACGGCTGCCGGGATCGTGATGAATCCGGCGGCCTTCACCCACACGTCGGTCGCCATCCTGGACGCTTTGAACACGTTCGAGGGGACGGTGATCGAGGTGCATATTTCCAACGTGCACAAGCGCGAGGAATTCCGCCACCATTCGTTTGTGTCCAAACGAGCTGATGGGGTCATCGCTGGCTTCGGCACCCAGGGTTATTTGCTCGGCTTGCATCGTGTCGCCAAGCTGCTTGACGAGAAGAAAGGATAGCATCGTATGAGTGCACCCGTCAGCCTGTCGGTGATGGGAGCGGGTCTCATCGGAAAGCGACACATCGAACAGATTCTCGCGCGGCCGGAGGCGGTACTATCGTCGATCGTCGATCCGATGCCGGCGGCCCGAGAGTTGGCGGTTTCGCTGAACGTGGATTGGTTTCCGTCCTGCAGGACTTGCTCTCCGGAGGTCGGCCGGACGGCGTGGTCGTCGCCACCCCCAATCGCGGCGGGCATCCCGGCGCTCATTGAGAAGCCGCTGGCGGATGACGTCGACGCTGCGCAGGCCCTGGTCGAGGCCTCCGAGCGAGCGGGCGTGCCGCTGCTCACCGGTCATCATCGCCGCCACAACCCGATGATCCAGCGCGCCAAGGCGGAGATCGACAGCGGCCGGCTCGGTCAGATCGTGTCGGTGCATGGCATGTTCTGGCTGATCAAGCCTGATGATTATTTCGATGTGGCCTGGCGCCGCGAGAAAGGGGCGGGGCCTGTCTTCCTGAATCTCATCCACGATGTCGACCTGCTGCGGTACCTGTGTGGGGAAATCGTCGCGGTGCAAGCTGCCCAATCCAATCGGCTGCGTGGACATGCGGTCGAAGAGACCGCGGTGATCATCCTGCACTTCGCCTCCGGCGCGCTGGGAACGGTCAACGTCTCCGACACCATCCAGTCGCCCTAGAGCTGGGAATTCACTTCCGGTGAGAACCCGGCCTACAGTCATACGGAGGAGGCGTGTTACCAGATCGGCGGCACGAAGGCATCGCTGGCTATTCCGCAACTCGATCTATGGCATCACCCGAGCAAGGCCAGCTGGTGGGCGCCGATCGAGCGCGAGCGGCTGAGCTGCGAGAAGGAAGACCCGCTCGGCCTGCAGATCGCCAATTTCTGCGGGGTCATCTGCGGTACGGACAAGCCTGTGGTGAGCGGGCGCGAAGGGCTGAAAAGCGTTCGAGTGATCGACGCGATCAAGCGCGCGGCGGAAACCGCAGATCTCGTGTCGATTTGACCCTGGAAGGCATGGCGACCACGCCGAGGTATCGGCGTCTGGAAATGTCGGCCAATTCGCAAGCTCGCTTTTCATTTGGAAGCAACCGCCAAGCCGATGTTTCTGCGGCAGAATTCTGTGCTCCTTTCCAAACGCGGATTGAAATCCGTGAGCAATCAAACGGAGGTTGATTCCTCCACGCTGAGGTCTGATCCGTTGCGGCCGAAACGAGAATAGGGCGCGGGATTGGTTGTGCACCAAAGTCGAGCAGGTGCAAATTCCGGCGCACGTTTGGAAAACGTGCAACATGCCGTCTCCGCGGGTCGAATTAATGGCATCGTCCTGGACTTACATCATTGCATCGAGACCATCTCGGGCGGCGATGGATCGCACACAAACGGCGCTTATCCAGACACCACCTCCCGAGTCAGGCTGCCCGTCGATAAGAAAACAGGACTTCCGAACTAGTGGGTCTCGCGATGTAGCGGACCAGGTACTCGATCCCCCGACGCTTCTGATCGCCGGTCCCGCCGACCATGGCGCGCGCGCAATTGGAGGTTTCGATGTAAGCCATTGATCTTTGATGATGCGATTTCGGTCCAGTTGGAAAAATTCTTCAGAGAAATCAACGCTCGCGGCATGTCTCTTAATCAGCGGGCCCCAGGTTCGAGCCCTGGTGCGCCCACCATATAAATATCCTGGCCAGCAAGACCGTTTGAGCGTCTCATTTTTCAAACGGTCATTTTCGACGCACGGCCGGTAGCGGTTGATAGCAGTTGCATCGCGCGTCACCTCAGCACTTCGTTGTGTCATTAAGGGCTGACTGACCATCAGCGGATGGCGATCGACGAGTGGCGCTGCGGCTTGTCCAATGATGGATTGGAACGAGAGTTAAAGCGTTTCAATTGCTTAGAGGGTGGCGCGTGCACGCTGTGTGCACTAGAAGATCTAGAAAAATCTCACCATGGCCAATGTGGGCAGGCTTATGGCGCATGCGCATGATTTGAAATGCTGGGGCCGGAAGGGCGGCAAAAGCGATGGTCACCGACGAACTTCGCGGGCGGCCGCCGTCAATGCACCGCCATTGCTATGGCTGCCAGTGCGGCGGGAAGTGACCAGGCCCAATCTGCCATCAGCGAGACTGCTCCTGCAGCAAAGACGCATCCCAGGATAAAGCTGAGCAGGCGATGCAGTGAGTGATTGAGCGGCGTGGAATCGCGCGGCCGCAGACGGTTGCGTGGGGCGAGGAGGTCCATCGTGGACAAGACTGCATTGGTTAAATTGCCAGTCATCACCGCGGTCGATATCGCGCCTGGCCACGCCAGGCGAAGGAGTGCGTATTGGCAGGCCATGGCCGACATGGCCATCGTCGCGGCAGCGTTGGCGTTCAGTCCGGAGGGACCGGCTGACGGCTTGGTGATGACGATGAAGATCAACAGTGCGAGAAGCACCAGGAACTGAACCTGAAGCAACGGCCTGGCCAGACTCGAGCCGTGTCGACCGGAAGCTTGGGCGATTAGCCAGACAGTCGCCAAAGCAATCATAAAGACGGGGATTGCCGACAACTGTGCCCAGCGAAAGGCGCCGCCATCAACGGCAACGACGGTGGCCAGCACGATGTTGCCGGTCACGTGGGCCGTGAAGATGTGACCCAAGGTGAAGAAGCCGGTGAAATCGGCCATTCCGGCAATGAGACTGAGCAGCGGTGGTAGCCGCGCCTCCAGGCGCGACAGTTCCGCTGCTTCGTCTGCCGAATCCAGACCCCTCTGAGGCAGAGGACTGTCTTGAGTAAGGAGAGACATCTCAAGCGGCTCCGGTTGCAAGCTTTGACAGATCTTCAGGAGCCCGCGCTTTGTCCGCCATCGACATGCAGGATTTCGCCGGTGACGAATCCGGCACCTTCAAGGAAGAGCACGGCCTCGACGATCTCGTGGACCTCGCCCATACGCCCGATCGGGTGCTGCTTCGCGAGATGGTCATACATTTCAGGCCTGTGCATCGACGTCTTGGTCGCCCCTGGTGCGACCGCGTTGACGCGGATTCCCCTGCTGGCGAATTCGACGGCAAGCGACTTTGTCGCCGCATTCAAACCGCCCTTGGTCAAAGCCGCTAACGCTGATGGCGCCGCGCTGCTGACGTTCTCGTCGAGGCTGCTCGTGATCTGCACGATGTGCCCGGACTCGCGCCTCAGCATTTCCGCCGCTGTGCGTCGCGTAATATGGAAAAAGCCATTCAGGTTGATCGCCAGCATTTTCGCATAGTCGTCGTTGGTGTACTCGATGAACGGCTTTCCGATGAAGATGCCAGCATTGTTGACGAGCGTGTCGACGCGACCAAAGCGATCGATCGCTTGCGAAATGATTTGTTCGGCCGTTCGCGCGTCGCCGATGTCGCCGGCGACGGCGAGAATGTCCGGATCGGATGACGGTTCGATCGAACGGGCGTTCGCGATCACGCGGTAGTTTCTGCCGCGATACGCTTTGACCAAGGCTTCGCCGATGCCTCGTGACGCGCCGGTGATGATTGCAACTTTGCGTTCTTCGTCCATGCGGACCTCCATTCTTTCGCTCGTCGAGCGATTTCGCAGGTTGTTTTGCTATTGCGCGGTCCATCCGCCATCGACTGCGAGGGCGGTGCCCGTGATCTGGTCCGCCGCAGGCGAACACAGGAAGGCCACGGTGCCTCCAAGCTGCTCCGGAGAGACGAATTCGGAGGACGGTTGCTTTTCACCCAGCAGTGCCTTGGCGGCGTCTTGATGGCTGATCCTCTTTTGCGTCGCCATGTCGCCGATTTGCTTTTCGACCAGAAGTGTCCGCACCCAGCCGGGACAGACCGCGTTGCAGGTCACGCCGCTGCCGGCGGTCTCTAGGCCGACCACCTTGGTCAAGCCAATCAAGCCGTGCTTTGCCGCGACGTAGGCCGCCTTGTGTGTCGAGGCAACGAGGCCGTGGGTCGAGGCGATGTTGATGATCCGGCCCCAGCGTTGCTTCTTCATCTGGGGGACTGCGGCGGCGATGCCGTGAAATGCGGCCGACAGATTGATGTCCAGGATCGCGTGCCACTTCGCGGGTGGAAATTCGTCCACCGGTGCCGTGAACTGGATGCCGGCATTGTTCACCAGAATGTCGAGGCGCCCGAACGTCTCGATCGTGGTCACTATCAGTCGGCGTACCGCATCGCCCTTCGACATATCGGCGCCGTCGTACACGACACGCACGTCGTGTTCGCGCTCGATCCCGCTGCGGATGGCTTCGATCTCGCCGGGGTCGCCGAAGCCGTTCAACACGATGTCAGTGCGGAGCCTGGCCAGCTCCTGGGCGATTCCGAGCCCGATGCCGCTGGTCGAGCCGGTGACGATCGCTACTCTATTCTTCAACATGGGAGTTCCTTTCATGCTTCGTTGTGGTGTCGTTGCGGATGAAATCAATGTCCGCCGCCAGCCTCGATGCGCTCGGGCCTTGTCAGCATGAGCGCAGCGAGGAGCGCGACGATCTGCGAGACGCCGAGCAGATAGAAGGTGTCGCTGAAGGCGAGAATGAAGGCCTGCTTCTGGATGATCTTGCCGATCGCGACATAGGCATGGTGGATGGCATCGACGCGGTCGATCACGCCGTGGCTCATGAAATATTGCGTGAGCTGATCGAGCCGGGTGCGGGTTGCCTGCTCGAACATCGTCACCTGCTGCGAGAGCACGTTGGAATGATACTGCTCGCGCTTGGTCAGGAGCGTCTGAAGCGCGGCGATTCCGATCGCGCCGCCGAGGTTACGCATCATGTTGAACAGGGCGGACGCGGTCCCGGCATTCTCCGCCTCGATGCCGGCGGTTGCGACTGCCGAGAGCGGCGCAAAGACGAGGGCTTGACCAAACGCGCGGATCACGTTCGGCCAGAAAAGCTGATCGGCCGCATAATCGTTGGTCATGTAGATGTTCAGGAAGTTGGAGCCGCCGAAGAGCACAAAGCCGACGCCGATCACGAGACGTGGATCGAGCCGCTGCATCAGGCGGGGCACCAGCGGGATCAGCACGAGCTGCGGCAGGCCGGTCCAGGCCAGCACCATGCCAATCTGCTCGGAGTTGTAGCCCTGGATGCGTGACAGGTAGACCGGCAGGACATAGACGGAGCCATACAGCGATACGCCCAGCAGAAAATTCGCCAGAACGCCGAAACCGAAATTGCGCCGGAACAGGATGCGCAGGTTCAGCAGTGGTTTCTTGACGGTCAGCTCGATCGCGAGGAACAGCGTCAAGGCGACGGCAGCGATCACGGTCAGCCGGACGATGAAGGGTGAGCCGAACCAGTCGTCCTTGTTGCCTTCTTCCAGCACGGTCTGAAGCGCGGCGAGCCCGATCATCATGGTGGCGATGCCGGCCCAGTCACCTTCGCGCAGCAGCGTCAGTTTCATGGGCTCCGCCTCCAGCGAGACGTAGAGCATGGTGATCATGATCGAGCCTGGCACGATGTTGACGTAGAAGACGTATTCCCAGCCGAGATTCTCGGTGAGATAGCCTCCGATGGTCGGACCAATGGCCGGTGCGAATGTCGCGGATATCGCAAACATCGCGAGTCCGATCGGTTGCCTGGCCTTCGGCAACAGCGTGATGATCAGCGTGAACGCCATGGGGATCAACACGCCACCGGTAAATCCCTGCACCGCGCGCAGCGCGATCATCTGCGGCAGGTTCTGCGCAAGCGCGCAGGCCGCGGAAAACACCAGGAACAGGAAGGCATTGGTGAGCAGATAGAGGCGGACCGAGAACACCCGGGCGAGCCAGCCGCTCAGCGGGATCACGACGATTTCGGCGATCAGATACGAGGTCGAGATCCAGCCGCCGTCATCGATGCCCGCGCCGATCCCGCCCTGAATGTTGGCAAGGGAGGCGTTGACGATCTGGATGTTGAGCACCGCCATGAAGGCGCCCAGCGTGGCTCCGATGACGGCGAGCCAGGTCTTTGCCGAAACGGCGGGGGCCATGGCCGGTAACTGACGTTCGCCTCCGGTCCCGGCGCCAACAGCGGTTTGCAGTGTCGTCATGGCGATCTGCTCTCTTGTGAGAGGGGGGGGGACGGTTTTGTCAGCTGCGGGGCTTGCCGCCGCGCGAGGCGAGCCGCTTCCCGGCGTCGCGCTCGGCGACAACAGCCGACTTGGTATCGACGGTCGGCTCGGCCGACATTCCGGGGCGCAGGAGGCCGTTCAGTCTCTGGTCGTCGAGCACGATCTTCACCGGCACGCGCTGCACGATCTTGGTGAAATTGCCGGTCGCGTTGTCAGGCGGTAGCAGGGCGAACTCCAGGCCGCTCGCCGGCGACAGGCTGTCGACATGGCCCTTCAGCTTCGTCGTATGGAAGCTGTCGACGCGCAGTTCGACCGGCTGTCCATTGCGTACGTGAGTGAGTTGGGTCTCCTTGAAATTCGCGACCACATAGACCGCATTGAGCGGGACCACTGCCATCAGCTGCGTACCCGCCTGGACATATTGGCCGACCCGCAATGTGCGCGCGCCGACGGTGCCGTCGACCGGCGCGGTAATCCGCGTATAGGAGACGTTCAGCGCCGCCTGCTGCTCCAGCGCACGCGCGCGATCGAGCTGTGCGAGGGCCTGGGCGCGCTGGGTCGCGAGCACCTCGATCCTCTTTTTGGCGGCGATCAATCCCGCCTTGCCTTGCTGCAATTGTGCGATCTGCGAGCGCAACGCCGCGTCGGTCTGCTGGGCCCGTTGAAGGGTGCCCGCACCCGACTTCATGAGATCGTCGTAGCGGGCGCGCTCTTGCTGGGCGAATTTCAAGGTCGCCTCGATCGCGTCGACCTCAGCTGCCTGTTGCTGGATGAGCGGCTCCTGCAGTTCGATCTGCGCGTTCAGATTTTTGACCGCGGCCTCGGATGCTGCGACATCCGCCTGGGCTTGCTTCAACGCGGTCCTGAAATCGCGGTCGTCGATCCGCGCCAGCACCTGGCCGGACTGTACCGGCTCGTTGTCGGCGACGAGAACCTCCGCAATGTAGCCGGAGACTTTGGGTGCGACGATCGTGGAGTCCGCCTTCACGTAGGCGTCGTCGGTGGTCTCCAAATAGCGGCCAGCCGTGACATAGTTGTGGCCGTAGACTGTAGCCCCGGCTGCGGCCAGTGCGGCGGCGAACGCGAGTGCTCCGCGCCGGATCGCCTGACGCGAGGGCAAATGACGGGCTTTGGTCTTCGGTTCGGAGGCGTAAGAAAGGGTCGACATGGCTCTCTCCGGAAGCTGCGGGGGACGCGTGATCTCAGTCACGACGATGGACGTCGTGGGTGACGATGCCGAGCTCGAGAGACGGCGGATCCAGGCGACGCGGATCGGCCAGCGTGCGGCGGATGTCATCGAGCCCGCTCTGCCAATGCGCGCGCATCGCGCTCAGCCCGAACTCGTAATCCCGCGAATGGCCTTCATGGATCTTGGTCTGATAGATCAGGTGCACGATATTGTAGGCGCGCTCGCGCGCCATCTCGGCGATATCGCGGATCTCAGGATCCCGCCTGTCGGCGTCCGATAGCTTCTCGATCGTGCGCTGCAAGGCCCGACGCATCTTCTGCATACGCAGCACCTGATCGGTTACGGTGCGGGTGCGGCTCGAATACTGGATGTCCTTCTGCCGGCTCGAAACCTCCATCATGTCGTAGGGAACGCGGCCCCTAGCCGACCACAGATCGATCTGGAACGTCAGCGTGTCACGAGGCTCGCCGGACAGGACGCGGGAGAGGGGCGTGTTCGACACCACACCGCCGTCCCAATAGTGCTCGCCCTCGATTTCGACGGCGGGGAACCCCGGCGGCAGCGCGCCGGACGCCATGAAATGCTTCGGTCCCAGCCGGCGTTCGGCGGTGTCGAAATAGACCAGATTGCCGGTGCGGACGTTGACTGCACCGACGCTGACGCGCACCTCGCCCGAGTTCAGCCGGTCGAAGTCGACGAACCGCTCCAGCGTCTGGTGCAGAGGTGCCGTATCGTAAAAGCTCGTCGCGGAATTGCCCGAGAATGGCGACCACAGCGGCGAGGGGAAGCGCGGCTTGAAGAAGCCGGGCTGGCCCTGGACCAATGCTCTCGTTGCCGCCAGCGCGTTGCGGATCGAGGTGATGTCGAACGCAAAGGGCAGGGCATTGGCTAGTCCTTCGCCTGCGGGCCATTCGATCGAAAAGGCGCAGATGGTCTCCCAGAACGCGCGCAGCCGCTGCACGCGCTCGCCCTCCGGCGAGCCAGAGATGATGGCGGCGTTGAGAGCCCCGATCGAAATGCCGGCCAACCAGTTTGGCCGGATGCCGGCCTCGTGCAGGCCTTCATAGACTCCGGCCTGATAGGCGCCGAGTGCACCGCCACCCTGGAGGACGAGAGCAACCACGTCATAGGGCAGCGGCCTGGATTGTTTTGACACTGGAATGTTCAGTTCGCGCGTGACCTTAAGCATTTAGATTCTCCCGACGTTGCGACTGATCTGGTCAGCCGGCGTTTGCCTCAATGAGGATTTCGGATCTGGATCTGGGGTGCCGTGCGGTCGCTTCGGGCGACAAATAGTCGTGGACCACGGTGCCGAGACCGAGCGTCAGGTCGGCGACGAGGTGTTTGGCCGACAACACTTGCAGGACCGGAAGTTCGGCGACGGGCGCCAGGGCATGCGAATACAGGTCCAGCGCCGCCGGCCCGGTCCAGGCGCCTTTCACGGTGATGTCTTCGAGGTGGTAACGGACCAGCTCGCAAATGCGCGCCGAGCCATCGACATGCGGCAGGATCTTGAGCAGGAAATTGGGTGCGGCGAGCTTCCTGGTCTCGGTCTCGATGTCGAGCGCACGGTGTTTGTAACCCATCGTGCCGGTCGCGATGCGCACCGAGCCGTAGTTCAAGGTGCCGACCAGCGTATCGATCTCGACCGCGAGCTTCGGCTGCGCCAGCTTCTTCGGAAATCCCCACAGCTCCCGTCCGCCGGCGATGGGGGGATGATCATTGAGGAACATCTGATGAGTAAAGCTGCCGGCCTGCCCCTGATAGGACACCGGGATGACCTGGCCGCTCTCGGTGTAGTCGCCGAACCCTGTCGAGTCAGGCATGCGGATGAATTCGTAATTCACCACCGGATCGGTCAGTTCGAGCGGCGCCGGTACGATCCGGCGCAGCGCCTCGGGATCCGTCCGGTACTGGATGATGAAGTATTCGCGGTTGACGAAGCGGTAGGGGCCCGGTGGAAAAGCCGGGTTGGTCAGCGGCATGGCGAACGCCGTCGTGCGCACGGTCTCGTGTTTCATCGGGGGCGGCTCCAGTTTGGTCGATTGCGAGGGAGCCGCGCTTCTGCGAGGGAAGCGCGGCCGTATCTCTTGAGGCTCTCAGACCTCGGTGACGTGCTCGGGATCGGCGGACGCGAGCGCGGCGGCGCGCTCGGCCCGGGGCGGGTAGATCCACACGGTGTTGATCTCGTGCTTGGTCTTCTTCGCGACGTCGCCGACCATCTCGACTTTCCGTTCCCAGCCGCGGGTGAAGACTGCGCCGGCTTCGCCAAGGTCGAGGCATGTGACGTAGGCTTTCTGGTGGTACGGCTTGGTCGGCACGCCAAGGAGCTCGGCGGCGGCATTGTTGCCGGCGAAGGCACCCATTCGGGTGGCGTGCTGGCAGGACATCAGCGCAAAGTTGCCCGCGTCGTCGCACGCTGCCTTCGCGGCATCGCCGGTTGCAAAGACGCCGGGCACCGATGCCACACGCAGATCCTGATCGACGAGGAGACGGCCGGAATTGTCGCGTTCGGCCGGGATCTGCTGGGTCAAGGGAGCCGCGCGAATGCCTGCTGCCCAGACCACGGTCTCCGTTTCGATGCGCTCACCGTTCGAAAGCGTGACACCGGTTTCGTCGAGCGAACTGACGCCGGCGCCGACCCTGGTCTCCACGCCGAGCTTGCGGAGTGCATCCTCGATGACGGGACGAGGGCCCGCGCCCATGTCGGGCGCGATCGCGCCGTTGCGCTCGACGATGATCACCCGCGGCTTGGTCTCCTTGCCGAGGATGGCACGAAGTCGCGCGGGCATCTCGGTGGCGGCTTCGATGCCGGTGAAGCCGCCGCCGGCAACGACGATGGTGTCGCGTCCGTTTCTGGCCGGCCTGTCGGCCAGGCTGTGCAGATGCCGGTCGAGGGCAACCGCATCATCGAGCGAGTCGACACTGAAGCCATGCTCGGCGAGGCCCGGAATATTCGGCCGGAACAGCCGGCTGCCGGTGGCGACGACCAGCCGGTCATAGGAGAGCGTCTTTCGTGTTCCCTCGGGGGTCGAGGCCTTCACCATGCGGGATTTGGTATCGATCGTTTCCGCGCTGCCCTGCACATAAACGACATCAATAGACTTGAGCACCTCAAGCAGAGGCGCGGTCAGCGTTTCCGGCTTCGCTTCGTAGAGCCGCGGGCGCACCACCAGTGTCGGCTCCGGTGCAATCAGCGCGATCTCGAGCTCGTCGGGCGAAACGCCCTGGATGTCGCGCAGGCGGGCAGCTGAAAGTGCGGCGTACATGCCGGCAAAGCCGGCGCCGATGATGACTAGTCGCATGTGACGTTCTCCTGTGGTTGATCTTCGGGCATAGGCACGCCGCCGCCGCCGCAGTGCTCGCGGTTTCGTGTGGTCGTCGACGCGAAGACGTGAAACGAAGTGGTCAGGCTTTACGGGGAGGGGCAGCTCGACATCGAGGCGGCCCAGCGCCGGCGAAAGAAGATCGGCTCGATGGCATTCGGGCCGCCCCAGCCGGCGTAGGGAAGGCTCGCGTCATCGTTGGCCATGATGGACAGCGCCGGGTCGGTCCTTTGCAGGGACTGCGGAGGGATTTCCACTTCCTCGCCGGTTGCAGACGTGAAGCGAACCGCCAGGGAGAGCCCATACATGATTGTCGTTGCGGCGAGCCTGCGCCGCGGAGGGAATGCGAGGAAGCTGACGAAGGTCTTCGAGGTCATCGTTTGTCTCCGTCTGTTGGGAGCGTTGGGGACCTTGACTGTCTAGCGGATCGAAGCTTGAGCTGCGCCAGCGCGATTGCGGTGCCTGTAGAGCAATTGCTGTTACCGCATGCGCCGTCGCCAATCGCTCGGGGTTTCTCCGGTTAGTTTCTTGAACGCCGCCGCGAACGCAGTTTGCGAAGCGTAGCCAAGCTGTGCTGCGATTGCCGCGATCGAGGCGTCGCTGTCGCGCAGCATGTTCATGGCTTGATCGAGCCGCTGCTGGCGCAACCAGGCATGAGGAGAAAGCCCGGTACTTTCCTTAAACGCACGACAGAAGTGGAAGCGCGAGAGCCCGGCATCCGACGCGAGAACCGCGAGAGAGACGTCGGTATCGCAGTCCGAGCGCAGGCGTTCGATCGCACGTCGCAGGGCATGCGGCGACAGTCCACCGACGACCAGCTCGAAGGTGGATGATTGGCCGGTGTGCTCGGCCAGGATACGCGTGGCCAGAACATCCGTCAGTTGCTGCCTGAACAGATGATCCAACGCCGCGTTACCCTCCAGCACGTCCGCCGCACTCATCAGCAACCCGGAGACGACAGGGTCTGGATGTCCTGTCCGTTCAAGAAGATCGCCGGGAGCGGGCATGCTGGCTTCAGAGGCAATGCGTGCGAGTGCGGCTTGCGGAAGATAAAGTTGGATCACGTCGACAAAGCCGGGAATATCCCATCTCGAGCTTGAGCCTGCCGGAATGATCGTCACGACTCCGGACCGCGCCGTCCCGATTGCAAGCGATTTCCCGTTGCGCCTTTCGAGGCGCTGAACCCCGGTGGGGTAAGTCATGATGACGTGGTCGGTCATGGGCTCGACCACGTCATGTAGGGCGCCATGTTTCCAGTGTGCGATGGCGCCGTTGGACGGGTCCGACGCCATTTGCAGCGGTGCGGTTTTGAGGACTCTCGCCATCTCCACGTCGGCGCGGCGCCGCCCGACGCTCGGAGCGCCATCGTGGTCCGCACCAGGTGCGACGAGCAAAGCCTCCAAAGGATCCCGTGGGACTGGTCTGGTCATGGAGCTGTCCTCGCTTTCCGAGGCATTTCACAACAGCGGGAAGGTTGTCGCTAACGCACGCGTCGTCGCCAATCGCTCGGCGTCTCCCCGGTCAATCGCCTGAACGCCGCCGCGAATGCCGTTTGGGAAGCATAGCCAAGCTCCATCGCCACCGACACGACGGATGCGTCGGTGTCGCGCAGCATGTTCATGGCCAGTTCAAGCCGGTGTTGCCGCAACCAGGCAAGCGGCGAAAGTCCGGTGCTTTCCTTGAACGCGCGACAGAAGTGAAAGCGCGACAGCCCGGCGTCGGACGCCAGGTCGTCGAGAGAGACGTCCGTCTCGCTGTCCGAACGCAAACGTTCGATGGCACGCAGCAGGACTTTCGGCGAAAGCCCGCCGACGGCCGGCTGGAATGTCGTCGGCGAACTGGTGTGCGCGGCCAGCAGGCGTGTCGCCAGGAGGTCGGTCAATTGATGCCTGAACAGTGCATCCAGGGTCCGGTTGCCCTCCAGCACGCTGGCTGCGCTCAGCAGCAATCGGGATGTAATGGGGTCTGGATGCGCCGTTCGCTCCAGCAGATTGGTGGATGTGCCGGCCGCGGCTTCGTCGGCAACGCGAATCAGCGTTGCGTGAGGAAGATAGAGCTGGACGACGTCGACGGGCTTCGGAATGTCCCAGCGGGAGCTTGATCCCTCCGGAATGACGATCAGCACTCCGGGACGGAACGTGCCACTCGCAACCGATCTTCCGTTCCGCCGCTCCATGTGTTGGGTCACACCGTTGTAGGCCATGATGACGTGGTGGCTCATGGGTTCGACGACGTCGTGCAAGGGGTCATGCTTCCAGTGCGCGATCCCGGCGCCGGTGGTGTCCAAAGCCATTCGAAACGGCGTGGTCCCGAGAACGCGCGCCATCTCCACGTCTGCGTGACGTCGATCAGAGGCCGGCGCGTCAGGGCCGGACGTCGCGGGTGCGACTGGCGGGGTCTGGAGGGAATCGATGTTCGGATGGCTCATGAGTTGTGCTCGTACTGGAGAGGTCCTACGCTCACCTCTCACCGGCGGCTCAGGGGCCGATGGGCAGAGCGGTCACCTCGGCCTTGTTGGCGATGGTGATGGAAAGCAGCGGACTGCGGTATCGTTCGGTGGGTCTGATTTCGCTGGTTTCGCGGCTAGCTTCACCTGTACTTTGGGATAGGCTCGGGCGGAGCTTGGGCGATTGCGTCCAGTGAGATGCGCCGAGCTATGACGTTGCATGCCCTGGCTCGGAGCTGCTAACCCCCGGCACGGGGACCGTGAAGTGGAAATGGGCGCCGCCCTTCTGACGGTTTGCGCCGGCGATGCGGCCGCCATGCGCAGTGATGATCGACTGGCAGATGGTGAGGCCGATGCCAAGGCCCGCATCCTTGGTGCTGAAGAAGCTGTCGAAGACACGCGACAGGTCAGCGCCGGGCACGCCGGGCCCGTTGTCGAACACGGAGAGGGCGACCGAGCCTTCGTCATCGATCGACGTCTTGACATCGATCCGGCGTATCGGCTGGCCCGACTGCACGATCGCCTGGATGCTATTGACGAGGAGATTGATGATCACCTGCTGCAACTGAATCCGGTCACCCAGGACCTTGGGGAGATCGGCGCCGAAGTTCGCGGACAGGATGATCGCCTTCGAGTCTATGTCGTGCCGGATGAACAAGAGCGCCTCTTCGAGCACCTCGTTCAAATCGATCAGGCGCTTCTCCGGCTCGTGCTTCGCGGCCATGCCGCGGATGCGATGAATGATATCGCTGGCGCGACGCGCGTTCGATACGATGCGCGATGTGAGCTGCGTGACCTTTTCGGTGTTTTGATCGGCGCGCGCGAGCCACCGCAGGCTGGTCTCGCCATTGGTCACGATGGCCGCAAGCGGCTGGTTGATCTCATGCGCGATTGAGGTCGCGAGCTCTCCGAGCGTCGCGATCCGCCCGGCGTGCGAGAGGTCGGCTTGCAGTTTCCGCAGCTGCTGTTCGGCGTTCAGGCGCTCGCTGATGTCCTGCATGGTGATGAAGGTGTTGTCGAGCTGCTCGGGAGGTACCGGATAGGTCACCGTGAACAGGACGTCGATGATCGCTCCATCGAAGGCACGAATCCGGGTCTCCTCGATCAGGTTCCGCCGGCCTTCGAAATGTGCGACCATGACCCGTTCGGCAAGTCCGGGGGCGGCGGCGAAAATGTACCTGACAGGCTTGATGAGATCCGCGGGGTTGTGGGCGCGGAACAGCGATACGGCGTCCCGGTTGACGTCGGTGACTCGAACGACGTCCTTGGCGTGTTCGACGAGGTCCGGGTTGCGCTCGAGGTGACCGGCGATATCGCGCACACCATTGGCCTTCAACTGGTCGAAGGCCTCGCCGGCACGACGGGAATCGACCTGCCAGAGCGCAGTCGGCAGATACTGAACGAGCTGACGGTATCTCTCCTCGCTGGCCCGCAATTCCCATGTCGTCCGGTCATCATTCGATACGCCATTGATGGTCACGAACACGGTACCGGGAGGCTTTGGTTCTGCGGAATGCCAGGCCTTGACGATGGGATTGCGCAAGCTTCCGCTCAGGATCATCCTGCCCATCTCGAGGCGCGTGCGGTCACTTGCGACGCGCTCGAGCAGCGAGGCCAGAAGTGAGCGGCTCTCCGCCGGCCAGAAGTCGCCGATAGGCTTGCCGATCATCTGCTCGTAACCGGCATGGGCGCCGAACATGCGGACCGCGCGATCGTTGACGGCCGTGATGCGGGTTGCGGTCAGCAGCCTGTCGACCCAATCCGGGTGCTGGTTGAGGTCGACTCTGGCGCCGCCGCGCCGATGTTCGGCGATCGCATCGAGCAAAGGGTGCGCTGGCGTCGTATCGAGTTCCCAGGATGCGGCGAGGGAGGATTGCAGCTCGGCATCCATGCGCAGATACCCCGTTTCGGTGAGAGAGCCAGCGTTCCGGCCGAACTCGACGATATCGAGAAGCGCGCCGGTCGTGTCCCGGCGGACGATTTGCCTGACGGCCGCGACGACTGCCGCTCCGGTCAGACCACGGCGGTGAACCACGCCCTCCCATCGTCCTTCACGCAGCAGCGCGCTGAAATGGTCGGTGCCGCTGTGTGTAAGGGAGCCTATCGTCTGGACGCTCTGTCCCACCATCGCCATGGCAGGCCAGCCGTAGAGAGCCTCGGAAGCCGCGTTCCAGTAGCGGATGACGCCATGTGCGTCACTGACGATGATGCTTTCGGAGGCAAGATCGGCCAGTTCCATAGCGTGAGGGTAAACGTGATCAGCCGCCGTAGCCCGTTGGAATAGATTAGTCATCTGACGGCGTATCCCGTCGGTCGTCGCCGCGCGAGCCGCCTGCATGGTTCAGCGCGGACTGTAGATAGCGAAAGAGGACGTCGTCGTTGACCGGCTTTGTCAAACAGGCAAGAGCGCCGCCGCTGAGCGCGCGCGCGTGCGTGGCCGGACTTACGTCCGCGGTGATGACGATGACCGGCATTGTCGAGCCCAATTCCCGCAATCTTTCCTGGAGTTCGAGGCCACTCCGGCCTGGCATGCTCACGTCCGTAATCAGGCAGTCGAAACGATCCGGAACATATTCGGCCATGAAAGATTCCGCTCGATCGAATGTCTGGCACGCAAGTTCCAGCACCAGGAGGAGATCGGAAAGCGCCTCTCGCACGGCTTCGTCGTCATCTACGACTGCAACGATGGGCATCTCTGGCGAATGGAGCATTTTCGCTGGCATGGCCCGACGACCATCCGCCCATTGCCGGCTGGGTTGTACCTATCCTTTGGTGTAGGCCGATTGCTGCCCTTGAAGGGTGGCAGGCAGCGATTGCCATATCCGGATCAATTGGCCGACGGATCCGGCCTGTAGTTTCCGCATCGCGTTGCCACGGTGAAGCTTGACCGTGATCTCGGTGATACCAAGATCGAATGCGATCTGCTTGTTGAGGCGGCCCTTGACCACTTCGCGCAGCACCTCGCGCTCGCGCGGCGTCAATCTCGCGTAGCGGTCGGCGTGTTGCCTGACCTGATCGGCCGCGGCCCGTTGCGCGACGTCCTTCTCGATCGCGGCGGTGACCGCATCAAGCAGCGCTTGATCCCTGACGGGCTTGGTCAGGAAGTCGATGGCTCCTGCTTTCATGGCCTGCACGGTCATTGCTATGTCGCCATGACCTGTCAGGAAAATGATCGGCCGCGTGTTGCCGTTCGCGACAAGACGCTGCTGGAGATCGAGGCCGCTGGTTCCGGGCATGCGAACGTCGAGGATCAGGCAGCCCGGTCGCTCCGGGAGATCGGCGTTCAACAACTCCTGAGTTGAACCGAAGCAGCACGCATCGAGTCCAACCGACAGGAGCAGTTCGCGAAGCGCAAGGCGGATCTCTTCGTCATCGTCCACGATCAGGACGAGCGGACGGTCTGTGGAATCAGTCTCCACGTTCATGGGATAGCGAGGTAAAGCATGAGCACCGGCGGTCGTTTCAAGCATGAGTGGCCTCTTGATCGCTTCCAGCTCCGCGTTTTCACGGGTCTTACTGGTGTACCGTCCGGCCGTCTTTCCCAAAACGAGCGTGTTTTGTCTAATTGTGCCCGACGCCGCACCGGCCCACGCGGATGTGACTGAACTGACATCGAACGGCTGCGCCTGCCGACCGGCTTGTTCCCCTAGACCTGCGGACTAGAAACACGAGCCCTGAGTACGGTAGTCCGCCCGGCCTCACGCGGCCCATCTTCATCGACGTTTCGTCAAGAGACGGAGAGAGCGATGTCGATGACCGACGGACGGCAACAAGCGGACACTGCAAAGTCGCATCGATCTCGGTTGAGGACGTCCTCATCGAGCCGCGCGCCGGACCGACCAGCCATCAACATTCCCAACGTCGGCGGCAGGCCGCCGCATGGTCCTTCCGGCCTATTGAGCGATGACACGCTGGTCTATGCCGTTTGCCTGTCGGCGGGGTCAGGGACGGTTCCCGCACGCCCCTCGCGCGATCGGAAAATGGACCGTCGCTTTGTGCAGGAAGATGTCAGCGACGAGATGCTGCTCAAGAATATTGCGGAAGGCGACAAGGCCGCCATGCACATCATCTTCGCCCGTTACCGCGAAAGGGTGTCCCGATTCATCAAGCGCCTGGCTCGCAATCCAGCGGTCGTCGACGATCTCGTCAATCAGGTCTTTCTTGACGTGTGGCGCTCGGCAAACAGGTTCGAGAACCGCGCGCGCGTGGCCACATGGCTGTTTTCGATCGCCCGATTCAAGGCCATCGGCTCGTGGCGAGAGCGAACACACGAGGATATCGATCAAGACGATGCGCTAGGAATTGTCGACCCGCTGGATACGCCTGACGTCGCTCTGGAGCACAAGGATGCGAGCGGAATCCTGCGCGCCTGCATCGACAAGCTCGCGCCGGCGCACCGGGAGATCATCGACATGTACTATTTTCGCGAAAAGCCCGTCGCCGAAGTCAGTGGATTGATCGGTATTCCGGAAGCCACCGTGAAGAGCAGGCTCTTTTACGCGCGCAAGCGGCTCGCCAGAATCCTCCTGGATGCGGGTTTCGATGCCGCTGCCGCCCGAACGAGTCTTGGAATTTCGCTCGTTCGCGCTACAGACGAACTGCCAGCGGCAAAGTGAGACGCTGGTCGTGCGCGCTGCCTGATTCTTTTCAACGTCGCCATTGCGGCAGAAATCTTGGCATACGCCGGGGCGACGGCAATCGGGCTTTCACAAACGCACGATGGAACCAAGACCGGGATTGTTCCCGTGCGGGGCATCAGGGCTCGATCACCTTGGAATTGCTCCGGAAATCCTTTGTTGGGAATCTGATCGGGGGCGCTCGCTGCAATTGCCCATACCAGCGCAGGTCTGGACGGTTGTCTGCCGATTTCCGATAGTGGGGTCGGTTTCGCGGGCGGATGATCTGCCCGGTCCAGCTCCAGGAATAGGCCGACTGATATGTTGCGTGCGGGCGCCTTTGCAGAGATGGTCAGGCGGCAGTTGCGCTTGCGGGATGCGCCGCCCTCGCTGGTCACGCGTTCATTGCGCGGCATCGACCTCGCGCTCACCGAAACCCAGGACGTGAATCCCCAACCGGGCCGTTCCGGCTCCATGGCTGATGAAGCCTATCTCGTCAGCCTGAAACTTCACGACTACCCGGACTGCGAGCTCTGGGACCACGGCAAGTGTGTCATGAAGGCGGACGTCAGAGCCGGTACGACCTATCTGTACGACCTCAGGAGCGATCCCGGCTATGTCATCGACAAGCCGTTCCATTCGCTTCAGTTCTATCTTCCGCGTTCGGCCCTTGACGGTCTTGCCAAGGAATCTCGCACGCCCCCCGTGGGGGACCTCGCGTGTCAGTTTGGTTTTGGCCATGACGACAAGGTCATGCGTCATATCGGGGCGTGTCTGCTGGAAGCGCTCCGTCGTCCGGACGAGGCCAATCAGCTTTTCATCGATCACATGATGCTCGCATTTGCTGCGCACGTCGCCCAGGCTTATGGGGGATTCCAAAACGCTGCCGGATCGGTTCGCGGTGCTCTCGCCCCATGGCAGGTGAAACGAGCCTGCGAAAGGCTCGATGCGAATCTCGGCGGGACTCTATCGTTGCAACAGATCGCGGCGGAGTTCGATCTTTCGGTCAGCCATTTTTCGCGTGCGTTTCGCATTTCCACGGGCCTGCCACCGCACCAATGGCTGTTGCGACAGCGCGTCAAAGCAGCCCAGCAGTTGATGACCGTCCGCGACTTGCCGCTGTCCGAGATCGCGATCTCGGTCGGGTTCGCCAACCAGAGCCACTTTACCAAGGTGTTCTCAGCGCAAGTCGGCGTCAGTCCGGCAACATGGCGTCGCGGATCGCTGGGCACCGGCGAAAGCGATATGTAATCGTGCGGTCTGCCTCGGAGGGCCGCTTCATAGTTGTGGTTATCGCCTTCGGTCGATGAGGAGCACTCACTCCGTCCAATTCTACGCAAGGAGTGGCGCATATGAAGTTGACGGGTTTCTATGGCCAGACTGTCAAGCGGTTCTTGCACTTGGAGCACGAACCAGTCTCGTTAATCACGCGTTCGCTACGAAACGCTGAGATTGCAGTTACCGAGACCAGGGATGATGCGCCTGTGCCACGCTCGTCCGGCGAGATGGGCCTTCAGGATGCCTATGTCGTCAGTCTGAAACTCAACGATTACCCGAATTGCGAGATCTGGGAACGCGGCAATACTATCAAGACCGACATCCGGGCGGGCGCAACATACGTATATGACATGAAGAAGGATCCGCGCTTCTTTATCAACAAGCCGTTCCACTCTCTTCATTTCTATCTTCCGCGCTCGTCGCTCGATGGTATCGCTGAGCAGTCGGCCGCGCCACGCGTCGCTGAGCTCCCCTCTCAGCTCGGCGTCGGCCATGATGACCCGGTTATCCGTCATATCGGTGGAGCGCTCCTGCAAGCTCTGCGTCGGCCGGCCGAGGCCAACCAGCTCTTCATCGACTACATGATGCTCGCATTTGCGACGCACGCCGCGCAGGCCTACGGCGGATTAAGGTGGGGCGTCAAAGTGTCGAGGGGCGGTCTGGCGCCATGGCAGTTGAAGCGGGCCTACGAAAAGCTCGACGCTGATCTCGGCGGAACACTTTCGTTGCAGCAGTTGGCCGCCGAGTTCGGTCTCTCGGCCAGTTACTTTTCGCGCGCGTTTCGTGCCTCCACCGGCCTGCTGCCGCACCAATGTCTGCTGCACCAGCGCGTGAAGGTGGCGATGCAGTTGATGACCCTGCGGGACCTGCCGCTGTCTGAAATTGCGATCGCTGTGGGATTCGCCAACCAAAGTCACTTCACTAAGGTGTTTTCGGCGCAAGTCGGCGTCAGTCCGGCAACATGGCGTCGCGGATCGCTGGGCACCGGCGAAAGCGAGAACTGATCAGAGGATGCCCCCACTCAGCGACGCTTTGCCAGCGAGATGGCATAGGCGGCGCTGCGCGCCGCGAAGATCTCATCGGGCGGATGGGCGATGCCTTCGGCGAGATTTGCCGGATCGAGGATGGAGACGTCGCACGTTTCGTCCGGCTCGAGGCCGGTGATCACGATCGTTCCCAGCCGAACCTCTTCGCGATTGTCCTCGTCGGGCCATCGGATGGTCACATCAGTGGTGGGGTCGCCGGGACGATCGAGCAGCGCCATCACGCTGAAGCGGACGTCGCCGCTGGCGACGCGATGTTCGAGGTCGTCGTCCAGCACGTTGGCCGTAACGTCGCTCTTCGCCGGCGCGGCGTCTGCGCCGACGGGGGCAACCTTGAACTTGATGAACCGTGTTTCGCCGGCGGAGTTCGTGGCCGGAAATGAATGCACGCCCCAATAGGTCGTGCCGGCGAAATTCCGGGGCAGCGGATGCGCGGCGATGTAACTGGCCTGATGCAGCGTTTCGGGATTGGCCACGGAAAATGCCCTGATCCTCTCAATATCCGGTTTGCCGTCCGGTCCTGGAACGCGCGCCTTGAGGAAAGCGAGCATCTGCTCGAGTGTCTTCGCGAAGTGCACCGGAGCGCTTTGCGTGAGAATGTCGGAGCGGTGATGAGTGTCTCCGAGCCTGAAGCTAAAGCCGCGCAACGCGAGGTTATCGGTATCTGCCACATTAAGATTGTTGCTGCCGATCGAGAAGCGCGCAAGCACGCGCGATGGCCGTGTGAAGCTTCGGGATCTCGTGATCTCCTCGGCTCGATCCGACGGAACGTAGGTTCCGCGGACACATCTGCCTTTGGCAAAGCTTGCGCGCCCCTGTGGCTGGTCGCCGGCGACCGCTTTCAGGGCATCGACGATCCCCGCGAGCGTGGCGGTCCGGGTTCGGGACGTTGGGGGCTTTGAGGGGGACACCACCGACGATCTACTGGACCTGCCACCTCGTGACTCCAGAGCGATTGCTGCGATTCCAGAGCTATTGCTGCCAACAGGGATCGCGGCCCCAATATTGGACGATGGTTGGGGCCGGGGCTTCGACCGCGATCAGATCGGAACCCGAATCGAATGTCGGTGCCGGCAGCGCGCCTCCAAGGTTGGAACCTGTGGCGGGGGGCAGCGGGTCATTCGTTGCCGACGCGGCGTGACCTAGGTGTCTCCGGCCGTAGTGATCATCAGACAGCATAGCCGCATGTTTGAGCGATTATAGTTCTCGCGAAGAACGGACGTAGAGGCGATCGGAGTGGATATTCATCAATTCACACTCTTCAACTTGAAGGTCAAAAGCGCCGCTGAACCTAGCGCAACCGCGACGCCGATCGCGCACGCCGCCCATCCCATCAGATCAAAGACCTGTCCAAGCACCGCGGTACCGGTCAAACCTCCGAGGAAATAGCAGGCAAGATAGGTCCCGCTGGCAACACCGCGGTTTTCGGTCGTGGCCTGCCCAACGAAGCTGGTCGTTGCCGCCTGAGCGAAGAACGTCCCAACGCCGACCAGGACCATGCCGGTCAACACCTCGGCAAGATGCCGGCCCAGCATCAAGAGCACGCCAAGCGCCGCGAGGCCGAGCGCGCCCCAGATCGCCGGTCGTGGTCCGATGCGCGCGGCGACCTTGCCGGCGAAAAGGGTGGTGACGATTGAGGGCAGGAAGACGAAATAGACGAAGCCAAGGTCCATCATGCCGAGCGAGAGTGGCGGCCGGACCAGTACGAAATTCACGAACGTGAAAGTGCCGATGAAGGCGAACAGGATGCAAAAGCCGATGCCGAAAGCTGCGCGAAGCCGTGGATTGCGCCAGTGGATCAACAGGGTGGCCAGTGGCGAGGCAGCCGTGGACATCGCATGCATCGGCTGCACGCGATTGATGGTGAAATAGACCAGAACGGCGCCCGTCAGATTGAGCGCGGCAAAGAAATAGAAATTCCAGGACAGTCCAAAACTGTCAGCGACGGCGGCCGAGATCAGCCGCCCGATCAGATTGCTCGCGACATTGCCGGTGATGTAGGCGGCAAAGGCACCGCCGGCATCCATCGCGCTGCATTGTTCGCCGAGGTAAGCGAGCGTCAGCGCAAACGCCGACGCCATGCACAGGCCTTGCGCGACGCGGAGAGCCGTGAAAACAGCGAGATTCGGCGCCACCGCAAGCAGACTGGTCGGGATCGCGAGCAGCGTGAGACTGAGAAGAATGCCAAGCCGCCGGTCGATATGCGGGCTGAGGAAGCCGACGACGAGGCTAGAAATCGCCATGCCAAAGGTAGAGGCGTTGACCGCAAAGCCCATGGCGGCCGGTGTCACGCCGTAGTGCCGCGTCAGCGATGGCAGGATGGCCTGGGTCGCGAAGAGATCGACGACCGTCAGGAACGCCGTCAAGCCGATGACGAGCGAGCGGAAGGCGACACCGGGCGAGGGTCCATGCATCGCCATGTTGGCCGTTCTGATGTGCGCGGACAGATCCGTCATGACACGGTGTCTCCTGACGAGAAGGGAAATGTGACGTCCGGCATGCGGGGCAGCAGGGGGGTTCCGGGCGTCACATCCGGTAACGAGAGCAGGGGTCTGATGCACTCGCTACATGTTGTGGTCGTGCTGATCCTTGCGGACGTCGCCGACGTAGAGAATGACGGTCTCCTTGCCGAGGTTCTTCCACCAGTGCGACGTACCGAAGACCTCAGCCCTGATCTCGCCGGCCTTGTGCACGATCGGGTCGACGCAGTTGGATGCATATTCGACGATCTGGCCTTGCTGCACGAAGATCAGTGCCGGACGGTCGTCATGGCTGTGCCAGGGCACGATGCCACCGGGTTCGATCGTCAGCTTGCGGAAGCGCAGCTCGCGATCCTTGATGTTTGCGGGCTGCTTCTCGAGGTCGATCGAACCAAGCGTGACGTCGGTGACGCCGACAGGCTTGTAGTCTACCATCTGCCGGGCATTCGGCTTGATCTTGTCGGCCGGGCATTCGCCGGCGAAGGCCGGTTGCGCGGTGAGTGCGACGGCGCCGGCGAGGGCGACGGCCGACCAGATTGCGTGCGAGAGCTTGGGGTTCGTGGTCATTTCATGTGTCTCCTCTGTTGGCCGCGACCTTCGGTCACCGGCTATGGCATCAGCATCGTCGAAGTGGTGCGCTTGATGAAATGCTGTCTGTCTCTTGAGACGATAGCGTGCCGCTATGCGTGCCCGAGCATGTGCTTGATGTCGGCCGAAAACGTCGGATAGGCGTAGACGCTGTCTCGGAGCTGGCTGGCCGTGATGCCGAACTTGATCGCGAGCCCGAAAATGTTGATCAGCTCCTGGCCGCCATGGCCGACGAAATGCGCCCCGAGGATACAGTCCGAGAGGCGGTCCACGATCACCTTCGACCAGGCGACGGTCTCGGCATAGGACCGAGCCGAGAACCAGTCGCGGATGTCGTTGACGTGAACGTCGATGGTGGCGCCGGCCTGTCGTGCCGTGGTTTCGGTGACGCCCACGGCGGCGAGTGCCGGCACGGTGTAAACCGATGTCGCCATGCCCGCATAATCGGGCATGTGTTTTGCTCCGGCAACGATGTTGCGTCCGACGATGTCGCCTTCATAGGTCGCGATTGGCGACAGTTGCGGCGAGATCGGGACCGCATCGCCGCAGACATAAACCCGGGGGTTTGATCTCGAGCGCAAATATTGATCGATCGCGATGCGGCTATTGTCATGCTCGACACCACCCGCGGCGAGATCGAGGCCGTCGATATTTGCCACGCGGCCGGCGCCATTGACGACGCGATCGGTCACAGCAGCGTACTCGACGCCGTCATGGGTGTAGATCACGCGAAGCTGCCCGCCGACGGCCTCTATGCACCGGACGCCGACGCCGGTTTCGATCTTCATTCCGATGCGCTCGCTCTCAGCTCGCAATTGGGCGACCGCGTCGGCGTCCATGGTAGGCAGAAGCTGCGGAAGCGCCTCCAGAATGGTTACGGCCGCGCCGGCCCGCGCATAGACGTGACCGAATTCCAGTGCAATCACGCCGCCGCCCACGAAGATCACCGAGGTCGGCAGCACCCGGTCGCTCAGCATGTCGTCCGAGGTTATCATGTGCTCGGCACCGAGAATCGGCAGGGGCCGCGGCCTCGATCCCGTTGCGATCACGATATGGCGGCCCTCCAGCAGACGGTCGCCGACGCAAATGGTATTGGGCGAGACAAAGGTACCAAAGCCCTTGATCACCTCGACCTCGCGGCGTGCCATCGCGCGGGTGAGATTGGCCGGAATGTCCTTGATGATGTCCTTCTCGCGGTCGATCAGTGCGGCCCAGTCGAGGCGGGGCCTGCCGACCGCGATGTGGTGCACCGCGGCGCGCTCGATGTCGTGCAGCGCCTGACCTGCGGCAACCAGCACTTTTTTCGGCGTGCAGCCGCGGTTGGGGCAGGTGCCGCCGAGATCGGATGCTTCGATCATGGCGACGGACTGGCCGGCCCGCCGGACCGGGCCGGTCACGCCGATCCCGGCATTGCCGCCGCCCAGGATCACCACGTCAAATGTCTCGCGTGCCATGGAAGCAGCACCTATTTGCCGGTGATGGTAGACGTTATCGATCTAACGACCGTCGTCGCCATCTTGAACTGCGCTTCGCGATTTGTGATGTTGTGGCGCTTGGCGATCCAGTCGAAATCGGTCCAGACTGCCCAGACGTCGCCGTTGTCGTCCTGCGTCAGCAACAGACGCACGGGCCAGTCGAGCCCGGCACTGGGATTAGCAGTGATGAACTGGATGCCGAGTGGCGGATTACCGAAGATGAGCAGCGTTGAGGGATGCAGCTTGATGCCAGCGTCAGCGGCAAGCTTCGATTGGTCCACCTCGAGGAAGAACTTGATGCCCTTGGCAGCGATGTCGGCCTTGATGCGGCTGATTGCCTCTGTCATCGGCACGGCACTTTTCACGCGAACGACGCCGTCATCGCTGTCGGCGCGGGCCGCCGGGGCGGCGCCCGACAGCAGGAGAAATATCAGTGCCAGCGGGGTGGCGAAATGGGAGAGACGCGAGGCGATTTGGCGATTCATGACCGGCTCCTGACGGCTGCAGCTTCGACTGCGCTCAGGATGGACGCCGCACTGAACGGGGTGAAATGCGATCTCGCTCTCGATGCGATAGCCCTGTGCTATCGGGCTTCGATAGGCGACAGCTATCGAACCGATTGGGGATCGGCATTTCCGCCTTCAGAAAATCGGGCGTTCGATGCCACGGTGCCCAGTCGGCGTTGACGGTGACCCTTGCAGGGGGGCCAGAACGCAAAATAATGTCCCTCGCACCATGTGCCGGAGCGGAAGAATGACGTCCCTGACCCCATCCGATGCTGAGCAGTTGAAACTCGCCTTTCAGCGCTGCCGCGATATGGAGGGCACGCTGAACGAGCAGCTTCGTGCCTATGCGGATGCCGGCCGTGAGATATTTCCTGCTTACGGGGACGCGGTCGATCGCCTGGTCGAGCGGCTGAGCCAAAACGGGGGCGGCGAGAACGCGCCGCGTCCGGGCGAGGTGATGCCGCCCTTCATGCTGCCCGACGATAGGGGGCAACTCGTTGGGCTGCCATCATTGCTGGCATGCGGACCTGTGGCGGTGATGTTCTTTCGCGGGCACTGGTGTCCCTACTGCCGGTTGAACGTCCGCGCCGTGATCCAAGCGCAGGACCGGATCCGTGCAGTAGGCGCACAGATCGTCGCGATCATGCCGGAGACGCAGGAATATACCGGGAAGTTCATCGCTGATTCGGGCGCACCGTTCCCGGTGCTCACCGATCTCGACAACGGCTATGCCCTGTCGCTCAACCTGGCGATCTGGCTTGGCACCGAGATCCAGCGGCTATTGTCATACCAGGACATGGCAAAATTCCACGGTAATGACGGCTGGATGCTGCCGATCCCGGCTGTGTTCGTTGTTGGTCGGGACGGCCTCGTCAAAGCCCGCTTCGTCGACCCCGATTTTCGCAAGCGCATGGAGATCGACGATTTGCTCGCGGCGCTGGAGAGCGGGGGCCGGGACAATTAGTTCTACCGTCGCCTAGTCCTCTCCGACAGGAGGAAAGATCACCCCGCGATCGTCCGCCAATCCGCGCCGCGCAGCATCCGCATCACCGTGTTCGCGACGGCTGTGCGCTGACGGCCAGCGACGCCGTAGAGGCTAACGGTGCGGCGCGCGTCGAGGCCGCTAACAGCGGCACGCTTGAGGCTCCCGGGCACCGGTGAGGAGTGCGGCACCATCGCGATGCCGATGTCGGCCTCGACGAGCTCGATGAGGTCGCGCTCGCTGGATATCTCATGGCCATGATCGACATCGATGCCGTGCTCGCGCAAGCTCGACGAGATCCGGCCGGCATGCTCGCAATAGTTTCGGCTCAGCATTTGCTCTGCGCGCAGATCGTCGAATTCGATCGTGCTTTGGCTCGCAAGCCGGTGGTCTTTTCCGATCACGAGGTCGAAATTCTCGGTGAATAGCGGCCAGACGTCGAGCCGCTCCCAGGTCCCGTCGATCTCGGCGGCAATGCCGAGCTCGGCTTCACCTTTCTTGAGATAGTCAGCGACTTCGCGGCTTGAACCACGCAAGAAGCGGAATTCGAGCCGGTTGAACTGCCGCCTGATCTGATTGAGGTGGGGGATGAGCAGTGAAAGATCGATTGCATGGGTCAGCGCGACACGAAGCGCGCCGACCTCACCGCTCTTGAAAGAGGAGGCGAGTGAGCGTGCGCCGGCGGCGGCCTCATAGCACTGCTTCAACAGCGGATGCATCCGTTGGCCAAGCTCGGTCAGTTGTGCAGCCGGCCGCTCGCGGCGGAACAAGTCGCCGCCAAGCTCGGCCTCGAGCTGCTTGATGGCGCGCGTCAGCGAGGGTTGCGTCACGTTGCATTCCTCGGCGGCGCGCGTGAAGTTCAGGAGTTGCGCTACCGCGAGGAAATAGCGGACCTGGTGCATTTCCATGGATCGGCTCCCGGCAGGATCGTGAAGGAACCTACCCGATCGGGGCGGGGAATGACATCCCAGGCCCGATAGCGGGGGCGTATCATTACGGAAGCCAGCCGGCATTTCCGTTTGGGGAGGCGGTCGCTCACAGTCTGCGAAAGTCGGGGTCCGGTCGCCGGACCGCTTATCGCACGAGGATCGGCTATGAACATTCCCGTAAAACCGCAAACGTCGCAAGCCATGCAGGCACTCGCCGGCAAGGTCGCCCTGGTCACGGGTTCGACCAGTGGCATCGGGCTCGGCATCGCGCGGGCACTCGCGGCGGCCGGCGCCGATGTCGTCCTGAACGGGCTCGGCGTCGCCGCAGAGATTGGCAAGGTTCGCGAGCAGATCGCGGCCGAGTTCAGTGTCAAGGCGAGCTTTTCACCGGCCGACATGACCAGGCCGAGTTCGATCGCCGAGATGATCGCGGCGACCGTTGCGCAATCCGGCCGGCTCGACATCCTCGTCAACAATGCCGGCATCCAGCACGTCGCGCCGTTGGATCAGTTTCCCGTCGACAAATGGGACCAGATCCTTGCGATCAACTTGACCTCAGCCTTCCACACCACGCGGCTTGCACTACCCGTGATGCGCCAGAACGGGTTCGGCCGCATCATCAACATCGCTTCGGCCCACGGCCTTGTAGGCTCGCCCTTCAAGGCGGCCTATGTCACCGCCAAGCACGGTATCGTTGGCTTGACCAAGGTGACGGCACTGGAAACCGCGGAGGAGGCGATCACCTGTAACGCGATTTGCCCCGGCTATGTCTACACGCCGCTGGTGGAGGCTCAGATCGACGGCCAAGCCAAGGCGCACGGCATTTCCCGCGATCAAGTGATCCGTGACGTCTTGCTCGCCCAGCAGCCCAACAAGCGGTTTGCGACCATCGACGAGCTCGGCGCGCTCGCGGTGTTTCTGTCGACTGAGGCCGCAGCCTCCATCACCGGCATCGCGCTTCCGGTGGACGGCGGCTGGACCGCGCATTGACATGAGCCGGCGCAACAAGCCGCGACGATTCGCGAACATCCAAACGGTGCAAGCTCACAGGGAGCGCGACATGAACCGCAATACACAGAGTATCGGGTCACAGGACCTGCCGGGCCAGATCGTGCTGGTGCTGCAGGGCGGCGGCGCGCTCGGCTCCTACCAGGCCGGCGTCTACCAGGCCCTGCATGAGGCCGCCATCGAGCCGGATTGGATCATCGGCACCTCGATCGGTGCAATCAATGCCAGCCTGATCGCTGGCAATGAGCCGCAGCATCGGCTTGAGCGCCTGAAAGTGTTTTGGAAGCGGATGGAGCAGAGCCCGGCCTGGAGCTTCCGCACCGCATTCCCAGGCTTCAACGAAAAGCTCACCTATTGGTCGACCGTCACGAGCGGCATTCCCGGCTTCTTCCGGCCCAATCCACTGGCGCATGCCGGCGATTCCTATCCGCTCGGCGCCGATCACGCAGGCTTCTATTCCACTGCGCCGCTCGAGAAGACGCTGAACGAGCTTGTCGACTTCAGCCTGGTCAATCGCTGCACGCCGCGGCTCACGGTGGGCGCGGCCCATGTGCGCTCGAGTCGTATGCGCTATTTCGACAGCCGCGACGGCGAGCTGACGGTGAAGCATGTGATGGCGTCAGGTGCGCTGCCGCCGGCGTTTCCGGCCGTGCGCATCGACGGCGAGCTTTACTGGGACGGCGGGATCCTGTCCAACACGCCGACGGAAGCAGTGTTCGACGACAATCCGCGCAAGAACTCGCTCATCTTTGCCGTGCATCTCTGGAATCCCGTAGGTGGTGAGCCAACCACGATGGCCGAGGTCCTGAACCGCCACAAGGATGTCCAGTATTCCAGCCGCATTGCGAGCCAGATCACGCGCCAGCAGCAGGCGCATCGCTTGCGTCACGTCATCAACCAGTTGGCCGCAAGGCTCCCCGAGCACGAGCGCAGCAATCCGGCGGTCCGTGAGCTGACAAGCTATGGCTGTCCGACGCGAATGCACGTGGTGCGACTGCTCGCCCCGCAACTTGACCACGAGACGCACACCAAGGATATCGACTTCAGCCCGACGGGCATCATGCGGCGGTGGGAGGCTGGCTATGCTCACACCCGGGCAGCATTGGCAAGCAAGCCATGGGAGGGAGAGTTCGACCCTCTGGCGGGCGTGATCCTGCATGATCAGCGGGAGATGATGCCGATGGCGGCCGAATGAGACATGCCATCGGACTGTTGTCGGTTCGTCTTGACCGTGACGAGCCCGCCGCGAGCGGTCCAACGAGAGGATGTCCGTGGCGATATGACCACGGACATCCTGTTATGTCTTGGGAGCCAATCCTGGACCAGATAATGCTTATAGCTGGTACGGAAGAAGCGCGCTGTTCCGCAGAACAGGCTCTCGCTGCGCTTGTTCCAGCCAACGCCCTTGTCGGTCCTGAAGGCGTCCGCGATCTTGGGTTCGTCGAGGAAAGTCGCTGAGACGAGGTTGCCGACGGCGCCGAGGAAGACTGGGCTGTCCTCGTCTGCCAGCGCCAAAATCTGCTCCGGCAGCATCGAGAATTTGCCTGAGGTGCAGTCGTACTCAACATAGCCTGAAGCGGCCTGTGCTGCGACCCATTCGCGGATGTAGCGCTCGGCGGTGCCGGTCGCCTTGGCCAGAGCGGCGGCATCCATCGGACTGTCTTTTGCAAGAGCCGTGTAGAGACCGAGCTTGCCGCCGAGCAGCAAGAGCGACGCGGCTCATCGCTGCGCCGACATCGCCGATCATCTTGCCCATGAAAGAATTGAAGCGGTCTTCGTTGACTTCCATGACGTTCCTCCATGGCGTTCGAGTTGAGCTTGAGGGCTTCGCGCACGGACGGTCACAACTATCCGGGTGTTATCAGTCGGGATGCATCACAAACCTGCAAAACAAATGATCGAGCGAGACGCGCCCAGGTCCATAGGCCATGATCGCCAGCGCCATCGCGGCCCAGGTGATGTGGACCGGCCAGCCGTCCGGCACGGTGAGCTCGACGATGACGGTCATGAACAGCAGCCCAAGCGCGGCAAAGCGCGTGCCGAGGCCGAGCACGAGCAGAACCGGGAACATGATCTCGCCGCAGCCGGACAGGAAAGCCATCGTCGCAGGGATCGGGTAGTGATAGGGGCCACCGGGCAGATGCAGCATGAATTCGTCGGTAAACAGCGTCACCGCAACGTCGCTTAGCTTGAGAAAGCCGGTCCATTTGAGGATCCCGGAGCGCCAGAATGGGACCGCCAACGCCAGGCGCAGTGCGAGCTGCACCATGGATGGAGTCGCGATCGTCTGGACAAGACCATTGGCCCGGTCGATGAGCGCTCCGAAAGAGGGCAGGATGTTCGAAGGCACGATCCGTTGTTCCGAGATCATCTTGCGTCTCCAGACGTCAGCGAGGCGAAGGCGCCCGCCTCGAACAGGCCGGCTATGTTGGTGGCGAGATCGAATTCAGGTGCGTCGTCCAGCGCCGCTGCGGCGGCTTCTGCCAGCATGCATCCCGACATCAGGCAGGCCAGGAACGCCGCGCCGCCGGGTGGCAATAGTCGCACCACGACATCGGCGTCCGGCCGAGTGATCAGGGCGTCTTCCGGTACAGATGCGTCGATGGTGTTCGCAGCCTCCGTGCCGCGGTTAGCGGCGAAGATGGTTACCGCCGCGTAAGGCGACCGCACCACGCAGGCCGCCGGATGTAGTGTGAAGACAAGGCTTGCCAGACGATCGGGCGCGACTGTTGCAAGCGAAGATGGCAACAGCGGCGCGGTGTCGGCGGCGTGATAGGCGTCAAGCCATGCCCGCTCAATCCGCGCGACATCGGCGAGCCAGGGCAGCGATCGAGCATGTTCATAGCCCTCGATGAAGGCCGGAAAATCGCGACCGTAGTCGAACAGCAGCGGGGACGTCGGCGGGGTTTCGCGGATATGGAAACGCGCCATGGCGCGAAAAAAATCCGTACCCGTCAGGCGCTGCACCGCCGGGTAGATCGACGCGAGCGCGTCGATCAGGCTGACCGTGACGTTGTTGCGATAGACGTTGTAGCACGTGGCGGCCGATTTGCCGCACGGCCCGGTCACGATGCTCGGTACCTCGCTGCCAGGATCGAGCAAGGCAGGCGCGAACGCGGCCGCGTAGGAGGCAGTCGGTTCAGGCTGCACGACGAACCCTCCCGATATGGCGATCCAGGATCGCCTGTGCGGCCGCGGCTTCGGCCTGCAGGACGGGCCAATCCGGAATATTGCTGTCCCATTCGATCAGCGTCGGAACGGGACCGCAGCGCGCGATTACGATCTCGAACAGCTTCCACACTGCGTCCGCGACCGGACCGTCATGGCTGTCGATCAGCAACAGCTTGCCTTCGTCATCGCCCTGCTCGGCGTGGCCAGCAAGGTGAATTTCACCGACACCTGCCAAGGGGAAGTCAGCAAGATATTGCAGTGCCGAGAAGCAGTGGTTGGCCGCGGATACGAAGACGTTGTTGATGTCAAGCAACAGGCCGCAGCCGGTCCGCTCGGCGACGGTGCGGATGAAGTCGGTCTCGCACATCGTGGAGTTGCGGAGCGCCACGTAGGTCGAGGGGTTTTCCAGCAGGATCGGCCGCCGGATTGCCTCCTGCACCTCGTCGATGTGGTCGCAGACGCGAGTAAGGGTTTCCTTGTTGTAGGGCAGTGGCAGAAGATCGTTGAAGAAGCTGGTCCCGTGTGTCGACCATGCCAGATGCTCGGAGACGAGCGCTGGTTGATAGCGCGCGACAAGGCCGCGAAAGCGTGCCAGGTGCGCACGGTCGAGCGGCGCGGGTCCGCCGATCGACAGGCAGACGCCGTGCAGCGAGAGCGGATGATCGCGGCGCAATCGTTCCAGCATCCGATGGGGCGGTCCGCCCGCGCCCATGTAATTCTCGGCGTGGACCTCGAAGAAACCACGGTGCGGGCATTCCTCGAGAATTGCGGTCAGGTGCTCCGGCTTGAAACTCGTCCCGGCGACGCCGCCGACGGGAGGCGAAAAGCGGAGGGGGACGGCCGCGGACGTCCGGGGCCTGATCGTTGCGTCCATGTCGCTCCTCCGCGCTGGTTTGCCTTGATGTCGCCTTAGCTCAGACCGGCTTGAGCGAGCCCTTCTTGCCGCCAGGCAAATCGATGCTGGTGCAGGTGCCGCCCTGGACGAACTTCCATGCGTTGCCCTGGAAATCGACCGTTGAGGTGCCCTGGCAGGTTGTGCCCGGTCCGGCAGCGCAGTCGTTCTGGCCCTTCAGCGCGACGCCGAAGCACTTTTCCTTCTTGGCAGCGATGGCGGCATCGGCCTCGGCCTTGGTCAGCGGAGCGGCGGAAGCGAGGGTTGCGAGTGCGGTTGAGACGGCGCCGGCGACTACAAGCGAACTGATGGTGGTCTTGGCAGACATGAGATCTCTCCTCTGGAGTAGGGCGATGGGCCCAGTGTCTCGATCGTCCTCGCCGCAGCCGCCGTTACCGAAAGCCCGCTCACGAGTTGGTGAGACCGTTGGGTAAAGCGCACGACGTCGTGCGCTTGGGGGGCGAATTAGCGGCAGGCGGGGAGACAATTCCAATGCCTGGTGTCTATGGAGACACTAGCCGGCGGGCATTGGCCGGCATTGCCGGCATCTGCAAGATGTAACGAACGGCTGCGGGCCTGCGAAGAAGGCTACCAGTTGCGCCTCGCCAACCCGTTGGATCAAAGCCATGAACGCCGACCCCGGACGCGTGATATCGAGCCAGGCGCTGCGGCGGCTCACGGTCAGCATCCGTCTCGCAGTGTCGGCGCTGGTCCTGACCGCGATCCTTTTGACCGCAGCCCTGTCCAGCCTCCTATGGTGGCGCACGGCGGAGGCAACCAGCCGGCAACTTGCCTCGACCATCAATGAGCAGATCGTCGCGGCCGTCCGCAAGGAAGTCGGCGCGATCGTCGACGAAGCGCGCGCGGCGCACACTGCGATCCGCACACTTTTCCTGCAGAACGTCCTCGATACCCGCGAGGCCGACAAGCGCGAATTCGTGTTCCTGTCTCAACTGCAGTCGCAGGCGACGATTTCCTGGGTCGCGTTCGGCTGGCCCGACGGCGCGTTCTTTGCAGCTCACAAACTCGGCGATGGCCGCCTGGAAATGATGGAGATCTCGCTCACCGATCATGCCGGCCAGCGCCGCGTCGACGAATACGATGTCGTGCCCGGCGATATCGAATTCGCCAACCGCCGTTTCGAGCCGACGGATTTCCGCGTTGCCGATCGCACCTGGTTCAAGACCGGACTGAAGGCCGAAGAGCCCGAATGGTTCAAGGTCACGGACCATCCGATCGGGCAGCGTCCATCGATCGCCTTTGCGGGGCCGATCGACGTCTATCAGGAGCGCCAGGGCGTCCTGGCGATCATGATCGAATACACGCGCCTTGCACGCTTCCTCGCCCAGCTCGAGGTCGGGCGCACCGGAACGGCCTTCATCTTCGACGGCAACGGCGAACTCGTCGCCGCGCCCGACAAGGACGCAGACGAATTGCACCCCGCGCGCGGTGACCAGAAGCTGTTGCCGCTGGCGCAGAAGGCGCTGGCCCAGGCCGGCACTGCCAAGGACAGCTGGCGGAGCCGGCTCACCTCAGACGGTGCCGCCTACGAGTTTGCACTCACGCCGCTGCCGTTTCCCGGCTGGCGGATCGCAACCATCATTCCAGAGGCCGAGTTTCTCGGCCCAGTCGAGGCAACGCTACGGCACTTGATCCTCGGCCTCGCCGTCGGCGCGGTGCTTGCGGCGCTCGCTTCCGCCTTGCTCGCCCGCACGGTGATTGCGGCACCGCTCTCCCGTGTCGTTGGTGAGATCCGCCACGTCGAGACCTTTGCACTGGAGCTGGTGCGCCGCCATCCCTCGCGACTGAAGGAAATCGCAAGCTTGTCGGGCGCCATCGCAGAGATGGCAGCCGGCCTCTCGGCATTCCGAAAGTTCATTCCGGCGGATCTCGTCCGGGCGCTGTTGCGCCAGGGCGTCGAGGCAAAACCCGGTGGCGCAATCCAGGAATTGAGCGTGATGTTCGTGGATGTGGCGGGCTTTACCGGCCTTTCGGAGCGGATGGGCGACCGTGTCGTACCCTTGCTGTCGCGCTATCTCGACCTTGCCTCGGAAGTCGTCGTCGCCAATGGCGGGACGATCGACAAATTCATCGGCGATGCCGTGATGGCCTTCTGGGGCGCACCGCAGCCGCAAGCCGATCACGCGGAGCGCTGCTGCCGTGCCGCGCTGGACATCCGCCGCGCCATCGTCGAGTCCGGCCTCACCGACGATCTCGGCGATCCCCTTCAAATCCGCATCGGCATCAATTCCGGCCGCATGCTGGTCGGCAATATCGGCTCCGAGTTGCGGCTGAACTACACGGTGATCGGCGACGCCGTGAACGTTGCAAGCCGCCTGGAAAGCGCCAACAAGAGCTATGGCACGCAAGTCCTGATCGGTGAGGCAACCGAGCGCCTTGCCCGTGGTGCCATTATCACGCGCGAGATCGACAGCATCGCAGTCTACGGCCGCGAGGAGGGGGTCGCGATCCATGAGTTGATCGGTTTGGCGGGCGAGGTCGACGCAGAGCGCCACGCCGCAACGTGGATCGCGCGCTATGAGCGCGGTCTTGCCAAATATCGCAGCCGCGACCTCGAGGGCGCGGTCGTTGATTTCGAGAAGGTGTTGTTGGATCGACCCGAGGATGTCGCGGCGAAGGCAATGCTAGCGCGGTGCGAAGAGCTTCTGAAAGGCCACCACGAATTTTGGCGTCCGGTCACGATCCTAAATTCAAAATAGGTCGTACGACACATCGCAACTGCATCGATGGACGGATAGTCTCGCCACTGCGGAGCACTTCTCCGCCGGCGACAGCCCTCCGCGGATGGGTCTTGGCGCAAGTCCGCATTTTCGCTGAGGCCGTCTCCGTTAGACAGCTGCGGAGAGAATGAATGATCGAGGAGCGCCCCAGTCAGCCCGGCAGTCCCGAACTGAAAAGATTGAGAGGCTGGCAATCATCCGGCGGATTGCGCTGGACTACCCTTGGCCTACCGCAAGCGTGGCCTGTGATGAGGTACTGCCGCCATGGCGTAGCTGTAGTCGAACTAACGCATGCTTCCGAGCGTTCTTCGTCCTAAACCTGGGAAGCATTATGGTTTCGGCTTGGCTTCACGACCTAGCGTTAGCGTTCCTTTCACTCGGAATTGTCTGCGCCGTCGTCATTGCAATTGACCTCATTCGCCATCCGCAGCACATGTGGATCATGAACGTAGTCTGGCCAGTCAACGCTCTGTTCGGTACCGTACCAACGTTGTAGTTCTATTTTCGCTTCGGACGACTAGCCGTACGCGACGTCGAGACATCGAGCGATAAATCGACCAACGATTCGACGCCGTATTCGGCGATGGTCGCCAAGGGTGCAATGCACTGCGGTGCCGGATGTACGGTAGGGGACATTATCGCCGAGAGTCTCGCTCTGGCGTCTCCGGTGATTGCCGTCTGGGCCGGATGGCACAGCTTGTTTTCGGAGAAGATTTTTGCGATCTGGATCGTGGACTACATCTTCGCTTTTGTACTGGGCGTCGCCTTTCAGTACTTCACGATTAAACCGACGCGGCAGTTGTCGCCTGGCGAGGGAATTCGACACGCAATGAAGGCAGATGCGCTCTCGCTCACCGCGTGGCAAGTCGGCATGTACGGCTTCATGGCGATTGCGCAATTCGTTTTGTTCCCAAAGCTCCTGGGGCAGAAGCTCGAGGGTTCAATGCCGGAGTTCTGGTTCATGATGCAGATTGCCATGATGGCCGGCTTACTGACGAGCTATCCGGTGAACTGGTGGTTGATCAAGGCCGGTGTTAAGGAGAGAATGTGACAACGGTCCTGATCTCGGGCGCAGGCATCGCTGGACCGACGCTTGCTTTTTGGCTTAAAGCTGCGGGGTTTGAGCCCACGCTCGTCGAGCGCGCACCTGCCTTGCGTAGTGGCGGTTACGTTATCGACTTCTGGGGACTTGGCTACACGATCGCCGAACGGATGGGACTGCTCCCGGAGATCAACCGCGTTGGCTATCGCGCGCAGGAACTGCGCATCGTCGATGACAGCGGTTGTCGTTTGGCCGGCTTTGGCACTCGGGTGTTTTCCGAATTGACGAACGGGCGCTTCGTCACCCTCCAGCGCAGCGATCTTTCGCGTCTCTTGTTCGACAGGATCGCCGGCCAAGTCGAAACCATTTTCGGCGACGAAATCGTTGCTGTCGAAGAGCAGGCAGAGTGCGTCAAGGTCGAACTGAAACATGGCGGCCAACGTCGGTTCGATCTCCTCGTCGGTGCCGACGGGCTCCATTCAGTCGTCCGGAAGCTGTCTTTTGGACCCGAGGCGCGGTTCGTACGAAATCTAGGCTACGTCGTCGCGGCTTTTGAGGCTCGTGGTTATCGTCCCCGCGATGAGGATGTGTATTTGATCTATGGCCAGCCTGGCCGCATGGTCGGCCGCTTCACGCTGCGCGACGATCGCACGTTGTTCCTACTGGTGTTCACCGCAGGAGTTGCGACATTGCCGGATGTACCGGGCGCACAAAAGGCGGTCTTGCGTGAAGTCTATGGCGGCGACGGTTGGGAATGCGATCAGATGCTCAGGGAGCTAGGGCCAACCGGCGATCTCTACTTCGACAGCGTGAGCCAGATCAGAATGCCGAGCTGGTCGCAAGGTCGGGTGATCCTTGTCGGTGATGCCGCCTTCTGCGTCTCGCTCCTGGCCGGCCAAGGGTCGGCACTTGCGATGATATCAGCCTACGTACTGGCAGGCGAACTTGCCGCAGCTGGTGGACGACATCGGGAGGCGTTTGCCAGATGTGAGGCGCGGCTGATGAGCTATATCCAGAAAAAGCAACAGGCGGCCGAGCGCTTTGCCGGCGCGCTCGCGCCGAAGACACGCTCGGGAATGCTTTTTCGCAATCTCGTGACCAGAACGTTTGCCATACCTGGCGTCGCGAGGCTCGCAATAGGACGCGATATCGCGGACGAACTGGAGCTTCCCGACTACAGCTGGCCCTCCCTCGACCGATTGACGTCGGCCGCCCAATGATGCCCGAATTGAAGCACGCTGATTGGGACCACCAGCTTGATGTGACGTCTTACGGCGGCACTCGGTCGGCGCCGTTCCAGCACAAGGCGTTCATTCCATGACATGTCCGTTCCTGTATCGATCTTGAAAACCAAATGCCCGCAGCCCTGACGTCCAGCGAAAGCAAAGCATTGATCGGTACGATCCCCAAGCCGCTCGCCGAAGAGCGAAGGGTCAGCCTGCTCGTACTCTGCGGTCTAGCACTGGTGATCGGCGGCATGACCGGGCTTGGCGCCGTTGCCTTTCGCGTTTTGATCGCCTTCGTGCACAATCTATTTTACAGCGGGGCACTCAGCTTCGTTTACAACGCGAACGTCAGCGAGGGGCCGAGCCGTTTTGGCGACCTCTTGCTGTTCTCGCCGGTGATCGGCGGCCTCGTCGTCGTTTTCCTCGTCCGGCGCTTCGCGCCCGAAGCGAAGGGCCATGGCGTGCCTGAAGTCATGGACGCAATATTCTATAAGCACGGAAATATCCGCGGCACTGTCGCCTTGATCAAGGCTTTGGCTTCAGCCGTATCGATCGGCACCGGCGCCGCTGTCGGACGGGAAGGGCCCATCATTCAGATCGGCTCGGCGCTCGGGTCGGCCTTTGCCCAATTCATCGGGCTCTCGACCCGGCAAAAGATCACGCTCCTCTCGGCAGGTGCCGGCGCCGGCATTGCCGCAACGTTCAACACGCCGCTCGGCGGGGTGCTGTTCGCTCTCGAAATTCTCCTGCCCGAAGTCTCGAACCGGACATTTCTCCCCGTGGTTGTGGCCACGGGCGCTGCGACCACGATCGGCCGAATATTGATCGGTCCTGACCCAGCTTTTGCGGTTCCGGACATTCAGTTCAACATGGTTGCGTCATTCAACGTGCAGGAAGCGATAGCCTTTACTTTGCTGGGCCTGCTCTGTGGCGCGGCAGCATGGGCATTTATTCGCCTGCTCGTCTTCATGGAGGACGGGTTTCCGAAGCTGTCCGGCAATGAATACATCCAGAATATCATCGGCATGTCGATAGTCGGCTTGATGATGGTGATTCTCACCCATACCTTCGGTCATTCTTACGTCGATGGCGTCGGCTATTCGGTGATCCAGGACATCCTCGACCACAAGATGACGACCGCGGGGCTGCTTGCGCTGCTGTTTGTCCTGAAGCTAACTGCCACAACGGTGAGCCTCGGCTGTGGGGCTTCGGGCGGGATATTCTCGCCCTCGCTCTATCTCGGCGCCACATTGGGCGCAGCTTTTGCCGCGGCGAGCAGCTCCATTCTCCCTCATTCCGGACTGACGCCATCCTCGGCGGCTATCGTCGGGATGGCTGCGATCGTCGGCGCGGGCACGGGTGGTGTCATGACGGCCATCGTCATGGTGTTCGAGATGACGCGGGACTATGCAATCATTGTTCCGGTAATCGTCGCGGTTGCGCTGGCCGCAGGCGTGAGACGCGCGCTCGTCAACGAGACGATTTACACGGTGAAGCTGCGCCATCGCGGTCACCGCATCCCGAAGGAGCGACATATTAACCTCTATCTGGTGAAGCAGGCTCAGGACATCATGGAACGCCGCTTCATCGTTGCCAAAGCAGGCACGACGCTGAAGGAGGCCATGGCCGCGGAGGACGTCGATGACGCCCGTGCCATTGTGGTTGAGCGCGATGGCCGGATCGTCGGACTCATTCCGCCACGTTCCGGCCTTTGGGTCGAATCGCATACCAATCCCGGGCTTCTGGTTGAGACATTTGCCGAAAGGCGGCTGGTGATATGCCGGGACCAGGACCTGTTGAGCCTGGTATTTGCAAGGTTGAAGCGCCACCGCGCGGGCGCGGCAATCGTGTTCCGTGGCGGCTCACGTCCCCGCGTGGCTGACATCGTCGGTATCGTCACAAAGCGCGTTATCGCTGACGCGGTGATCAATAGCTACGAGGACTGATCGTCTGCGCGAGGGGCTGCCACTGGCTCATTCGCAGCGGCCCTCGACGTCCATGGAAATACAGAGACGTGCATCAGCTGTTTTGCGCTCGCCAGGCGCTACTGGTAGCGGCGAGATCCGGTCAATTCCAGTTGGGTTCGCTGATGCGATGCGCTGGCGCTGTCGAAGGCGCGCTGCATCCAGCAGCATCTGGGCTGCCCATCGATAGACGTTGCGCTCTCGCACGAGTTCGCGCATCAGGCGCATGCGGTCACGCTGTTCCGCAACCGACATGCGCAACGCTTGCAGGAACGCTTCCGCCATTCCGTGTGTGTCGTAAGGGTTGACAATCAGCGCTTCAGACAGCTCGCGCGAGGCACCGGCGAAGCTCGACAGCATCAGCACCCCCTGTTCGTCGTCGCGCGCGGCGACGAATTCCTTGGCAACGAGGTTCATGCCGTCGTGCAGGCTTGAGACTATGCACATATCGGAGGCCCTGAAGAGTTCGAAGACCTCAGTGGGTTCGTGATGACGAACCACGAGGCGGACCGGTTCGAAGCCATCTCGGCCGTGCCGCGCATTGACCTTTGAGACGAGTTGCTCGGCCTCCGCCTGTAGGGCGCTGTAGGGGCCTAGCTTGCTGCGCGTCGGTGCAGCAGCCTGAATCAAAACGAAACGTCCGACCCATTCAGGATGTCGGGTCAGCAGATCATCAACCGCGCGAATGCGATCGAGGATGCCCTTGGTATAGTCGAAGCGCTCAATGCCGATGGCAATTCGCATGTCGGACGGCAGATCAAACCGCCTCCGGACCGCGTCACGACATTCGCGTACCGGAGCTTGTTGGGCAAGCGCGGCCGGTGGCCACTCAATCGAGATCGGATAGGGCCTGATCAGCGTTTCCTGACCGCCGAACGTGATGGATGCATGCTCCCGGTCGATGCGGCTCTCCATGAACCGATCCGCCGCCTCGATAAAATTGTTGCAGTGGAATTGCGTGTGGAAACCGAGAATGCTGCTCCCCAGCAAGCCGTCGATGATTTCCCGGCGCCAGGGACAGATTCCGAAGGTTTCGGCGTTCGGCCAGGGGATGTGCCAAAATGTGATAATCGTCGCTTTGGGTAACCGGTCGCGGATCATCCGGGGCAGCAGCGCGAAGTGGTAATCCTGCACCAGCACGACGGGATCATCGCAACTCGCCTCCCGAACGACCACATCGGCAAAGCGCTCGTTCACTCTGCGGTATTGCGTCCAATCCTCCTCTCGAAAAATCGGCCGGACGAATGCGATATGGCAGAGAGGCCAAAGCCCCTCGTTCGCGAGGCCGTAGTAATATCCATTTTGCTCTTGTTCTGAGAGCCATACCCTACGGAGCAAATAAGCAGGATCGGCGGGAGGCACGCGCACTCTATCCGTGGCATCGACGGTGTCTCGGTCGGCTGAACCCGAGCCGTGCGCTATCCATGTGCCTCCGCAGGCTCGCATCACCGGCTCGAGCGCGGCGACCAAGCCGCTCGCCGGGATCTGCAATGCGATGCCGTTGTCGGAATGGTTGTGGATGTAAGGCTCGCGATTGGAAACGACCATGACTTGAGCGCGCGGTAGCTCTTCGACGAGCACGCGGTGCAGCGTCCTGGGCGACCATTCGATGTGAATGCCATATGCAAAGCGCCGCTCCATGCGCAACTCGGAAAGCGCCGCGTGGACCTCGCGATTGAGAGGAAAGTTGCTGCGTTGCGGCGGCCCGGTAGCGTTACCCTGCTGTACCTCGACGAGTGCACCGCGGATCGAGCGGCTCCAGGCACGCATCAGTGTCAGTACGATTGCCGTCCCAAGCAGGCCCAGGCCTGCCGTTACCCCTACGAGCGCGAGCACGGTATAGAGGCGCGCCTCGCTTGCGCGCTCCTCGATGAACGCCAGATCGTGCAGCACCAGGAGATGGCCCGTCGAAACGCCTCCGGTGATCGGAAAGGAGCTTATATGGATTCGCCGTCCGGAATCCGTAACAGTCGCGAAGGCGCTGGACTTGTCCCGCTTGACGCTGTCACAGGTGACCGCTTTCGGAAAAGCCTTGGTTGCGTAGCGCAATTGCCCAGGTTCGGTGCAGAAGCCGAGCGCCAGAATGCGTTCGTCCTCGGTAATCCGCTCGAACACGGGAACGAGATCGATCTCGGGTCTGGCCGTCATCGCCGTCGCCACCTGATCCCGGATCGATCGAAAGACAAGGCGCGAACGAAGGTCGATGTCGCGCTGCGACCAGTCCTCGACCATGACCGATGCGAGGAGCGTGAGAGCGGCAATCACAAGACCAATCGCGGCAAGCCCAAGAATGACGTACCGCGTGACAGGACTTCCGAACAACCGGTCAGCACCAATGCGGTGCATCAGGCGGCCATAGCCTCGCATGATTCCGCCATGTTCGACGTTTGCTCGATGGGCCATCGTCAGGAAATCCGGTTCGACGGGATTTCAGCATGGTGCATCATAGGGATCATGTCGGCGCCTCCCTAGTACTCCGGTTCGGATGTTCGTGTCTTCCCATTCGCCTGGCCGGATACACCGACCTTCTGCAGGTAGGCGATAATATCGTGACGAGAGGGAGCATCGAGTACACGAACCGGCATGCGCGCTCCAGGCACCGCCTTCTTGGGATCGGCCAGCCATTGGTCGAGTTTGTCCACCGACCAGACAAGGCCAGCGTTCCGCAGCGCTGCTGAATAATTGTAGCGGGCAACCGAGCCGGCGGTGCGTCCGACCACCCCTCCAAGCATCGGTCCGATCTTGTTGCGATCCAAGGCGTGGCACGCTGTACACCGCTGGGTGAAGAGCTCGCGGCCGTGGATCGCGTCCGGTGCGGCATCGGCAAGAAAGCGCGCGAGATCCTTTGCTTGCGACGGACTTGCCGAGCGGCCGAACGTGTAGCTTAGTGTGATCGTATCAACGTGATCCATGTCCGAGTCTTTCGAAAAGGCCGGATCGACATAGAAAACGACGGGCATGTCGACCCTTTGATGTGGATCGAGACGCTCCTCGTTGAAGCAGAAGCACTGAATCTTGTTGAAGTAGATGCCGCTCGTTGGTGGCGTGACATTGAAGGTCGCATGTCCCACCGTCGCCTGATCGCTCAGGTTCTCGGCGCTGAAGAATACGAGCTTTTGTTCGCCGAGGTGAACGGTCACGGAGCGCTGTTCCGGCTCGAACCGCCACGGCAGGCCGGGTGATACGTTGCTATCGAAGGCAACCGTTACAGTTTTCTGTGACGTGCTTGCGGGATCGCCATAGGCTCTTTGCGTCGTTCCTCCGTAACCGGTTGCGCCGCAGAACGCTCGATACAATTCCGGCGAGTAGGCCACCAGGCCGCACATGATTGCCAAGGTGATGAAGCATGGTACGAGAACGTTCAGGTTCTTCCGACGGCGTGATTGCATTGTCGTCTCGCAGAAGTCGGGCGCCAGTCAACTACTGGCACTTCTCGACGATCTTGTGATTGTTACTGTTGGTGGTGAAGTAGAGATTCCGAGTTTCTCGGGAATTTAGCCAGAAGTGCGGCTCGGTGCGCGCGCGCTCGTTGTTGGAAGGATCGGAGCAGATGTAGACGTGATTGTCGCACCCGTTTCCCGATGCGACGCATGATCGGCCAGGAGCAGATGGCGGCGATACTCGTATTCGATCAAGCTGAAGCAGTCGCAGCTCAACTTCGACAGTCCGACGGCGTCTTCAACTGTTATGCAGCCTCGTCTGGTCGACAGGGTTCCTTCCTTCTGCAGGCCTTCAAGGCACTCCGTCACGCTGGCGCGCCGCACCCCTAGCAGTTCCGCCAACATCATGTGGGTGAGCGGCATGTTATCCGTGCCCAGCGAGCTGCGAGCGACGAGCAACCAGCGGACAAGCCTCTGTCTGAGATCGTGATAGGAATTGCAAGCTCCCGATTGCGAGGTCTGCACGAGGACGGCGGCCAGATATCGCTCCACGACTGAGCGCAAATACGGGAGATTCTCAAGAATCTTCGAGAAATCACTGGTTTTGACTCGTAACGCTTCCCCGTCCACCTGAACGGTCCTGCGGTGCAGAGGCGCCGACTTGGCTGCAAGCAGAACTGGCGCGCCAACCAGGCCTTCCGACCCAATCAGCCAGACTTCGACAAATTTGTCCTGATCGACGCGAGCGGCCACCGAGACGAGTCCGCTTTCGACGAAATAGACGTACTCCATCGGCAGCCGGTAATGATGGAGGACCTGATGGCGACGGAGCTGAATGCGCTCGCAAACGCCGACAATGCCCGCGAGCTCCTCAGCCGGGATCAGACGAAGCAGCTTGTTCCGAACCTCTTCCACCATTCGCTCTTTCGGTTGTCGTGCATAGCAACCATTGTGCTGGAGCGCCATCCGAGCGTATTGGCAGTTGCATAGACACACAAGTTTTGCCCCGACGCAGCATGTTGTCGCATGGGGATCTCAAATCTCGAAGTTCCTCTCGACCGACTAAAGTATGAAAAATGTGGGAGGGTCAGAGGCAATTGTTCGTTACGGTCGCTTTTCCGGAACGCGTCAGTACGCTAGCGTACAGTTCCTTCAGCGACGGGTCGGGGTCATTCGCTTTGCCGGCATTGTTGGATTCGTCGAGACGTGGGATGTAGAGCCGGCTGTTTCGGTGCTGCTATGAACTTTATGCTTGGCGTCACCGCTCTGCCGCACCTGCCGTCCGAGATCGTCGATGTCCGAAGAGCTGCTATCCGAGGAGGTCCGCGACTTGATTCTGCGGCATATCGATACAGTGGCTCAGCTGGAAGCCCTTCTGTTCTTGCGCGAGCGGCCGGCCGAGGAATGGAACGCGATTGCCGTTGCAAAACGCCTGTACGCACCACCCGCAGAAATGGGCGCTGCTCTCGCCGGACTTGCCAGCGCCGGATTCTTGAGGCGGCAGAATCAGCTTTATCGCTACGCTCCGACATCCAGCGACGGAGCGACGGTGGACGCGCTGGCGAAAGCCTATGCGCGTCAGCTGATTACCATTACCAATCTCATCCATTCGAAGCCGCGCGGTATCCGGGCGTTCTCGGATGCCTTTAAGTTTCGGAAGGACTAGGTCGCCCATGGCCGCGGCGATCTACAGTCTCTGTGCGATCACCAGCGCTTTGTGCGCGTGGTTACTCATTCGCGCTTATCGCGCGACCACCTCCCGCTTGTTGTTATGGAGTTCGATCTGCTTTGCCGGGCTTGTATTGAACAATGTGGCGCTCTGGATGGACAAGCTGGTGTTCCCTGCGACAGACCTCTCGATACTCAGGACGAGCATCGCGCTGTTGTCGACGCTGGTTCTTCTGTACGGCCTGATCTGGGAGGATTAGAGATGGAGCACGTCGCTGACATCTTGGCCGGCGCCGCAGCGACGGCATCGCTTGCGGTTGCCGGGTTCTTCGCAAAGTTCTGGCGCCGGACGCGGGATTCTCTCTTTCTGTTGTTTGCAGCAGCATTCACGATCGATGCGTTGGCACGTCTTGTGTTGAGTGCGGTTCAGGTCTCCGATACGGCCGAGCCCATCTATTATCTGCCGCGTCTCGTAATGTTTGGCCTGATCGCCGTTGCGATCGCCCGCAAGAATGCGCCAGGTAAAGGCGGATAGTTGAAGGCGCTGCCGAGCCCCGATTATCGGCGTGGCCGCACGCGAGAATTCTAGCCACAAACCCTGTACGATCCCGTACCGATTGAGACTTCAGTCTGCTTTAGCGATTGCTCCATGCCAAACCATTAAGGAATATCGCGGATTGGGGGGGCTCATGAACGAATCAAATCAATCCGTATTGCAATTTCCGCAAAGCCATTGCGTATTCTGCACGAATAAAACGCCGCATGTACATGAGCGGCTGGCAGTCAATGGAAAGCAGGTCGTGCGCTCGCTCTGTCTCATGTGCAAAAGAGAGCAGCCCAAAGAAAGATATGAAGCCTGATCCAGCTACGAAAGATCTCAGGGCAGGCGGAAAGAAGCGGCGGTATGAGCGCTATTGGAAATGTTCTGGACGAGCACGAACGTCGCGTAGCGGCGATTACCGCGATAGCGATCGAAGTCGGAGCCCTCGTTTTGAGTGAGAGCGCGGGCGAGCCAACGTCAACAGTCAATCCGAACGCTGAGAAGTTAGTTTATGCCAAGGCTTTCCGGGCCTGGGCAGATGGCGCAATTGAAGGAATTGCAGAAGATATATTCGAGACAGTGGGAGAGGTTCTGGATGCCTAGAGTGGGACCAGCTAACGTGGGAAGGGCTGACTGACCATCAGCGGATGGCGATCCAGGAGTGGCGTTGCGGCTTGTCCAATGATGGACTGGACCGACCGACGTGTCGCGGCGAGAAAGCGGCAGTCTACAACGCGCGGTGCTTGAAGCAGACCCCTCGCGCGAAGACCACGCGTCCGACCTTGCTGCGCCAGGCGACATGGTCACGAATGCATTGGACCGGCTGATCGATAGGGTCTCGATCGCAAGCTAGGAGCCAAGAGGCAAAGCATCCTATTGATTGTATTGGAAAATAGCTGATGCCCAATCAGCGGGTCCCAGGTTCGAGCCCTGGTGCGCCGACCAAATAATGGGTTGAAGCCTGTTCGTTTCTTCTCGCGCGCGGCCGGATCCGAGCCGAGGCGAGAAAACCTGCGAAGTCGAGTCGGCACGCTCCGACAATCAAATAAAAGCAACTGAAGTCGTTCGCGAGCTGAAAAGGGAAGCCGGCAAGCGCCGGCGCCTCGATCGCTGCGACATCGTAGCGCGCGAACGGAAGGCGGCCGGGATTGTTCCGCGCCAGCCAGTTGTTGGTGAGCCGGCGTACGATTGTGCGTAAGCATCCGGTGAGTACCGCGGAGCGGTTATTCAGGCGGCTTGGTTGACTTGGTTGTTTCGGTTGCGCCAATTCCAGGGCAGAAGTTCGTCGAGCTGTTGGAGCGGATGTGCAGCGATGCGCGCCAGGACGTCGGCGAGCCAGGCTTGTGGATCGACGTCGTTCATTTTGGCTGTGACGATGAGGCTGTACATCATCGCGGCCCGGTCGCCGCCGCGGTCGGAGCCACAGAACAGCCAAGACTTCCGCCCCAAAGCGATGCCGCGCAGGGCTCGTTCGGCGGCGTTGTTCGACAGGCAGATGCGGCCGTCCTCAAGGAAGCGGGTGAACGAGCCCCAGCGCTTGAGCATGTAGTCCATCGCCTTGGCAACGTCGTTGCGCCGAGAGAGCTTGGCGCGTTGCTCACGCATCCATCCTTCCAAATCGGCGGCGAGCGGCGCGCTGAGCTCCTGGCGCACGGCCCGGCGCCGCTCGGGCTTCTCGCCGTTGATGCCGCGCTCGATCTCGAACAAGGCATCGATCCGGCGGACTGCTTCCAGCGCCAGCGGCGAGATCACCGCAGGCTTTCTGCCCTGTACCTTGCGGCGCGCATTTTCCGCCAGATCAGCCATTACGAAGAACGGTCGCCGGGCATGGACCCAACACGCGGCTTCCAGGATCGGACCTGCGTTGCGGCCCGCCTCGTAAAGCTTGCCATAGCCGCTATAGGCATCGGCCTGGAAGATGCCGCTGTAGCCGGCTAGATGGGCTTGGGGATGCTCGCCGGCGCGATCGCGCGAGTAATAAAACACTGTCCCCGGCGGGGCTTGGCCGCCAAACGGCTTGTCGTCGCGCACATAGACCCAGATTCGACCGGTATCGGTCTTGCCTTTGGCCAGGACCGGCACCGTCGTGTCATCTCCGTGCAATCGCTCGGCGCTCAGCACGTGGGCCTCGAGGCGCTTGAACAAAGGCATCAGCGCCGCCGTGCAGCCACCAACCTGGTCGGCCAGGGTCGACAGGCTGAGCGGCACGCCCTCTTTAGCATAGCGCTCGGCCTGCCGGTTTAGCGGCTGGTGCTGACCGAACTTCTCGAACAGCACCATTGCCAGCAAGCTGGGGCCGGCCCAACCACGAGCGATGACGTGGAACGGCGCCGGGGCCTGGCTGATTTTCTCGCAATCACGGCAGCTGAACTTCTCCCGGACGTGCTGGATCACCTTCCAGGATTTCGGGATCACCTCCAGCGTCTCGGTGATGTCCTCGCCAAGCTTGGACAGCCGCAAACCGCCGCAGCAGATGCACGACGTCGGTCCCGGCACGAGCACCCGCTCGCGAGGCAGATGCTCCGGGAACGGCTGGCGCGACGGCCGCTTGCGCGTGAACGAGGCCACCTTTGTCGTCTTGGCCGCGGCCATTTCGGCAGCGAGTTCGTCCTCAGTCGCTGAAGCCTCGAGCTCCTCCAACGTCAGTTCGAGCTGATCCAGCAGCCTTGCGGTACGCTCCGAGCGAGGGCCATGGCGATCACGGTTCAGCTTTTTGATCTGCAGCTTCAGGTGAGCGATCAGCGCATGGTCGTCGGACTGCTGGGCGCGAACGCTGGCGAGTTCGGCACGCGTCGCCAGCAACGCCGCTTGGAGCGCCTCAATATCTTCCGGCAGCTTCTCGGGACCGTCACCCATGCATCGATGGAATCACAAAAACCGCGATTTGGCGCGCGCTTTTTGCAATCTCACGGGACTATTGCGCAACCTATCCGGCGCTCTGCGGCCGCCAGCTGTGTTGCGGATTGCGCCAGTCGATCGCCTCCAGCAAATAGCCCATCTGAGCTGCCGTCAGCGACACCACCCCATCCACCGTCGCGGGCCAGATGAAGCGCCCATGGTCCAGCCGTTTGGCGTAGAGCGATAGCCCGATCCCGTCGTGCCAAAGCGCCTTGATCAGTGTGCCAGCACGACCACGGAACACGAAGACGTCGCCGGCAAAAGGATCTCGCCCCAGCCCCTCCTGCACCAGCAATGCCAGACCCTGCATGCCTTTGCGCATGTCAGTGTGACCGGTCGCGATCCAGATTCTTGCCCCTGCCGCGATCGGGATCATCGCCGCTCCAGCAGATCCAACACGCGAGACAACGCGGTCATATCAACGCCGGCGTCCACGATCACCCGACAGCCCTTGCCGATGACAATCTCCATGCGTCCGCTCGCTGGCCCCGCCAAAGCTATTGGCGGCACCGGCGGTTGGTCCGCCATCACCGTCGCAGGCACAAAGGCTGGCTGAGGCTGTTCAATGTCGTTCGTCCGCGCCCCAAACGATCGTCGCCAAGTCAACAAGAGCGAGCGAGAGATGCCATACCGTCGTGCCGTCGACGAGACCGCGCGCGGTGCTTGCAAACTCTCCAGGACGATTTTGAGCTTCTCATCATCGGTCCAGCGCCGGCGGCGGCCGGTCTCGACAACCTCGAACCGTTCGATCTGAGTACTGAATTTATTGCTGTCCATAAGGGCTGTTACACAGCACCTGCATCAACCCGACAAGGCGGCCCTCACCGGAGGGAGACGATTGTGCCGCCGATCCACGACATCAGCACGTTATCGCGTGGCGGTCGCGATGCAGATTGCGCCAGTTCCGGCCGGCGACGATCTTGCGCACGGCGACAGCGCGAGCGTCGAGAGGAAGGTGCCGTCAGCGATCGTCGCAGGCGCGTGAGGAATTGTGCGGGAGAAAAAGATCGCGATCTGTTCTGAGAGCGGGGCGAAGCCACTGCTGGTCAGGGCTGTTGTCGCGCATGGCTCTCGCCCACCGCTTCGCCTGCTTCGGCGACGATGTCCGGCAAAATGGCAAGGGAGTTTGCGCTGCCACAAACATGAAAGAAGCGGGTGGAGCGATAGTACATTTGCAAAACGGGAAAGTCTCGGATGCCGCCCGGGCCGGACGATTTGGTGGATGAGGTGATGAGGAGCCATCCGGCGACGATACGAGCGTTCCTGGATTTCAGAATGAGTTGCGTCGGCTGTCCGATCGCCTGTTTCCACACGGTCCTCGATGCGTGCGTCGAGCATGACGTCGATTGCGAAGAGTTCCTGCGGGCCTTGCGCAAAGCGGCTCTTGGTCAGGCGGGTGGACGCCTCTGACGGGAAAAATCAGGGCGAAGGTTGAGCCCGATTTGATCAAGGTCAAAAAGGCGCGACGGCGGATGATGAAGAATTGAGCAACGAGATCATAATCATTTCAGGGACGAAACCATGGCAGCGCCGACCCCGGTCGATCTCGACATCGTCGCCCAGATACCGGTCTTCAGCGGACTGAAGCCCGGGACGCTGGCGGTGCTTCTGGGCGAGGCCACCGTCCTCAACCTGCGGCAAGGGCGCGCATTGTTTCGGCAGGGTGAGCAGGCGCAGGCGTTCTTCGTCATCATGGAGGGCTGGATCAAGCTCTATCGCGTTACGCCTGCCGGCGATGAGGCCGTCCTCAACGTGCTGACTCGGGGCGAGAGCTTCGCCGAAGCGGTTACGTTCACGTCCGGCCGCTATCCCGCAACGGCCAGCGCTGTTACTCTGGCCAGGGTGATGATGATCCCTGCGGATCACGTCGTGAACTGCATTCGAGAGATGCCCGACGTCGCGATCGCGATGATCGCCTCGACCTCGCAGCATCTGCAACGGATGGTCCAGCAAATCGAGCAGCTGATGGCGCACAGCGCAACGCAGCGGGTCGCCGAGTTCCTGGTCTCGCTCGCGCCCCGTGCCAAGGGGCCGTGCCGGATCACGCTACCTTACGATAAGTCATTGATTGCCGGCAGGCTCGGCCTCAAGCCGGAATCGCTGTCGCGCGTGTTCGCCAAGTTGCGCGCCGCCGGCGTCGACGTGCACGCTTCCACCGTGGAGGTGCGCGACATGGCGCAACTCTGCAAGCTGGTGGCATGCGATCGGACCATGGCGCGTTGTCCCGTCAAGCCGAGGCCGATCTGCGCCCAGCCGCCGCGCCCGCTCGATCTTGACTCTAAATCGATGCTTGCCGGAGCAGGCTCCTGATCCTCGGCAGGATGCTCTCGCGCCAGGCCGCGGTGCCGAATTTCCGTTCGACGATCTCGTGGTCGGACACCACCAGCCACAGCGGTACGCCATCGCTGCGCTTTAGTTCGCCGCGATAGCTGCGCAGCTCGTCCGGCCAGTTCTCGTCGGCCAGCACGTCGGCGAGATGCGGTGACTTGACCTCGCGATAGCGGACGCGATGAAACTCCGCCGACGCGAGAAAGCTGGCGCCGTCTCCCATCTGCCAGGCGCGGCAGGGTGCGCAATCCTCGGCGCCGACATAAAGCAGCATGATGTCATGCGCGCGCGCCGGTCGGCCGAAATAGTCACCCCAGGCGACCACCATTGCGCCTGCGATGACCGCGATCAGCACGCTGGCGCCCACAAGCCGACGGCCGCGTTGCAGCAAATTGCGATCGGGCTCGGCGTCGGTCGGTGGCTCCATGACGCCATTATTTCTGTTGCGCGCTGCGCCATCCTTAACCGCGGTCAAGGATCGCTGCGGCGGAGCACGTAAATTTGGTGCGACATCTCCGATGGAGTCTGCCGATGCCGCCCATTGAAACCGATGCGCCGAAGCAGGACCGCGCCGAGCGCGTCCCGGTGATGCAGCGCATTCTAGATAATCCGTTCCTGCTGCTGTTCCTGGGGATCACGCTGCCGACCGTGCTCTACGTCATCTGGGGGGTCATGGAAGTCGCTTCCATTCCGCTGGCCAAATAAAGCGGCAGCCGAGTGTCGCGGCGCGCGTCGCCCTATCGTCAACACAGGAAACATCGATCATGGCTGCCACACCTCCCGAGCAACGGATCTGGTGGAATGAACCCATCGAACGGGTCGAACTGATCTGGATCTTCATAGCCTTCCTGTGGGGGCTGTTCATGTTCGGCTTCATGATCGCCTGGCACTTCATCGGCCAGCAGAACCTGAGCAAGGAAGCCTATCGTATCGCGCCGACCGCCTACGAGCAGAAGGTCGAGAACTTCGCCAAGCAGTTTCAGGTGCGCGAGGAGCAGGGCATCCCTGTGGTCAAACCGAAACCGGGAGCCGACGTCTACCTGCTTGCCCGTCTTTGGCAGTGGTGGCCGATCCTCGAGCTGGAGAAGGGCCAGAGCTACCGCATCCATCTCTCCTCGATCGACTGGCAGCACGGCTTCTCGCTGCAACCGACCAACATCAACATCCAGGTTCATCCCGGCTACGAGCACGTCATCTCGCTGACGCCGACCGAGAGCGGCGCCTTCGGAATCGTGTGCAACGAGTTCTGCGGGATCGGTCACCACACCATGACCGGCAAGATTTACGTCACCGACAAGAAGCAGGCCGCGGCCGATCAGCGCCTGGCCGAGCAGAGGTAGCAACATGACCGCTGAAACCGTCATCGGAGCCGTCGGCCGCCAGGCCGAATTCCGCACCTGCCAGTACACCGGGCTGAAGGTCGATACGGCGGCGCAGACCCTGATCAAGGCCAACGCCGTCGCCGCGGTCGTCTTCCTGGCGATCGGCGGCCTGATGGGCCTCCTGGTCGCGCTGACTCGCTGGCCGGCCGTGCATCTGTTGCCGGCTGACTGGTTCTACCTGATCCTGACCGGGCACGGCGCCAACGTGCTGCTGTTCTGGATCATCTTCTTCGAGATCGCGGTGCTCTACTTCGCTTCCGCGGTCCTGCTCAATTGCCGTCTGGCGACGCCGAAGCTCGCCTGGCTGGGCTTCGTGCTGATGGTGGTCGGCGCGCTCATGACCAACGTGACGGTGCTGCAAGGCGATTCCAGCGTGATGTTCACCTCCTACCCGCCGATGCAGGCCAAGCCGAACTTCTATCTCGGTATCGTCCTGTTCGCGGTCGGCGCGCTGATCGGCTGCATCATCTTCTTTGCGACGCTGGTGATCGCGAAAGAGGAGGGGACCTATGAGGGCTCGATTCCGCTGGTGACCTTCGGCGCGCTGACGGCTGCGATCATCGCGGTGTTCACCATCGCCACGGGCGCGATCATCCTGATCCCGACCTGGCTGTGGTCGCTTGGCCTGATCTCAGACATCGATCCGCTGATGTACAAGGTCGTGTGGTGGGCGATGGGCCATTCCTCGCAGCAGATCAACGTCTCGGCCCATGTCTCGCTGTGGTACCTGATCGGCGCTCTGCTGGTCGGCGCCAAGCCGCTGAGCGAGAAGGTCAGTCGTACCGCGTTCCTCATGTACATCCTATTCCTGCAGCTCGCCTCGGCGCACCACCTCCTCGCCGAGCCCGGCCTCGACGCGAGCTGGAAGATCGTCAACACCAGCTACATGATGTACCTGGCGGTGATGGGCTCGATGATCCACGGCCTGACCGTACCGGGCTCGATCGAGGCGGCGCAGCGCCGCAACGGCTTCAACCGCGGCGTGTTCGAATGGCTGCGCAAGGCGCCGTGGGGCAATCCGGCGTTTTCAGGCATGTTCCTGTCGCTGATCTTCTTCGGCTTCATCGGCGGCATCTCCGGCGTCGTGCTCGGCACCGAGCAACTCAACGTGCTCATGCACAACACCATCTACGTCCCCGGCCATTTCCATGGCACGGTGGTGGCCGGCACCACGCTGGCCTTCATGGCGGCGACCTATCTCGTGCTGCCGCTGATCTTCCAGCGCGAGATTGTCTGGCCGAAGCTTGCCAAGATCCAGCCCTATCTGTTCGGGATCGGTGCCGCAGGTATCTCGCTGTTCATGATGGGCGCCGGCACGCTGGGCGTGGCGCGGCGGCACTGGGACATCACCTTCAGCGACGCCAACCTGTCCTTCGCCTATTCAGCGGGGGCCTTCCTGATGATGGGGCTGAACGGCATCTTTGCGGTGATCGCGGCGATCGGCGGCATCATCTTCGTCCTGGTCGTCGTCGGCACCGTGCTGTTCGGCGAGAAGATCGAGAGCGGGCACAAGCTGACCTTTCCGCTGCATTCGGGCGGCGGCGCCGTCGCTTCGCATTACGGCAGCGAGGGCACGGTCAAGCTTCCGGGCACCATCATCCTGGTCGGGATCTTCTTCGTCTGCTTCGTCCTCTACTACTTCATCAACTGGAAATATCTTTCGGAGCTGTGGCTGTTCCGGTGATGGCCGTGGTCATGCGAGAGGGTAACAACATGCGTGCGACGGCGGCGACGGCGGTCTCGCTCCTCAAGCTCAGGATCGGCGTCGCCATCGCGGCCAGCGCGCTGGCCGGGGTCGCGGTCGCGAGCGGGCCGGCATTGTCCTGGTGGCAGGTTCTCGCCCTGTCGCTTTCGATCCTCGGCGCATCCGGTGCTGCGGGCGCCTTCAATCACTACTACGACCGCGACCTCGATCGCCTGATGGCGCGCACCCGCAACCGCCCGTTCGCCAGCGGCGCGTTCGGAGAGAGCATATGGTGGCCGGTGGCGTTCGTCGGCCTGCTTGCCGTGTCCCTCGGTCTTGCCTCGCTCACGGTCGGCCACATCGCTGCGGCCTACGTCTTCCTCGGCGCCTTTACTTACGGCATCGTCTACACCGTGTGGCTGAAGCGGCGCAGCACCTGGAACATCGTGGTCGGGGGGCTTGCCGGGAGCTTCGCCGTGCTGGCAGGAGCGGCCGCGGTCGATCCGTCGCCGCAGGTGGTGCCGACTGTGCTGGCGATCGTGCTGTTCCTGTGGACGCCGCCGCATTTCTGGAGTCTCGCGGCCGCCAAGGGGCAGGACTACGCCCGGGCGGGGATTCCGATGCTGCCGGTGGTGACGCCCGCGCGCGCCTGGACCATGGCGATCCTCGCCCATTCCGTGGCGCTGGCGCTGATTGCGTTGTTGCCGCTCTGGTTCGGCGAGGGGATTCTCTACGGCATCGGCGCGGCCGCTGGCGGCTCCTACTTCGTCTGGACCAGCATCCGGCTCTATAGCGACCCGTCGAAGGCCAACGCGATGGCCAATTTCTTCGCTTCGCTGCTGCAGCTTGGCCTGCTGGTCGCGGGCGCGTTGCTGGCCGGCGCGGCCGGGTATTGGTCATGACTCGCGGGTGTGCCGCGCTGGGGCTGGTCGCGATGCTGACCTGCTTGTCGGTCGCATCCGCTCGAGGCGCGCCCGCCTCGCCGGCACTCGATCCGGGCGCGGCGATCACCGCCGGCGAACGGGCGCTCGGACGCGTGATCGGTGACCATCGTCTCGTGGACACGACCGGTGCCCCGCTCTCCTTGCGCGACTATCGCGGCAAGCCGCTCGTCATCAGTCTGGTCTATTCGTCCTGCAGCTCGGTCTGTCCGCCGACAACCCAGCATCTGATCGACGCGGTCAACGAGGCGGGCCGCGTCTTCGGGCTGGGGCGCTTCGCCGTGCTGACCGTGGGCTTCGATGCGCGCAACGACACCGTCGTGCGCATGGCGCAATTCGCCTCGATGCAGGGCATCAAGCTCCCGAACTGGCGCACCGCCAGCGGCGATGCCGCGACCATCGAGGCGCTGCTGAACGATCTCGGCTTCAGCTACCGGGCCGTCGCCGGCGGCTTCGACCATCCGACCCAGACCACGATCGTGGACAGGGACGGCAAGGTCTACCGGCACGTCTACGGCGACGACTTTCCCTTCACGATGTTCATGGAGCCGATGAAGGACGTGGTCTACGGCACCATGACGCCGTTTTCGTTTGAGGGGCTGCTCGACCGCATCCGCTTCATCTGCACCGCCTACGATCCCGGGTCGCGCCGCTACCGCTTCGACTACGGGCTGGTGTTCGGTGGCGCCATCGCCGCGTTCTCCCTGCTCGCCATGGGCGGTCTGATCTTGAGGGAATGGATGCGTTCGGCGCAGGCATGAGCGGCGGGGTCGGATGAAACGGGTGATCTTGTGATTGGCGCGATCCGCAGCGCTCTCCGCACGGGCTTCGGCCTGATCGAACGTCCGTTCGATCGGCTGTTCTCGCCTGCGCTCAATCCTCTGGCGCAGCTCGGCGCGCTCGGCTTCTTCTTCTTCTGGATCGTCGCCGTCAGCGGCATCTACCTTTTCATCTTCTTCGACACCGGCATCGAGCGCGCCTATCAGTCCGTGGAATATCTCAGCCGGGACCACTGGTTCCATGCGGGGGTGATGCGCAGCTTCCACCGCTACGCCTCCGACCTCTTGGTGGTCATGGTCGCGGTCCACCTGCTGCGCGAATTCGCCTACGACCATTACCGCGGCGTCCGCTGGTTCTCCTGGTTCACCGGGCTGCCGATCATCTGGCTGCTCTATGCCTCGGGCATCACCGGGTACTGGCTGGTCTGGGACAAGCTCGCGCAATATGTCGCACTGGTCTCCTCCGAATTGCTGGACTGGCTGCCGGTGTTCGGCGAGCCGATCGCGCGCAACTTCATCGCCACGGGAACGCTGACCAGTCGCTTCTTCTCGCTGATGGTGTTCATGCACGTCGCGGTGCCGTTGTTCCTGCTGTTCATCATGTGGGTGCACATCCTGCGAATCTCGCGACCGAAGGTGAACCCGCCGCGTGCGCTCGCGCTGTTGTCGCTCGCCGCGCTGCTGGCGGTCTCGATCTGGAGACCCGCACTCTCGCAGGGCCACGCCGACCTCGCGAAAGTGCCGGCGGCGGTCGGCATCGACTGGCTGTACCTGCCGCTCTATCCCTTGACCACGCTTTGGGGCAACGGCGCGGTATGGGCGTTCCTCGGCGCATTCTCGCTGATGATCGCGCTGATGCCGTGGCTGCCGCCGCTGCGGCGCGCCAGGGCGGTCGAGGTTCATCTCGACCATTGCAACGGCTGCGCGCGCTGCGCGGAGGATTGTCCTTATGAGGCGATCCGCATGGTCAACAGGACCGACGGGCTGCCGTTTCCGACGCAGGCGCAGGTCAATCCCTCGCTCTGCGTATCCTGCGGCATCTGTGTCGGCTCCTGCCCGTCGTCGACGCCATTCCGGCGCACCGCGGATCTGCAAACCGGGATCGACTTGCCCGAATATCCGTTGAAGAATCTGCGCGAGAAGGTCGCGGCGACCGCCACCGGCCTGTCCGGGGCAGGTCGTGTGCTGGTGCTGGCGTGCGAACACGGGGCCGCCGCCGGGCGGTTGGATGGAACCGTGGTGCTGCCATGCGTGGCCATGGCGCCGCCGTCCCTGATCGACTTCATCCTCAGCCGAGATCTTGCCGACGGCGTGGTCGTGGCCGGCTGCGCCGAGAGCGCCTGCTACAACCGGCTCGGGGTCAAATGGACCGAGGAGCGTTTTGCCGCGCAACGCGATCCCTATTTGCGTGCCCGCGTGCCGCGCGACCGGATCGCGACGATCTGGGCTTCTGCGCTGGAGGTGCGCAGGGCGGAAGTGGAGATCGCGGCCTTTGTCGCAGAAATGGCCGGAAAGCCTCCGCTGCGCATGCGTTCTCCGCTGCCAGCCAGCGCCGCCGCGAAATCCGGTGAGACGCGCGAGCCGGCCGAGGCGAGGACCAAGTCATGAGCGGGGCGCTGCGCACGGCCGGTCGGTTCGTGGTCATCCTGGCGCTGTTCGCCGGCGTCGCCGTGTTGTCGAACTGGCCAGTCTACCACCAGATCTCCGACAATTCGGGCGCGGTGCTCCTGACCTTCGTGCACGGCGCCGACCGCAGGGGTGAGTGCCGCAGGCTCAGCCCCGAGGAGATCGCGAAGCTGCCGCCGAACATGCGGCGGGTGCAGGACTGTCCGCGCGTTCGCCGCGCGATCCATGTCGAACTCGACGTCGACGGCCGCAGCATCTTCCGGGCCGACCTGCCGCCCACGGGGATCGCGGGCGACGGACCGTCCAAGGTCTATCAGCGCTTCGTGCTGCCGGCCGGAAAGTACGACGTCGACGTGCGGATGCGCGATACCGCGCGCGCCGAGGGCTTCGACCACGAGCATCGCGAGACTGTGACGGTGGCGCCGTCGCAGCTCCTCGTCATCGACTACCGGCCTGAAAGCGGCGATTTCATCTTTCGGTGAGGAGAGCGTCATGGGCCTGTTGCACTGGGAAGACCGCTACAGCGTCGGCGTTGCGGCCGTGGACCACGAGCACCGGGAGCTGATCGAGCTGATCAACCGCCTCCATGCCGAGGCGACCGCGCAGCGTTCCAAGGACGCGGTGATCGGCTTCTTCGGCGACCTGTTCAAGGCGATCTCGTCGCATTTCGCGCTGGAGGAGCGCTTCATGCGCGAGCACGGCTACGACCAGCTCGTCCAGCACAAGAACGACCATGAGCGCCTGCTGGACGAGATCCGCGACCTCATGGAGGACTACGAAGCCAGCTCCAGGTTCGACGACCGCCTGCTCGCGAACGCGCTGGATGCCTGGTTCTCCCGGCATTTCGAAACCCATGATGCCCGATTGCACAAGGCGCTTGGCGCGCATTAGGGACCACGCAACCAGGTTCAACCCCGGAGATGAAGACATGAAACGGATATTGACCGCCATCGCCGTCGTCGCTGCGTCAGTGAGCGCAGCGGCCGCGGAGGACGTCGCTGCCGGTGCCACCGCGTTCAAGAAATGCGTGAGTTGCCACGACGTCGGCCCGACCGCGAAGAACAAGGTTGGGCCCGTCCTCAACGGCCTCGACGGCCGCAAATCGGGATCGATCGCGGGCTACAGCTATTCCGATGCGAACAAGAACTCGGGCATCACCTGGGACGAGGCGAACTTCCTGGACTACATCAAGGACCCCAAGGCCAAGGTGCCCGGCACCAAGATGGTGTTCGCCGGCATCAAGACCGAGGCTGAGGCCAAGAATCTCTGGGCTTACCTCAAGCAATACGACGCCGAGGGCAAGACCAAGTAGTCGTCGCGGACGCAGCCGCGGCGGAATCGTCGTTCAACCGGCGATGCCGTCATACGGTGCTTTGGACCAGCGCAGCCTGCGGCCATCCATGTCGACGGCCCAGATGGTGACATCCTCAAGTCTGGGCAGCAACGTCCGAATCTCGTCTGCCGACGCAATGGAGAGCGCGGTCGACAGCGCGTCGGCGACGGCTGCGGATGCGTGGTGCACGGTGATCGTGCGCCAATGCGCCGCGCTGCGGCCGCTGCGCGGGTCGAACAGATGATGCGCGGCGCCGTCGGCTCCCAGCACGCAGCCCGAGCCTTCCGACGTCGCCAGCGCGCCCCGCGCGAGCCGGATGGGCGCGGCATCCCGGCGTGCGACCAGCCAGGGCGATCCGTCGCGCCGCGGCGTCAGGGCGCGCTGCTCGCCAAGGTCGACCAGGATGTTGGTGAGGCCCTTCGCAGCGAGCAGTTCTACCACGCGATCGGTGACATAGCCCTGGCCGAGGCCGTTGAGCGTGAGACGCTGGCCGTCGCCGAGACGCAACGCGTCCCGCGCGAGCCGGATCCTGCGCCAGTCCACCGTCTGCCGAGCCAGCGCAATCACGTCATCGGGCGGCAGACCGGTGTGGTTGCGATTTCCGAACCAATCGACATGCGCTTCCCAGAGTGCCTGAACGGTCGGATCGAACAGCCCATTCGTGAAGTCGGCGACGCCCAGCGCCAGCGCAAGCGCGCGGTGCAGGTCGCCGCTCGGCTCCTCCAGCCGGCCCTCGCGGTTGAGGCGTCGCAACTCCGAGGCGTCGCGGAACAGGCTTAGCGCATTCTCCAGGCGTTCGATCTCCGCCTCGACCAGATCGACCACCTCGCGGGCGGTCTCGGCCGCTATCCCGTTGAACAGGATGCGCGCATCGGCGCCCATCGCCGTCCCTCGCCATTCGTAGTCGGCGGTCGCGGGACGGGCATGGCCCGCGACCGCACCGGCGGCTGCGGCTGCGAAGATGGTGATGGCGCGGCGGCGTGTCGGATGAACAGGAAGCATCGTCCTCCCTCACGAATTCCAGGGCGGCGCGGGCTGCGACGGCGGCTGGCGCCGCTGCGCGCGTTTCTTCAGGTGCAGGCAGACGTCCTGGTCGAAATAATTGGCCTGGCATTTCAGGCAATAGATGCATTCATTGGGGTTGATCTGGCCGAGCGGATGGATCGCCTGCACGGTGCAGCGCCGCGCGCAGATATGGCATTCGCTGCCGCATTCCCGGTAGCGCTTGAGCCATTCGAACATGCGCATGCGCGCGGGAATCGCCAGCGCCGCGCCGAGCGGGCAGAGATAGCGGCAATAAAAGCGCTCGACGAACAGGCCGGCGAGCAGCAGCAGTCCTGCGTAGAGCCCGAACGGCCACTCCCGCAGGAACTTCATCGTGATCGCGGTCTTGAAAGGCTCGATCTCGGCAAGCTGGAACGCCGCCAGGATCGAGCGCAGCGAGATAGCCAGAATACCGAGGAACACGACATATTTGATCATCCACAGCCGCTCGTGCAGCCCGAACGGAATTTCGATCTGCTTGATGCCGAGGCGCCGCGCGACCTGGTTGGTCAGCTCCTGTAGCGTGCCGAACGGACAAAGCCAGCCGCAGAATACGCCGCGTCCCCAGAACAGGATGCTGAGCGCGACGAAGCTCCAGAGCATGAACACCAGGGGGTCGAGCAGGAACAATTCCCAGCGGAAGCCGGAGAGCAATGCGTGGATGAAGGTCAGGACGTTGACGACCGAAAGCTGGGCGTTGGCGATGAAGCCGAGGAAGATCAGCGTCAGCAGCATGTAGCCGGTGCGCAGCCGATAGTAGAAGACGCCGTGCGCCGTCACCGTATCCTGGAAGATCAGGATCGCCGCAAGCACCGTGAGCATGGCGCCGAGCAGACCGATCTCGTAGCGGCGCGCCCACCAGATGTCCTGCCACAGGGTTTGCGTCGACGCGGGCGCGGCTGCAGCTGTTGCGACCTTGCCCGCCGCTGCCGGCGGCGCGGCGGCGATGAGATAGCGCTCCGGAATCCGGTACGCCAGCGAGACCACCGCGGGCCCGTGCGGCACCGAACCGGCGCCGAGGTCGAGATCGAGACGGAACGGTCTTGTCGAATCGAAGCCGCCGGCTTGCGGAATCCGGAATACCGCGATCTCGCGCAATTCCGGCGCGCCGGCGGCATGCAGGGACTCGACCGCAGTATGATCGGACGGCTTCAGACGGAACGTGCGGTTGTCCTGGACGAGTTCGATGCGGGTGAATGTTCCGGTCTGGCGCCACTCGGTGCCCTTGAACGAATAGAGCCCGCTGGCGCCGATCAGGATGAGGTCGTCCTCCGGCCCGATCTTGCCGAGCTCGCTCTCGTAGATGCGCTGGCCGAGCAGGCTCTCGCCGATCGGCGGCGGCGTCGCCAGCGCAAGCCATAGGTCGATGAACGGCTTTTCGGGCTCGCTGTCCTGCGTGGCCAGCAGCTTGGCTGCTTCGCCGCGCGACACCAGCCGGTGCTGCACCGCGCCTTCGGCGAGCAGCGATGGCCACGGCGACCGCCGCAGCGTCTCACGATCGAGACGCACGGCGCGGTCGGGCGCCATGCTGCGACTACGCAGCACGCTACGTGCCGAGCGCACGATTGCGTCCCGGATGACGGTGCTGGTGATGGTGGCGCCTGCGACTGCGTGCGGGCCGCGGGCGAGCTCGTCGGAAGGCTTCAACGCGGCGCCGGCGCGCACGTCGAAGCCGCGGAAGCCGGCGACATAGGCCGCGAGCGCGTCGCGTGGAATGCCGATCACCAGGATCGGCTCCTCGTGAGCGACGATCTCCGCGCCGACGATGATCCCCTCCGGGGTGACGGCGGCGACGATGTCGAGTGGGCGGCCCGCGTAGCCGACCGATCCGGACACGTCGAGGCTCGAGAAGGCATAGCCGAGCACGCGTCCATCCTTGGCCCTCACGCTTGCGGCGGGTGGGGTGCCTTCGGCGCGCTCGACGGTGGCAGGCTCGGCGAAGAACGTCTCGGCACGGCCGAGATCGGCCGCCTGTGTGCTGCACATTGCGAGCAGAAGCATCGCCATTGCGCGCAGGCCTTGCAAGGCAACAGGACCGATGGTGACGATCGACGTTCGCATGGCTCGGGATCAGGCAGGGTTCGGCCATCACCGCATTGAGGTATGTCAATCCCGGTCTTAACCGCGGTCAAGGCGAAGCTGCTGCATTCTAAGGCATAAGGCTCCATCGGGATTTTCACGCTGGAGGAATGTGATGCGAGGCCGAGCTTCTCTGCTAGCGATGCTCACCGGCGGCGCCGCCGCTGCCGCTCTGATGTTGGGTGCAATGACGGAGGGCTTCGCTCAGCAGCCGGCACCGAGTCCGAAACCTGCTGACGTGCAGCAGCACAAGACCACGCCGGGCGGCCAGTATCAGCCGAGTCTCGACGTTCTCGGCGACAAGCCGGTGGAACAGCCGGGCACCAAACCGGGTGATCCCAATCTGACCAAGGCCGAGTTCGAGAAGGCCAGCCGCATCTATTTCGAGCGCTGCGCTGGTTGCCACGGCGTGCTGCGCAAGGGCGCGACCGGCAAGCCGCTGACGCCCGATCTCACCAAGAAGCTCGGTTTCGATTATCTCCGCGACTTCATCACCTACGGCTCGCCCGGCGGCATGCCCAACTGGGGCACTTCGGGAGACCTCCAGGCGACAGACATCGAGTTGATGGCGCGCTATCTGCTCAACGAGCCGGCGCAGCCGCCGGAGTTCGGCCTGAAAGAGATGAAGGAGAGCTGGAAGGTTCTCGTGCCGGTTGCCCAACGGCCGACCAAGAAGATGAACAAGCTCGATATCGACAACCTGTTCTCGGTGACGCTGCGCGATGCCGGCGAGATCGCGCTGATCGACGGCACCACCAAGAAGATCGAGTACGTCCTGAAGTCGGGCTACGCGGTGCACATCTCGCGCATGTCGGCGTCCGGTCGCTACCTCTACATCATCGGGCGCGATTCCAAGCTCAACCTGATCGACCTCTGGATGGACCCGCCACAGACGGTGGCCGAGCTGAAGATCGGCACCGAGGCGCGCTCGGTGGAGACCTCGAAGTTCAAGGGCTACGAGGACAAGTACGCGATCGCCGGCTCCTACTGGCCGCCGCAATACGTACTGATGGACGGCGCCACGCTCGAGCCGATCAAGGTGGTCTCGACCCGCGGCATGACCGAAGATACGCAGGAGTATCACCCGGAGCCGCGCGTCGCCTCGATCGTCGCCTCGCACTACAACCCCGAATTCGTCGTAAACGTCAAGGAAACCGGGCAGATCCTGCTGGTCAACTACAAGGACCTGAAGAATCTGAAGGTGACCGCGATCGAAGCCGAGCGCTTTCTGCATGATGGCGGTTTCGACAAGACCGGCCGCTACTTTCTGGTCGCCGCGAACGCCCGCCACAAGATCGCGATCGTCGACACCAAGGAGGACAAGCTCGTCGGCGTAGTCGAGTCCCAGGGCCAGACCCCGCACCCGGGGCGCGGTGCGAACTTGGAGCATCCGAAGTTCGGACCGGTGTGGGCGACGAGCCACCTCGGAAGCGAGACGATCTCCTTCATCGGCACCGATCCCGAGAAGCACAAGGATCAGGCGTGGAAGGTCGTGCAGACAATCGAGGGGCAGGGCTCCGGCTCGTTGTTCATCAAGACGCATCCGAAGTCGGAAAACCTCTACGTCGACACGCCCTTGAATACGGACGCAGAGATTTCCTCTTCGGTCGCGGTGTTCAAGATCAAGGACCTGGCCAAGGAGAAGCCCGAGTACAAGGTGCTTCCGATCGGACAGTGGTCCGGCATCTCCGAAGGCGCGCGTCGCGTGGTGCAGGGCGAGTTCAACAAGGATGGCACCGAGATCTGGTTCTCCGTCTGGAACAACAAGGTCCAGGACTCCGCGATCGTCGTGGTCGACGACAAGACGCTGACGTTGAAGACGGTCATCCGCGACAAACGGCTGATCACGCCGACCGGCAAATTCAACGTCTACAACACCCGCAACGACGTCTACTGATGGGTCACGAGAGGACGCGGCGACCTTGGTCGCCGCATCCTCCCACTCTGTGAAAGCGACCAAAGCGGAGCGCCTCATGGCTGTCGGGAAGGTCTATCTGGTCGGCGCCGGTCCCGGCGATCCGGAGCTGCTCACGCTGAAGGCGGTGCGCGCCATCGGCGAGGCAGATGTCGTCGTCTACGACCGGCTGGTGCCGCCGGCGATCCTCGACACCATCGCCGACGGCGTTCTCCGGATCAGTGTCGGCAAGCAGCCTGCGCACCACCCGGTGCCGCAGGACGAGATCAACGGAATTCTCGTGCGGCTCGCGCGCGCCGGCCGCACGGTGGTGCGACTGAAGGGCGGCGATCCTTTCATCTTCGGACGCGGCTCGGAGGAGGCCGCGGAATTGGAGGCCGCCGGGATTCCCTATGAGGTGGTTCCGGGCATCACCGCCGCGCAAGGCTGCGCCGCGGCGGTGCGGGTCCCGCTGACCCATCGCGGGCTCGCCTCGGGCGTGCGCTTTGTAACTGGCCATCGCAAGGCCAACGAGCCGCTCGACCTGGATTGGCGGAGCCTCGCTGACCCCGAGACCACGCTCGTGGTCTATATGGGCCTCGCCAATCTCGAGGAGATCGTCAGGAAGTTGGTGGCTGAAGGCTTGCCGGCAAACACTCCGGCGCTTGCGATTTGTCAAGGAACGACTCCCCAGGAGCGGCGAGTATGCACGCATCTGGAGACCCTTCCGATGGCGTTGAAGGAAGCTTCCTTCAACGGGCCGGTTCTCTTCATTATCGGAAGAGTCGCCGCGATCGCCATGAAGCGTAGCGAGCGGAGCGATGCAAGAACGACCGAGGCGATTTCAGTTGTGGCCTAGCCTCGCATTGGCCTCGGTCGCTGCGATCGTGCCTGCGGTCGCGGCGAGGGCGGGCGGTGACGCCGCGCGGCTGGCGAGCCTGGTACGGCAGGATTGCGGCTCGTGCCATGGATTGACGCTCAAGGGCGGTCTCGGCAAGCCGCTCACCCCCGAGCATCTGCAATCCTGGAGCCGTGACCAACTCGTCGGCATCATTCTCGACGGCGTGCCGGGCACGCCGATGCCGCCCTGGCGTCCGCTGCTCAGCGAGCCCGACGCGCGATGGATCGCGGAAAGGCTGCAGCAAGGAGATCTGCCGTGACCCTGAGGCTCGTTCTGACCTTGTTGCTGATGATGCCCGCCTTCGCCCGCGCCGACGGGCTGCGCGGCACCGGCAATCTCGGACTCGTCATCGAGCGCGCGACCGGATCGGCGCTGATCGTCGATACCGGGGAGCGCAAGGCGATCGGCCGCGTCGAGGGGCTCGGCGATCTCTCGCATGCCTCCGCAGTGTTCTCGCCGGACCAGCGTTACGCCTACGTGTTCGGCCGCGACGGCGGCCTGTCCAAGGTCGATCTGCTCACCGCCACGATCGCCCGGCGGATCGTGCAGGCGGGAAATTCGATCGGCGGCGCCATCTCCGACGACGGCGCGCTGATCGCGGTGTCGAACTATGAGCCGGGCGGCGTGCGGGTATTCGACGCCAGGACGCTCGATCCGATCGCCAGCATTCCCGCCGTCGGCGCCGACGGCAGGACGTCGAAGACGATCGGGCTGGTCGATCTGCCGGGGCGGCGTTTCGCTTGGGCACTTTATGACGCCGGCGAGATCTGGATTGCGGATCTGACCAACGTCGAGGTACCCGCGGTCACGCGGCTGACCGATGTCGGCAAGCTGCCCTATGACGGCAACGTCACGCCCGACGGACGGCACTATCTCGCCGGCCTGTTCGGAGAGGACGGCGTTGTTCACGTCGATACCTGGCAGCAGCCGCTCAAGGCCGAGCGCATCCTCGACGGCTACGGCCGCGGCGAACAGCAATTGCCGGTCTACAAGATGCCGCACCTGGAGGGCTGGGCCGCGGTCGGCGACAAGCTGCTGCTGCCGGCGGTCGGGCATCACGAACTGATCGCCGTCGATCTGCGCAAGTTCACCGAAGTGGGCAGGGTGGCGACGCATGGCCAGCCGGTGTTCGCGGTGGCGCGGCCTGACGGCCGCCATGTCTGGGTCAACTTCGCCCATCCGCTCAACGACACCATCGAGGTCGTCGACACTGAGAGCCTCGAGGTGATCCATCGCCTGACGCCCGGGCCGGCCGTGCTGCACATGGAGTTCACGCCACGTGGTAACGAGGTCTGGGTCTCCGTGCGCGATGCCGACCGCATCGACGTCTATGACGCCGCCTCCTTTGCCAAGAAGGCGGAGATTCCGGCGCAGAAGCCGTCCGGCATCTTCTTCACCGCACGCGCGACGAGGATCGGACAATGACGCCGACGCCCACCGAGCTCAGCTTGATCGATCGCTGGCAGCATGATTTCCCGCTGGTCGAGAAGCCCTTCACGGTGGTCGGCCGCTCGGCGGCCCTGGACGCGCAGGAGACCATCGACGTATTCCGCCGCATGCAGCGCGGAGATCTGATCTCGCGCATCGGCGCGGTGGTTCGCCCGAACACGGTGGGTGCCAGCACGCTTGCCGCCATGCAGGTGCCGACGGATCGGCTGGAGGAGGTGGCGGCCATCGTCAGCCGGGAGGCGCTGGTCACCCACAATTACGAGCGAGAGCACGACCTGAATCTGTGGTTCGTCGTCGCCGGTATCGACCCCTACGCGGTCGCGGCCACGATTCAGAGCATCGAGGAGCGGTGCGGTGTTGCCGCGATCGCACTGCCGATGCTCCAAGCCTATCATCTCGGCCTCGGCTTTCCACTCGGCGGGCCGCGGCGGCAAAAGAACGGGGCCGCAACCTCGGCCGGGGAGTATCATCCCGATCCACGCGATCGCAGCATCCTTGCCGCAATCGAGAACGGGCTGCCGCTCGTCGAGCAACCCTATCATGCAGTCGCGGATCGGCTTGCGCTCGATCAGGCCGTGGTGATCTCTCGCCTCGAGCATCTCGTGGCTGCGGGTGTCGTGACGCGGTTCGGCTGCGTCGTCCGGCATGACAAGCTCGGCTTCAGAGCCAACGCAATGGCCGTGTGGGATATTCCCGACGAGGCCATCGACGGCGTCGCCGCGACGTTCGCACGACATCCCGCCGTGACGCTGTGCTACCTTCGTCCGCGCCGGCTTCCGCTCTGGCCCTACAATCTCTTCTGCATGGTGCATGCGAAGTCGCGGCCCGATGCGTATGCCGCCATCGACGAGCTCAATCTGCTGGCTGACACCGGCCTGAAGCGGCAGGCCGTTCTGTTCTCGAAACGCTGTTTCAAGCAGCGCGGGGCGGTGTTCTCCCGGGGCGAGGGAGCAAACTGATGCGTTCTCTGGATCCGACCGAACGCGCTGTCGTCAACGGCCTGCAAGGCGGCTTTCCGCTGACCGAGCGGCCATTTCGCGATGCCGGCGCCGAGTTGGGCCTCAGCGAAGGCGAACTGATCGATTGTCTCGGCGGCCTCGTCGCCGGCGGGCAGCTCAGCCGCTTCGGTCCGCTCTGGAACGCGGAGCTTATCGGCGGAGCCGTCTGCCTCGCCGCGATGGCCGTGCCGCTGGAGCGCTTTGACAAAGTCGCCGAGCTCGTCAACGCTCATCCGGAGATCGCGCACAATTACGAACGCGATCACGAGCTCAACATGTGGTTCGTTGTGTCGGCCGCCGATCCGGACCGGATCGACCAGGTCATCGCGGAGATCGAATGCGAGACCGGCCTTGTCGTCCGCGCCATGCCGAAGACGCGCGAATTCTTCGTCGGCTTTCGTGTCGAGGTCTGAACATGCTGGATGCCACCGATCGCAGGCTTGTTGCCGCCACCCAGTCCGGCCTGCCGCTCGCGCCGGAGCCTTACCGCGTGCTTGCCGGGCGGCTCGGACTCGCACACGCCGAGGTGATCGCGCGGCTGCGGCGCTTGGCCGACGACGGCGCCATTCGCCGTATCGGCGCGATTCCGAACCATTACGCGCTCGGTTACACCGCGAACGGCATGTCGGTGTGGGACATCGAAGACGCCTCCATCGCCGAGATCGGCGCGAAGGTTGGCGCGCTCGATTTCGTAACCCACTGCTACGAGCGGCCGCGTCACCTTCCGCTTTGGCCGTACAATCTCTTTGCGATGGTCCATGGCAGGACCCGAGACGAGGTGCGGGTCAAGGTCGTGGAGATCGCGGCACTCGTCGGCCCCGCCGCGCGCGCCCATGAGGTGCTGTTCTCCACCCGGATACTGAAGAAGACCGGACTTCGTCTTGCGGCCTGAACCGAGGAGCGGTCATGTTTCGCCTGAGCCAATATCTGCATGAGCTGGACGAGCCGGCCCCGACGGGTCCCGTCCGCCAGCCGCCCGGGCCGGTGGTGATCTGGAACCTGATCCGGCGCTGCAACCTCACCTGCAAGCATTGCTACTCGATCTCCGGTGACGTCGACTTCCCGGGCGAGCTCTCGACCGCAGACGTCTTCCACGTCATGGACGACCTCAAGGCATTCCGCGTGCCGGTGCTGATCCTGTCCGGCGGCGAGCCCTTGATGCGGCAGGACATCTTCGAGATTTCCACGCGCGCCAAGGCGATGCGGTTCTATGTCGGCCTGTCCTCGAACGGCACGCTGGTCGATGCCGCCATGGCCGACCGCGTCCGCGACATCGGCTACGACTACGTCGGCATTTCCCTGGACGGCATCGGCGCCACCCACGACCGCTTCCGCCGCAAGGAGGGCGCCTATCAGGAAGCCCTGACTGGCCTGCGGCTCCTGCGCGACCGCGGCATCAAGGTCGGCGTCCGCTTCACCATGACCGAGGACAACGCGGTCGAGTTGCCGCGCCTGCTCGATCTCGTCGAGCAGGAGGGCTTTCCAAAGTTCTATCTGTCCCACCTCGTCTACGCCGGGCGGGGCAACAAGAACCGGGGCGACGACGCAATGTGGCAGACCACGCGCGATGCCATGGACATGGTGATCGCGCGTGCCTGGCGCTGGGCGCAGGCTGGAAGCGAGATGGAGATCGTGACCGGCAACAACGACGCAGACGCGGTCCATCTGCTGCATTGGGCCGAGCGGAACGCGCCGCAGGCGGTCGGTAGTCTGCGTGCGAAGCTGGTGCGCTGGGGCGGCAATTCCTCCGGCGTCAACGTCGCCAACATCGACAATCTCGGAAACGTTCACCCCGACACGATGTGGTGGCACCACACCCTCGGCAACGTGAAGGCGCGCCCATTCTCCGAGATATGGAACGACCTGTCGGATCCGATCATGGCAGGCCTGAAACAGAAGCCGCGCCGCGTCTCGGGCCGTTGCGGCGCCTGCATCCATCTCGACATCTGCAATGGCAACACGCGGGTGCGCGCGCAGCGTATCACCGGCGATGCCTGGGCGGAGGACCCCGGTTGTTATCTCGGCGATTCCGAGATCGGGCTCGAGGCGCCGATCGAACGGGTGAGGACCAGCATCTTTCGTGGAAGGCATCATGAAGCGCAGCTGTCTGTCTGATTGGATCGCCGTCGCGCTGACGGCATGCGCGCTGGCTGGCCCTGCCTCGGCCGAACCGGATGCAGCAAAACTGTTTGCGGAGAATTGCGCCGAATGCCATGGCGCGGACCGCCTCGGTCGGCTCGGACCGGCGCTGCTGCCAGAAAATCTCGGCCGGCTGACCGGTGCGCGCGCCGCCGCCGTCATCGCCGACGGCCGCGCAGCTACCCAGATGCCCGGATTCGCCGGCAAGCTGGGCAGCGACGATATCGCCGCGCTCGTTACCTACATCGCTTCACCGCTTCCCTCGGTGCCCGCCTGGGGGCCGGTGGAGATCGAGGCGAGCCGCGTCGTGTATGCCTTCGCGCCCGAGCTCGATCGCCCGCGCTTCGAGGCCGATCCGATGAATCTGTTCGTCGTCGTCGAGGCTGGCGACCATCATGCGACCATCCTCGACGGCGACCGCTTCGAGCCGCTGACGCGCTTCCAGACCCGCTTCGCGCTGCACGGCGGACCAAAATTCACGCCGGACGGACGCTACGTCTTCTTCATGTCGCGCGACGGCTGGGTCTCGAAGTACGACCTCTGGACGCTGACCATGCTCTCGGAGGTGCGCGCCGGCATCAACGCGCGCAACATCGCGATCTCGCGGGACGGCAAGCACATCGCAGTCGCGAACTATCTGCCCCACACGCTGGTGATGCTCTCGACCGACGATCTCAAGGTCGAGAAGGTGTTCGAGGCGGAGGACCGCAAGGGCAATTCCTCACGTGTCTCCGCCGTCTACCAGGCGCCAACCCGGAACAGCTTCATCGCCGCGCTGAAGGACGTTCCCGAAATCTGGGAGATCGCAACCGACCCGAATGCACCGCCGGTCTATTCTGGCTTCGTGCACAGTCACGAGAAAGGCATGATCGAGGCGCTGGCTTCTTCGCAGGGGCTATTCGCCCTGCGGCGGATCGAGGTGCCGGAGCCGCTCGACGACTTCTTTTTCGATCCGCCGTACCGCAACCTGATCGGCTCGGCGCGCGAGGGCAGGGCGATCGTCGTCAACCTCACCGTCGGGCGTGATATCAAGCAGCTCGACCTGCCAAGCCTGCCGCATCTCGGCTCGGGCATTTCCTGGACCTTCAACGGTCGCCCGGTGATGGCGACGCCGCTTCTGAAGGAAGGCAAGATCAGCGTGCTCGACCTGCAGGACTGGTCGCTCATCAAGGTGATCGACACGCCGGGCCCCGGGTTCTTCATGCGGAGCCACGAGAATACGCCCTATGCATGGGCCGACAGCATGATGAGCGCGAAGAAGGATACGCTCTCGATCATCGACAAGCGGACGCTGGAAGTGGTTCGCAGCGTGACGCCGGAGCCGGGCAAGACCGCTGCGCATGTCGAGTTCGATAGGGACGGCCGCCACGCCCTGGTCTCGATCTGGGACGACCGGGGCGCGCTGGTGGTCTACGATGCGGCGACTTTCGTCGAGGTGAAGCGCATCCCGATGTCCCGTCCATCCGGCAAATATAATGTGTGGAACAAGATCACCTTCTCCGATGGCACCAGCCACTAGCGCGGTTTGCACCGAGCCGCGGACCGCCATTCTGTTGGCGGTTCATGGTGAGCGAAGGGAGGATGCCAGCAACGAAGCCGTCTTCCGGCTGGTTCGCGCGTTGTCGGATCGCGCGCTCGCCGCCGAGGTCGAGGCAGGATTCATCAATGGCGTGCCGACCATCGCCGCAGCGCTCGACGCGCTAACGGCCGCCCGGATTATCGTCTACCCCTTGTTCGCTTCGAGCGGATATTTCACGCGTGATCGACTCGTGGCGCTGATCGACGAGGCCAACAGGGAGGGCCGGCACATCCGCATCCTGCCCCCGCTGGGTCTCGATCCGGGCTTGCCGGATCTCGTCGTGGCCTTTGCGAGGAATGCCGCCCGCGAACGAGGGTTTGCCGCCCGAGCGAGCAACGTCATCCTGCTGGCGCACGGCTCGCGACGAAACTCGGCCTCCCGCAACGACACCGAACGGATTGCGGAGGCGGTTCGGCGCCGTGCTGTCTTCGCGCAGGTCGAGCCTGCGTTTCTCGAGGAACGACCCTTCCTCGCCGATACGGCGTCGACGCTTTCCGGGCCCACCGTCGTCGTCGGACTGTTTTCCGGCGAGGGCCTGCACGGGGCGCGCGATGCTCCCCGCCTGATCGTCGAACTCGGCCGCGACGATGTCGCCTATGCAGGCGTGGTCGGCAGCGCGCCGGGCATCGAGGATGTGGTCGCCCGGTCTGCGGGGGAAGCAATCCTGCAGGACATTCGTTCCAGGACGGAAGTGCTGTCAATGTCGCGCCTTGGCGCCGTGCGCGGCCTCGCGTCAAACCGCGTGAAAGGTCAAACCACCGGTTGACCTGAGAAATCGAGGCGTCGGCTGTAACAAATTGATTTATTTAGACTTGTTGGGGCCGTCCTTTGCATTTAAGTGCCTGCAGTCGTTCATAAGACATCAGGCTCTCAATCAGCGGGTCCCATGCTCGAGCCCTGGTGGGTCCACCATATAAATCAATCACTTAGAGGATAGGGGTGGTGTCGTTCCGGCAACCCTTGCCCACGGGCGTTCGTCGCGCGGACCGCATCGCGGTGCCCCGCATTGCTCTGACCGCTCCAAGCACGCGTTCGGTTTCCGATGTCGGGACAACTCTGCTGTCGTGCGGACATCGCGGTGAACGTTCAGTCCCCGCCTCGGCCACGATTCCTGTTGTTCAGCGAGTCCGACGCCTCTAGCATCGCGTCGGAACGGATGTCGGGACGAAATTGTGCCGCGAGGACATCATGCGCTGCATTCGTGCATTGCTGCTGGCCGCGGGTGTGCTGGGACCGCTGCTGTTCGCATCGGCGGAGCCGAGCCATGCGCAGGGGATTCCGCAAGACATTCCGAGGAAGGATCTGTTGATCCTCGAGAACCCGGAAGGCACGGTCAAGAACGCCGGCTGGTTCAACATCTGGGTGATCAACGCCAGCTCGCAGTCCAATGGGCTGCAGCAGGCTGCGCTTGATACGCTCTGGTACATCGATCCCGAGAGCGGCCTCGACGGCGTCTGGGACAACTCGCTGGCCGCCGACAAGCCGCAATACAACGCCGACTTCACCGAAATGACCGTCAAGCTCCGGAGCGGCATCTTCTGGAGCGACGGGGTCGAATTCACCGCCGATGACGTCGTCGCGACCGTGACGACCCAGATCAAGCATCCGGCCATGCGCTTCAGTGCGGTGCTGGCGAGCAACGTGGCCTCCGTCGAGGCGCCGGACGCTCATACGGTTGTGTTCAAGCTCAAGAAACCCAATTCACGCTTCCACGCCAATTTCACGGTGCGCTGGGGCGCGATCTGGATCCTGCCCAAGCATGTGTTCGACAAGGTCGACGATCCCGTCAAATTCGACTTCAACAAGCCGGTCTCGCTCGGCGCCTATGTGCTGCACAGTTACGATCCCGACGGCAAATGGTACATCTGGCAGCTTCGCGATGACTGGCAGCGCACCACGCTGGCGCGCTTCGGCAAGCCGGGGCCCAAATATCTCGCCTATGTCGATCCCGGACCGCCCGAGAAACGTGTGATCGCGCAGCTCAACCACGAGCTCGACGTGATCCACGACATCGCGCCGGAAGGCATGTTTGCGCTGGCCAAGCAGAGCAAGACGACGCGAGCCTGGTTCAAGGGCTTCCCCTATGGCCATCCCGATCCGACGCTTCCCGCTGTCATCTTCAATACCCAGAATGAGAATTTCAAGAATCCGGACGTGCGGTGGGCGTTGGCGTTGCTGATCGACATCAAGGCCGTTGCGATGGCGGCCTATCGCGGCGCTGCCACCATCTCCGCGATCGGCGTGCCGCCGACGGGAACCCATCCGGCCACCTATCACGCGCCGATGGAAGACTGGCTCAAGACCTTCGAGATCGATACCGGCAAGCGCAAGATCAAACCGTACGACCCGACGATCGGCCAGCAGATTGCCGACATGCTGCGGCCTTCCATGGGCGAGCAGATCCCGTCGGATCCGGCTGACATCGCCAAGGCGTTCGGCAGGGGTTGGTGGAAGACCGATCCGCAAGCGGCGCAGGAGCTTCTGGAGAAGGCCGGCTTCAGCAAGCGGGGTGGTGCCTGGATCACGCCTGATGGAAAGCCCTTCAGCATCCGTGTCATGGTCGAGGGCGATTTGCGTCCGGTGATGACGCGGGCCGGAACGATGATCGTGCAACTGTGGAAGCAGGCGGGCATCGATGCCAAGATCGACGTCGCGCAAGGAACGCTGCCGACGCGGCGGGCGGCCGGCGATTTCGACACCTTCATCGGCTGGAGCGTCGAGACCTGGGGCGGGCACCAGGACCTGTCCTACTTCCTCGACAGCTGGCATTCGGAATTCGTCGCCGAGCCGGGCAAGCCGCAGCCGCTGCGCAACTGGCAGCGCTGGTCCAGTCCTGCGCTCGACAAGATCATCGAGGAAATCCGCACCGTCGGCTTCGATGATCCCAGGTCGATCGAGCTCGGCAAGGAGTACGTCAAGCTCGCGGTCAAGGAGATGCCGACCATTCCGCTGATGGCCTACAACGTCTTCACCGCCATGGATCAGACCTACTGGACGGGTTTTCCGACCGCGGAGAATCCCTACACCAATCCCGTGCCGAACTGGGGCAATTCGCGCTACATGTTCGTCCGGCTGAAGCCGGCAAATTAGCAAGCGATGAACCGTGAGCGCCCGTATCTGTCAGAGCGACATGGTCGAGCATCCCGGGTGCTCCCGTGAGCGGGTACGCCGGCTATGTCGGCCGCCGGATCGGGCAGTTCCTGCTCGTGGTCTTCATCGGCATCAACATCGCCTATGTCGTCACGCATGCATCGCCGATCGATCCGGTCGAGCAATCGATCTCGGCGGTGACCTCCTTTGGCAACACTGCGCCCGATGCGATCGAACAGATGCGCAATTCCTTGCGCGAGCTCTATGGTCTCGGCGGCACGCCCGTTGAACAATATCTGACGTTCTGGAAGCGGATCCTGAGCGCCGATTTCGGTCCCTCGATGTCGGCATTTCCGACACCCGTCGGCACCCTGATTGCGCGTGCGCTGCCCTGGACGGCGGGCCTCCTCGCGGTCTCGACCCTCATCGCCTGGGTGCTCGGAAATCTGCTGGGTGGACTTGCCGGCTATTACCGACAGAGCCGCGGATTAAGGTTGATGGGCGTGATCGCCATGGGCCTTCATCCTATCCCTTATTACATCCTGGCCATGCTGCTGCTGATCGTGTTCGGCTTCCTCTGGCCGGTGCTGCCGATCACTGGCGGGGCGGCGATGAATCTGCCGCAGTCCCTGACGCCCGAATTCGTCGGGAGCGTGCTGCAGCACGCGATCCTGCCGGCGCTCTCGCTGATCCTGATCGGCGTGGGGAGCTGGTTTCTCGGCATGCGTTCGCTGGTCTCCAACGTCCTCGCCGAGGACTACGTCGTCTATGCCGAGCTTGCCGGCGTGAAGTCCTGGCGCATCCTGACGTCCTACGTGATGCGCAACGCGCTGGTGCCGCAGGTGACGGGCCTTGCGATGTCGCTCGGTGGAATCTTCAACGGTGCCGTGATCACCGAGAAGGTGTTCGGCTATCCGGGTCTCGGCTCGCTCCTTGTCGATGCCGTCTATGCTGGCGACTACGGTCTGGTCCTCGGCGTCACCACCATCTCGATCCTCGGCGTATCGTTTGGCGTGCTCGCGATCGATCTTCTGTACCCGCTGCTTGATCCCAGGGTGAAGGTCAGCTGATGGCCGTCTTTCTCAACGACCTCTTGCGCGACAGGGCAGAATTCCGGATTGGGGCGGTGCTGGTCGCTATCGTTCTGCTGCTGTCCGTGCTGGCGAGCTTCTCGCCCTATCCGCCCGAGAGTGTCTATGTGGTGCCGCCCGACCTGCCGCCGTCCCTGACCTACTGGTTCGGCACGACGTCACGTGGCCAGGACGTGTTCTGGCAAGTGAGCTTTGCCATTCGGAATACATTGCTGTTCGGGGGCACGGTGGCCCTTGTCAGCCGCCTGGTCGCGCTCACCGTCGGGCTCATCAGCGGCTACAAGGGAGGCTGGATCGACCGCGTCCTGATGTCGCTGAACGACACGTTCATCGTCATTCCGCTGCTGCCGGTCCTGGTGCTGTTCTATTTCGTGATGCGCGACAGGATCTCCTGGCTGATGCTGGCGCTGATCATGGCTTGTTTCGGATGGGCCTACGACGCGCGGCTGATCCGTTCGGTGGTGATGAGCTTGAGGCAGCGCGAGTTCACCCAGACCAGCCTGTTCTCGGGAATGAGCACGCGGCAGATCCTCACCGAGGAGCATCTGCCCTACGTCGTGCCGATCCTGTTCTCCACCACCATGAACAACATGGTGTGGTCGATCGGGCTCGAAGTGACGCTTGCGGTGCTCGGCTTTACCGACATCAACACGCCGACGATCGGCGGCATGATCTATTGGGCCAACCAGCATACGGCGATGGTCGCGGGCATCTGGTGGTGGATCGCCTTTCCAACCATCGCTGTGGTCATGACGTTCATCGGCCTCTTCCTGCTCGCGATCTCGGTGAACGCGCACATCGATCCGAGAAGCCGCCTCTGGAACGTCGGAGGGGCCTCGTGATGCAGGCCAACGCCGGGCGGCCGGACGGAGATCAGGAGGCTCAGCCGCTCCTCAGCGTTCGCGACCTCCAAGCCTATTATCGGACCAGCCATTCCGGCGTCAGGCGCGGCATCAGGGCGGTCGATGGTGTCAGCTTCAAGGTGCGCCGCGGCGAGATCTACGGACTCGCCGGAGAATCCAGCTCCGGCAAGACCACGCTGATCAAGAGCATCGCGGGCGCGATCAGGCCTCCACTCGAGATCGTGGGCGGCAGCATCGAGTTTGCGTTCCTGCCCGGCTATGGCGGATTGCACCGCGCGCCGCGGGAAGACGTCGAGCGGATCCGCTGGCGGCACCTGTCCTACATCATGCAGGGCTCGATGAGCGTGCTGAACCCGGTGCGTCGTATCAAATCCTCGTTTGTCGATTTCGCATATCCGCATATCGGTGGTAACCGAACGCAGTTCGAGCAGCAGGTGGTCGATCATCTGGCGCGGGTGAAACTCGATCCCTCGGTGCTCGCCGCCTTTCCACACGAGCTCTCGGGCGGGATGCGGCAACGCGTCGCGCTTGCGCTTGCCACGATCTGCCGACCCGGATTTGTCATCGCCGACGAGCCGACCACCGCGCTCGACGTGGTGGTGCAGAAGGAGGTGCTCGGCATGATCCGCGGCATCCAGCGCGAGACCGGCTCGTCGGTTCTGTTCGTCACGCACGACATGGGCGTGCACGCGCACATCACCGACCGGCTTGCGATCATGTATGCCGGGCGTCTGGTGGAGGAGGCCGCGACCGCAGAGATCTTCCGCAATCCGCAGCATCCCTACACCAAGCACCTCATCTCGAGCCTTCCGCGCATCGGCGACGACGCGCCGCGCCAGGGACTTGGCGGCACCCCGCCAAATCTGGCCGATCCCCCGTCGGGTTGTCGCTTCCATCCGCGGTGCCCGCTCGCAAGCGAGATTTGCAGCCGGGAGGTTCCGGTCATGCGTGAAGCCGCCGCTGGACATCGCGTTGCATGCTTTGCCGTCATCAAGGACAACAAGGCATGAACGATCTGCTGCTCGACGTCATCGAGGCCAGCAAAACCTTCGTTCGCGGAAGGCTGCTGTCGAGAGAGACAATCGTTGCGGTGAACAAGGTGAGCTTCCAGCTTGCTGTCGGGCGGCCGGAGATCCTGGCCATCATCGGTGAGTCCGGCAGCGGCAAGACGACCCTTGCGCGGATGATCCTGAACATGGAGGCACCGACCAGCGGTAGACTGTTGCTCGACGGGATCGACCTTGCGGCCATCAGCGGCAGTGCCAGCCGGCTGGCATTCATGCACAAGGTGCAACCGATCTTTCAGAACCCCTTCGAGTCCTTCAACCCGCTGAAGCGGGTTGAGCGGTATCTGCTTAAGACGCGACGTCGATTCTCCGGCGTGGCGGGGGAGAGCGCGACTGCAGCGGCCGTCGATGCGGCGTTGCACAAAGTCGGGCTGTCGCTCAACGAGGTGGGTGGCCGGTACCCGCACGAGCTGTCCGGCGGACAGCTTCAGCGGATCGCGATTGCGCGTGCGCTGTTGGCCGAACCGAAATTGATCGTGGCGGACGAGCCGGTGTCCATGATCGACGCATCCTTGCGGACGTCCATCGTCAATCTGTTCAGGACGTTGCGGGACGACCTCGGGATATCGATCATCTATGTCACGCATGATCTGGCTACCGCCTACTACATCAGCGACCGCATCATGATCATGCAGAAGGGCAGTGTCGTCGAAAGCGGTGATGCGCGAACGGTGCTGAAGGCGCCGCAGCATCCCTATACGCGCCTATTGCGCGAAGCCGTGCTATTACCTGAGATACCCAACGCCAAGACGAATCGAACTCCCAGCATGAACGGTCTCATCAGCCCCGGTCCCCCCGAGAGGAGAGCATGAGGAAAGCCAGAGTTCTGATCGACCGCGACTTCGCCATTGGTCACACCGACCCTCGCTTGTTCGGTGCGTTCGTCGAACATCTCGGGCGATGCGTCTATGGCGGCATCTACGAGCCCGACCATCCGACCGCGGACGAGAAGGGCTTTCGCAAGGACGTGCTCGCGCTGGTGAAGGAGCTCGGTCCGACGCTGATCCGGTATCCCGGCGGAAATTTCGTCTCGGGCTACAATTGGGAGGACGGCGTCGGCCCGCAGGAGACGAGGCCCGCGCGGCTTGACCTTGCCTGGTTCAGCACCGAGCCGAACAGTTTTGGCGCCAATGAATTCATGGACTGGTGCCGGGCTGCCGATGTCGCGCCGATGATGGCGGTCAATCTCGGCACCCGCGGCGGCGATGCCGCGCGCAATCTGGTCGAATACTGCAACCATCCCGGCGGTACCGCCTGGTCGGAGCTGCGCCGCGCCCATGGCTGGGACAAGCCGCATGGCGTCAAGCTGTGGTGCCTCGGCAACGAGGTCGACGGGCCCTGGCAGATGGAGCACAAGAGTGCCGCCGATTACGGTGCGCTCGCGCGCGAAGCTGCCAAGATGATGCGCTGGGTGGATCCGACCATCGAGCTTGCGGCATGCGGATCATCCGGGCGCAACATGCCAACCTTCGGACAGTGGGAGGACACGGTCCTCGAGCACACCTTCGATCATGTCGAGTACATTTCGCTCCACACTTATCTCAACAACTACAAGCAGGACACGGCATCGTTTCTCGCCAGTCCCGACCTGATGGACAGCTTCATCGACGAAGTCGTCGCGATCGCCGACGCGGTAGCGGCCAAGCGGCGTTCCGGCAAGCGATTGATGCTGAGCTTCGATGAATGGAACGTCTGGTACCGGACGCGCCGAAATCGTGCCGACCGGGTCAAGGAGGGCTGGCCGGTGGCGCCGCCGATCCTCGAGGAAATCTACACGATGGAGGATGCGCTCGCCTTCGGCGGCGCCTGCATTTCCCTGCTCAATCACGCCGATCGGGTGAGGGTCGCCTGCCTCGCACAGCTCGTCAACGTCATCGCGCCGATCATGACCGAGACGGGCGGAGGCGCGTGGCGTCAGGCTACCTTTTTCCCGTTCGCGCATATGAGCCGCTTCGGCCGCGGTAAGGTTCTCCGCATCCAAGCAGAGTCCGAGACCTACGATTCCTCGTACTACGATCCCCGTGGCACCCAGGAGCAGAATTTTCCGGTGAGGAACGTGCCGTATCTGAAGATCGCGGCCGTGGCAGCGGAGGATGGCGGCCTGTCGCTGTTCCTGCTCAATCGCGATCTGAGGCAGGAGATGGAGGTGAGCGTCGAGGCCAGAAGTTTTGGTCGGCTGGCGGTGAGCGAGCGGCTTGAACTCCGGCACGATGATCTCAAGGCGACGAATACCAAGCACGCGCCCGACAAAATCAAGCCGACGCCGCTGCAGGATGTGACCTTGAGCGGTGGACGATTGCAGGCGACGCTCACGCCGGCGTCCTGGAATGTGATCCATCTGTCGGCAAGCTGAGATGGCAGTGATGCGCGGACGCGATGATATTCAATGCGTGACGCGGGGACGTGCTCGTGAGTCGAGGACTTGGCGAATGGCATGTGCGAGGTCCGCCGGCCGGTACGGTTTGCTCAGCAAGGTGATGCCAGGATCCAGCCGGCCGTCATGCATCATGGCGGCTTCCGGATAACCCGACATATAGAGCACGGGCAGGTCGGGGCGCCGCTGGAGTACGGCATCGGCGAGTTCACGGCCGTTCATCCCGCCGGGCATGACGACATCGGTGAAAAGCAGGTCGATGGTGGCGCCCCGGTCGACGAGGTCAAGGGCGTCCGGGCCGTTGGCGACGGCTAGCGTGCGATAGCCGAAGCTCTTGAGTTGCGCCTCCACGTAGTTGCGCACCAGCTCGTCGTCCTCGACCAGGAGGATTGTTTCACTGCCGCGCCGCAGCTCGCCTTTCGTCGCCACGCTCGTGGATGCTGCGGCCTGGGTCGAGCGCGGCAAGTAAAGGCTGAAGGTCGTTCCCAGCCCTTCTTCGCTATCAATCCTGATGTGACCGCCGGATTGCTTGATGAAGCCATACACCATGCTCAACCCTAGTCCCGTTCCTTTGCCAAGCTCCTTGGTCGTAAAGAATGGCTCGAATATCTTGTCCCGGATCGCCTGCGGAATCCCTGAGCCAGTGTCACTCACCGTGACCAGAACAAAGTCGCCGAGCGAGTTGTCCGGGCCGGGATTGTCCGGTCCAAAGCTCACATTTGTGGTGCCGAATGCGATCTTGCCTCCGCCCGCCATGGCGTCGCGGGCATTGACGGCTAGATTGATCAGGGCGGTCGAAAGCTGGCCCGGATCTATCAGCGCGTGCCAGCAATCGTCTTGCAGCGTGGAGCCGACCTCGATGTGCTCGCCAAGCGTCGGTCGCAACAGCTTGGCAGTATCGGCGATGAGATTGTTGACGTCGACGTTACGGGGTTGCAGGGGCTGCTTGCGCGCGAATGCAAGGAGCTGCATCGTCAGATCGGCCCCGCGCGTGGCGGCGTCGTCGATCATGTGGGCGATGGTGACGAGGTCGGGCTGATCCGCAAGACCGTCGATCAGGATCTGGATCGTCCCGGTGATGACAGTCAGAATGTTGTTGAAGTCATGAGCGACGCCACCGGTGAGCTGGCCGACCGCGTCCATTTTCTGCGCCTGGCGCAGCTGCTGCTCGAGGCGCAGACGCTGGCTGATGTCGCGTCCGATCACGATGACAAGATCCTGGCCGCCCGTCGAGACGTGAGCGGCGGACATTTCGACATCGAGGCCCTTGCCGTCGGGGCCATCCAGGCGAAGCTGTAACAGGCCCGTCGAGTCCGGCGCCAGCAAGCTGGCCACCGCGGTCGCGTCGGCAGGAACCAGGATGGATCGGAACGGGAGGCCGATGATTTGCTCCCGAGCCCGCCCCAGCATCACCCCTGCCGTGCGGTTGGCCTCGATCACGAGGCCCCTCTGGTCAAGGACCAGGATCGCATCATGCGCCTGTTCCATGAGCAGGCGGTACTTTTCTTCCGCCTGCTTTCGCGCGGTGAGGTCGAGCACGAACGATATGCATTGATCGGACGATCCGGCCAGCAAGGCCGAGCCGATGAGAACAGGAACGCGGCTGCCGTCCTTCCTGATGAACTCCTTCTCTCGCGAGGCGGTCTGCCCTGATCGTCTGAGTTGTTCGATCCGCTGCGTGTCTTCGTCGCGGTATTCGGCCGGCGTCATGTCCTTCCAGCGGATTGCGTTCGTGACCAGTTCCTGCCTGGAATATCCGGTCATGCTCAGGAAGGCATCGTTGGCGTAGCTGATATCGCCGCTGCCGTCCCAGAACAGGATGCCGATAATGTTGGAATCGACGAGCCGGCGGATGCGGGCCTCGCGTTCCTGGAGATCGCGATAGAGCAGCGTGTTCTCCAGCGAGATCGCGGCCTGCGCCGCCAGCAAGTCCAGCACAGCCACGCGATCCGGCGTGAAGGCATGTGTCGTCAGCGTGTTCTCGAGATAGAGCAATCCGATGAGCTTGGCTTGCTTCAGGAGCGGCAGGCAGAGAATGGATCTTGGGTGTCGGCGACGCGCATAGTCGTCACCGTAGAGCGCATCTGGCCGCGTCGCGTCATCGACGATGAGAGGTTTTTGCGCGCGAATGACGTAGCGCAGCAGGGCTTCCGGACAGTCCGGTGTCGAGAGCGAGGTCTGGCGCATGGCGAGCGTGAACTCGTCGCCCCTGGATTGGCCTTCCGCTTCGATACGGAAATCGTCATGCCGCGACAGGATCAGCAGGCCGCGATCGGCGCCGGCGTTCTGCAGCGCGATTTTCATCAGCGTCTCGATCAGCTTTGGCAGCTCGATTTCACTCGAGACGGCCTGGGACGCCTTTACCACGGTGGTGACGTCCATCTGCTGGATGGTCGGCCGGCTCGCCGAACTGGTGTCCTCGGCGACGTGGAGCCGGGGATAAAGGCGTTCGAGTTGCCTGACCTTGGGCTCGGCCCCCCAGCGAAGAAATCCGTAATGGGCATCGCGCAGATAAGCATGGGCGATCTTGTCGAACCCGCGCGTGGTGTAGAAGCGCCCGGCGATCTCGTTTGCGATTGCCTCGATCTGGGGGAAGCCGTTTGCATGCGCCGAGACGATGGCCCGGTCGTAGAAGCGCATCGCATCGAGCTCGCGATCTTCGATGCGCGCGATTTCGGCCGCGACGAGGGCGGCGCGGTCGGCGAAGTCTTCCGGGCTGATCTCGGCCAATTGCTGAAGCTGGCGGTGGTGATGGATCAGTCGTTCGATATGGGGGGTACGTCCGCCTGGCGTGGTGGCCTCGCAGCACGCGGCCTCGGCCAAGGCGGCATAGAAGTGAAACTCGACGCGATCGAACAGGGCTTTCGACGTCCACAGCAGCTTGTCGGCCTTTGCGGCGGCGGCGACGGCGGCGGGGTCGTTGGCAAGAACGCGGGCTTGGAGCTTGCGCGTCCAGTACCAGAATCCGGCCTGCTCCAGGTACGGCTCCGTCTCGAGACGACGCTCGAACTGCGCCTCGGTGAAGCCGGCTTCATCGAAGCTGCCGAATTTCGTCGTGAGTCCGCGCAACGACCGGATGAGCTGCAACTGCCCGCTGATGCGATCGGCGGCAAGATCGACATGCGCCCGATGCGCGAAATCGAGTCCCGCCTCGGCTTCCCGCTGCACCTCGGCGAGCGGATCGCCGCAGGCGAGAAGGTGCGTGAGGAGATGGTGGCGGGTGAAGCTCGCATAGTTCACGTCGCCGACCTGCTGCGCCGCGTCGAAGGCCCGCTTCAACCAGGGGCGGCCGGTCCTCACATGTCGGGTCCAGCTTCCGAAGCCGAGATAGACGCGGGCCTTGAACCGGTCCAGTCCGCGCGTTTCGACGAGGTCGAGGCCGAGCTGAGCGAAGCGGTAGCCTGCAGCATAGTCGCCGAAGTCGGGGCCGAGCACCGTGCCGAGCACGATGTAGGCGAGGCACGATGCGTCCGAGTTGCCGTATTGCAGGCTGAGATTGGCCATGCGTCCGATGATGAGACGACGCAAGCCCTCATCGATATACCAGGCAGGCGAGACCAGGACCGTGAGAACGTCCATGGTTCCGCGCGCGATTTGATCCGCCATCTGCGGCAGGTCGAGCAGTGCCTCGATCGGCCGGTCGCCGATCGCTTGCCACATCCGCTCGTATTCGCGCTGGACTTCATCCGGCGTCGGATGCGCCGACCAGTCGATATCGACGCGTCGCAGATAGTCGAGGGCAATCTCGACGTCGCGATCGCTCGGCTCCATCCGCAAACGGGTCACTGCTGCGAGGTCGGGCAGCGTCGCCGCACGCTTTGCCAGTTCGGCGAGGCGCATGTTCGCCGTTGCGTGGTCGCCGGCCAGGAACTCGCATTCGGCGCGTTGTAGCGCCAGCGTGAAGCTGAGCGCGTAATGCTGCTCCCAGCGATCCAGAGGCAGCATGGCTTCGCCGGTCGCGAAATGGGTAAGCGCCATGGCGAAGGCCGTCGCGGCCTTGGCGCGGCGGCCGGCCAGCAGATTGAGCTCCGCCAGCCTGACGCGCTCCTCGGGCGCGGTGATCAGGGCCGTGCCGCGGTTGAGCTGGCTGACGATCTCGAAGACGTCGTCCTCGACGGCATCGGGTGCGGTCCGCGCCGCGAACAAGCGGCCAATGCGAAGATGCGCCGCCGCCCGCTCTCGTTCCGGAATCAGCGCATAGGCCGCTTCCTGAAACCGGTCGTGGACGAAGCGATAGGTGTCGCCTTGCGGCTCGACGAATTCCTGGCGAACCGCAGGCCACAGATCTGCATTGACCCGCTCCTCGGAGATGCCGAGCACGACCGAAAGCACTGCGACCTCGGCGACATGCCCGAGACACGCCATCTGCTGAAGAGCCGTGCGCGTCGCCTGGGGGAGCCGGGTGAGCTTCCCCAGCATGAGGTCGATGACGTTGTCGGTGTATCGCTTGGCGTGAATGCGGTCGAGATCCCAGGACCAGCTGACGGCGTCATGGTCGAACGTGAGCAGGCCTTCGTCTACCAGCGAGAACATGAACTGGATGGCGAAGAACGGATTGCCCGCGGTTTTCTCGTGAATGAGCTGGATCAGCGGGGCTGCGTGACCGGGCTCGCAACGAAGCGTGTCCGCCAGCAGCTGGCCGAGATGCCTGCGGCCGAGTGGCTGGAGCGTGATCTCCACCACCCGTCGTCCCCGCGCCTTGATGGCCTCGCGCATGCGCATGACGGGATGCGCGGAATCCACCTCGTTGTCCCGGTAAGCGCCGATCAGCATCAGGTGCTTCAGCTCTGACCGGGTGAAAATGTCCTCGAGCAACTCGAAGGTCGCCATGTCGAGCCATTGCAGATCGTCGAGGAACAGCACCAGCGGATGCTCGGCCCGCGCAAACAAACCGATGAACTGCTCGAACACGCGGTGGAAGCGGCTTTGCGCATGCTGGAGCGGCAACTCCGGAACAGGCGGCTGTTCGCCGATGACGGCCTTAAGCTCCGGGACCACGTCCACGACGAGCTGTCCGTTCGGGCCGAGCGCGCCGAGCAGGGCCTGGCGCCACGCGGTCAGCTCTTCCTCGCGTTTGCCCAGAAGAGGACGGACGAGACCCTGGAATGCCTTGGCGAGCGTGGCGTAGGGGATGTCGCGCTTGTGCTGGTCGAATTTGCCCGACGCGAACAAGCCGTGCGATGGCACCAGCACCTTGTGCAGCTCGTTGACAACGGAGGACTTGCCGATGCCGGAATATCCCGCGACCAACGCGAGTTCCGGCGCGCCGCTTTTGACGATCCGTTCGAACGAGGCGAACAACATTTCGCGCTCGGCCGCTCTTCCGTACAATTTCTCGGGAACGAGCAGCCGGTCGGGCGTGTCGTGCTGGCCGAGCGGGAAGTCGTCGATGCGGTGACGAAGCTCCCACTCCGCAAGACAGCGCTGCAGATCCCTCTCTGCGCCGCCTGCCGTCTGGTAGCGCTCCTCGGCCATCTTGGAGAGCAGCTTCATGATCAGCCTGGACACCGTGGCGGGCACGTTGCCGGATCGCCTGGCCGGGGCTTGCGGCTCTCTTGCGACGTGACAATGTACCCATTCCATCGGATCGGATGCGGCGAACGGCAGGGAGCCGGTGACCATCTGGTAGAGCGTGACGCCGAGCGAGTAGAGATCGCTTCGGGAGTCGATCGAGCGGTTCATGCGCCCCGTTTGCTCCGGCGACATGTAAGCGAATGTGCCGGCGATCTGTTCTTTCGCGGCTGCGGACAGGCGTTCGCGCGGGCGGCGGGTCGCGAAGCCGAATCCCGTGAGATGCACGCTGTCCCTGCCGCGGCTCACCAGGATGTTGGCCGGCTTGATATCCTTGTGCACGAGGCCGTGCTGATGGACCTTGCCCAGCGCCGCGGCGATCTGGATCGCGAGGCGCAGGAAACTGCCCGTCTCCATGGGTGCGTCGGTCAGCCAGGTCAGCGGTTCGCCGCCGCGATCCTCGAGGACGAGAATGGTGCGGCCGTGATCCTGCACCAGTTCGAGCGGCTTCGCCGCCCAGGCGCTGTCCAGATCGTCCTTCAGCGCAAATTCATGTGCCAGGCGATCAAGGCTTTGCGGGCTTGGATGCTCGGCGGCCGGAACGACGGCCAGCACGACCTGCCGCTCGCCGTCGATGCGTTCGCGGGAGGTGCGGCACAGGAGAATCCCGTCTTCGTCGCAGAGGACCTGCGGACCGTGGGCCCAGCCGGTGCCCATGAACGATGAGAGATTCATGTCGTTAGACCATGCCGCCGCCGAGTTCGGGTCCGAGCCGAAACAGGCTCGCCCCGCGCTCCGCCTCACCCTCCATAAAGCTGCCCCGATGCGGCAAAGCGCGCCGTTACGGTTTCTTTGTTTCCGCGTGCGGGACGCATGAAGGGCAGGACGCACGTGCGACGCTCGGCGCGATGGGGCTGCCCCCTCACGCCTTCATTCCTGCACCCGGTTGATCACGTAGGCCGGGCACCGTGAAATCGTATCATTTGCCTCAATCGCGTCAACGTACCGTCTCGATGACTTCAGGCGAAGCGCATTCGAGTGGACGGGATATCGCAGCATGCAACAGGAGTCTGCGTTCTGGCCATGCAACAACTTTGGGGAGCGCGGGGGGCTACCCCGGACTGAAGGAGAACTCAGATTTTCTAACCGGTTAGGGGGCATCAATCCCCGTGGCTGCCCGACCATCCGCTCACCAGGAGATCGGAATCCTCTGCTCGAATCCGCCGATGTCCGAGGCCGGGCTGAGCGGCTGGCGGCTGAGCGGCCGGTTGTTGTTCTGGCTGGCGAACGAGCTGCCCGGCGGGAAGGCGTAATCGCTGAACTTGCGGTCGCCGGGCAGTACCTCGGTCCCACCATCCAGCCACGAGCGCTTGCTGACATAGATGCGCGTGCGGGAATCCGACCGATAGGTCCGGTTGGGGCCGTGCGGACCGTACACGTAGACGCTCTGTTTTGACGGCTGCGTCCGGTCGCGCTTGCCTGATGTGTCGGCATTGCAGATCGTGGTGGAGGTGAGAATGGCGACCAGCGCAACGCTGGTGGTGACGGGCAGTTTCATGTGCGGGCATCCCATGCGGATCGGCTGATGTCTGCGGCTCTCGCATCGCCCCTGGAAAGTGTAAACAAGGCTTCTTTTGCCTGATGTTACTGGCTCCTCCCCCAAACGTCGCGCGCACGGCGCTCTATGCGCTGGCGGCTCAATCAAACTCAATCCGTAGAAACAGTACAGCAACCTGAAAGCCACACCGTGGCCACAGCTTTCCCGTTTCAGAGCAGATCAGGTGCTCTTGAGGTGTGGAATGTCGTTTTTGCGGGCCTGGCTTGTCGCGGCGGTCGTGGGTGGTGTGTCGATTGCAACTTCACTGACCGCGGTGCTGCTGCCGCAGCCGGCAGCGGCGGCGCAAGCCACTGACGCGATCGTGGTCGAGGGCAATCGCCGCGTCGAGGCCGAGACAGTTCGCTCCTACTTCAGGGCCGACGCCAACGGCCGGTTCGACCAGGTCGCCCTCGACGACGGCCTCAAGGCCCTCGTCGAAACCGGCCTGTTCCAGGACGTGAAGGTCAACAGGGTAGGCGGCCATGTCGTCGTGTCCGTGGTGGAAAACGCCGTGATCGGCCGTGTTGCGTTCGAGGGCAACAAGAAGATCAAGGACGAGCAACTCACCGCCGAAGTCCAGTCCAAGCCGCGCGGCACCTTCTCGCGGGCGATGGTGCAGTCCGACACGCTGCGGATCGCCGAGATCTACCGCCGTTCGGGCCGCTACGACGTGCGCGTCACCCCAGAAATCATCGAGCAGCCGAGCAACCGCGTCGATCTCGTCTTCACGATCAACGAAGGCGCCAAGACCGGCGTGAAGTCGATCGAGTTCATCGGCAACAGCGCCTTCTCCGCGGCGCGCCTTCGCGACGTGATCAAGACCCATGAGAGCAATCTGCTGAGCTTCCTCAGCAGCGGCGATGTCTACGACCCCGACCGCGTCGAGGCCGACCGCGACCTGATCCGCCGGTTCTACCTGAAGAACGGATTCGCCGACGCGCAGGTGGTGGCGGCGTTGACCGAATACGATCCCGACAAGAAGGGATTTCTCGTCAGCTTCAAGATCGAGGAGGGCCAGAAATACCGCGTCGGCACGGTCGAGTTCCGTTCCAGCATCGCCAATTTCGATGCGAACGTGCTGCGCAGCTTCTCGCGCGTCAATGTCGGCTCGCTCTACAATGTCGAGATGGTCGAGAAATCGACCGAGGAAATGCAGATCGAGGCCTCGCGCCGCGGCTATGCCTTCGCCGTGGTGCGGCCGAGCGGTGACCGCAATTTCGAGGCGCACACCGTCTCGGTCGTGTTCAACGTCGACGAGGGGCCGCGCACCTATATCGAGCGCATCAATCTGCGCGGCAACACCCGCACGCGCGACTACGTGATCCGCCGCGAATTCGACCTCTCCGAGGGCGATGCCTACAACCGTGCGCTGGTCGACCGTGCCGAGCGGCGGCTGAAGAACCTCGATTATTTCAAGAGCGTCAAGATTACCACGGAGCCGGGCTCCTCCAGCGACCGTGTGATCCTGATCGTCGACATGGAGGAGAAATCGACCGGTGATTTCTCGATATCGGGCGGCTACTCCACCACCGACGGCGCACTCGCCGAAGTCTCGGTCTCCGAGCGCAACCTGTTCGGCAAGGGGCTCTATGCCAAGGCGTCGGTGACCTACGGCCAGTACGCCCGCGGTGTGTCGCTGTCTTTCGTCGAGCCATATTTGCTCGACCAACGGATCGCGCTCGGATTGGACACCTACTATCGCCAGCAATTGGCGAACAGCTATACGAGTTATGGCGTGACGACGTTAGGCTTCTCGCCGCGCCTGGGCTTCGCGCTACGCGAGGATTTGTCGCTTCAGCTCCGCTACTCGCTTTATCAGCAGAGCATCACGCTCGCCAGCGCTTACAACAATTGCAACAACAACGCAGCCAATACGTCGCTGGCGTTCAACCCGACGCCGGCCTATATCCAGAGCGTGCTCGGCGGGGTTGATCCCACCAATTCAACGAGTTCGGGTTACTACGGCTATGGTTGTTATGCTGACGGCGAATCCAGCCTGCCGGTCCGAAAGGAATTGGCGAATGGTCCGACCTTGACGTCGGCGCTGGGCTACACGCTCACCTACAACACGCTCGACAACACCAAGAACCCGACCGATGGGCTGCTCGTCGACTTCAAGCAGGATTTTGCCGGGGTGGGCGGCGACGTCACCTATCTGAAGACCGCACTCGACACCAAATACTACACGCCGCTGGTGTCCGAGATCGTCAGCGTGATCCATCTGCAGGGCGGCGTTCTCAACAAGATCGGCAACAACGATCTGCGCATGCTGGATCACTTCCAGATGGGCCCGAACCTCGTGCGCGGCTTCGCCTCCAACGGCATCGGTCCGCGGGACATCACCTATCTGAGCTACGGCGCCACCGGCGATGCGCTCGGCGGCACGAAATACTGGGGGGCGTCGATGGAATTGCAGATGCCGTTCTGGTTCCTGCCCAAGGAAGTCGGTCTGAAGGGCGCGGTCTACGCCGATGCCGGCTCGCTCTGGGGCTATCAGGGGCCAACCTCGTGGGCGGCGACAGGCGAGGTCAGCACCAAGGCTTGTCCGACCTGCGGGCTGCAATATGACGACAGCAGCGTGGTGAGATCGTCGGTCGGCGTCGGACTGATCTGGGCCTCGCCGTTCGGCCCGCTGCGCTTCGACTACGCCGTGCCGCTGACGAAGGGCAAGTATGACGTCGTGCAGGAGTTCAGGTTCGGCGGCGGGACGTCGTTCTAGCCGGCAAGTATCCGCCGGCAGGCGTCGACGAAGACCTGCGCGCCGGTGACGATGTCGGCATCGGCAGTGTTCTCGGTCCAGTGATGGCTGATGCCGCCGATCGAGGGCACGAACAGCATGCCCGCGGGCATGATGGTCGCGAGCATTTGCGCGTCGTGGCCGGCGCCGCTCGGCATGCGCAGCGATCGTCCACCGGCAAGCGTCTTGCTCGCGGCCTCGATCGCGTCCTGAAAGCCGGCGTTCATCATGGCGGGGGCGCCGGTACGGATTTTTTCCACGGTGACGGAGCAGGGGCCCCTTGCGGCGGCATCTGCCGCCATCGTTCGCAGCAGTTCCTCCAGCCGCGCGATCACGGCGGGGTTGTCGTCACGAATCTGGAACAGCATCTCGGCACCGCCGGGAATGATGCTCGGCGCGCCCGGATCGAGCGTGATGCGGCCCGTGGTCCATACCGTGCGCGATCCACATGCGGCCGGAAAGCGCTCGTCGATCGCCACGCAGAACTTCGCCAGCGCAAGGCCCGCATCCTTGCGCACGGCCATGCGCGTGGTGCCGGCGTGATTCTGCTCGCCCGTGAAGGTGATGCGGTACTGCCAGATGCCGACGATGGAGGTCACGACGCCGATCGCGAGCTGGCCGCTCTCGAGCGTGTCGCCCTGCTCGATATGTGCCTCGAGATAGCCGACGTGTCGTCCCGGCTCGGCGGTGACGCGCGGGCGTCCGGCGAGCCCCATCTCAAGAAGCGCGTCGCGCATGGTGCGGCCGCTGGTGCGGTCACGCGCGGTGTCGATCTCGGCCTCGCTCACCTGCCCGACAAAAGAGCGCGAGCCGAGGAAGCTGCCGAAATGACCTTCCTCGTCACACCATGCGGCGACTTCGACCGCGCCCTTCACGGTCGGATCAGTATTGAGCACGCGCGCCGCCTCGAGCGCATAGACGACGCCGAGCGGGCCATCGAGCCAGCCGGCGTAGTTCTGGCTTTCGAGGTGTGATCCGGCCAGCAGCTTCGGCCCAGGCTTGGCGCTGGTGCCGACGATGTTGCCGATGCCGTCGATGGCGCCGGTGAGGCCGGCCTCGGGCAGCTTTCGCACCAGCCAGTCCAGCGACTGCTTGTGTGGCTCGGAAAAGGTCGGCTTGTGCACCCCTGTCTTGTACGCACCCAGCGCACGGAGCGCATTGAGATCGGCGAGGACGCGTTCGCCATTGGCGTGCGGTTTGGTGTCAGGCATGTTCGGCAACCTTCAGCGCCTCGGTGCGGATTTCCTCGACCAGCCGTTCCTTGAGCTGGACGAATTCGGGCGTGGTCTTGATCTTGTAGGAGCGCGGATGCGGCAGGTCCACCGCGATCTCGGCCTTGATGCGGCCGGGGCGTGCGCTCATGACGATGACGCGGCTACCGAGGAAGATCGCTTCCTCGATATCGTGGGTGACGAACAGCACGGTCTTCTGGTCGCGCTCCCAGATTCCCAACAGCATTTCCTGCATCAGGGCGCGGGTCTGGTTGTCGAGCGCGCCGAATGGTTCGTCGAGCAGCAGGATTTTGGGGTCATTGGCAAGCGCACGCGCAATCGCGGTGCGTTGCTGCATGCCGCCCGAGAGTTGCTTCGGCCAGTGGTTCTCGAAGCCTGCAAGCCCGACCTTGCGGATGAAGGCGTCGGCGAGCTTGTTGCGCTCGCCTTCCGGCACACCGCGTTCGCGGAGCCCGAAGGCGATGTTCTCGCGCACCGTGAGCCAGGGAAACAGCGTGTAGGATTGGAACACCATGCCGCGATCGGCGCCCGGGCCGGTGACCTCGCGTCCGTCGAGGGTGACGCGCCCGCTAGTCGGACGGTCGAGGCCGGCGACGATGCGCAGCAGGGTGGATTTGCCGCAGCCGGACGGGCCGAGGATGGTGACGAAGTCGTTGTTGCCAATGCTGAGGTCGGTCGGCTCCAGCGCCCTGGTCGGCGCGTTGCCATGGCGCGCGGGAAAGGTTCGCGAGACCTGTTCGATCCTGAGGGCGGTCATGCGAGCCTCCACGGAAACAGCCAGGCGTTGAACGCCTTGAACATGAAGTCCGAGAGCAGGCCGATCAGTCCGATCACGATGATGCCGAAGATGATCTGGCCGGTGTTCAGCAATGCCTGGCTGTCGGTGATCATGTGGCCGATGCCCGAGGACGAGCCGATCAGTTCGGCGACGATGACGTAGGTCCAGGCCCAGCCCAGCACCAGCCGCAGGATCTCGGCAATCTCGGGCGCGGAGGAAGGCAGCAGCACGCGGCGGATGATGCCGCGATCGCTGGCCCCGAGCGTATAGGCGGCTTCCACCAGATCGCGCCGCGTCGCCCCGACGGTGACGGCGACCATCAGGATGACCTGGAATACCGAGCCGATGAAGATGACGAGCAGCTTCTGCAATTCACCGATGCCGGCCCACAGGATCAGCAGTGGGATGAACGCGGAGGCGGGCAAATAGCGCGCAAAGGAGACGAACGGTTCGAGGAACGCTTCGATCGGCTTGTAGGCGCCCATCAGCACGCCGAGTGGCACCGCGATGATCGCTGCCAGCGCAAAGCCGCCGACGACGCGCCAGATCGTCATGCCGATGTCGAACACAAAACCTTGCTTGGCCAGGAGGTCGTAGCCTTCCTGGACCATGGTCAGCGGGTTGGCGAGGAAGGTCTTTGACACATGGCCGCCGAAGGTCGCCCAGGACCAGAGAGCGACGAACAGCACGAAGAACGCAAGGCCATAGGCCACGCGCTGCTTCGATGTCACGGAATCCAGGGGACGCATCGAGTGTTGATCCGAATGGTCGATCATGCTCCGGTCCCACCCTGTGGCGGGACCGGAGCATGTCAGGGCTTACTTGATGAAGCTGGCGTCGTAGAGGTCCTCGACCTTCGGCGCTGATTTGATGATGCCGATCTCGAGCAGAAGCTCGGCGGCATCCTTGTTGAAGGCGAGGAAGTCGCCTGCAAAGAACTTCTGGTTCGCGGCCTTGTCCTGCCAGCGCAGATACTTTGCCGAGTTGCCGAACTGCGCGCCGGTCTGCTTCACGTCGGCGCCCATGATCTCGTAGGATTTGGCCTGGTCCTTGGCGATCATGTCGAGCGATTCGAAGTAGCTGTTGGCCAGCGCCTGCGCCGCCTTCGGATTCTCGCTCAGGAACTTCGGCGTGCAGCCGAACGTGTCCATCACGATCGGATAGTCCAGCGTGGTCGCGATGATCTTGCCCTTGTCCGGTGCGGCCCGCACGGTCGACAGGTATGGCTCGTAGGTCATCGCGGCATCGTTCTGGCCGGAGACGAAGGCCTGCGCGGCGGCGGCCGGCTCGAGGTTGACGACGGTGACGTCCTTCACGGTGAGGCCGTTCTTCTTCAGCATCCAGGCCAGCGCAAAATAGGGCGAGGTGCCGGGCGCAGAGGCGGCGACGGTCTTGCCCTTCAGCTCCTTGATCGAGGTGACGTCATTGCGCACGGCCATGCCATCGGCGCCATAGCTCTTGTCGAGCTGGAAGATCTGCTTGGTGGCGACGCCGTTGGCGTTCCAGGAGATCCAGGTTTCGACCGTGGTTGCCGCACACTGTACGTCGCCGGAGGCGATGGCGAGATGGCGGTCTTTCTGCGGGATCTTCTTGATGGTGACGTCGAGGCCGTTCTTCTTGAAGATGCCGGCTTCCTTCGCCAGCGTCAGCGGTGCGAAGCCGGTCCATCCGGAGATGCCGATGCCGACCTTGACGTCGTCCGCGAGCGCGGGAGTGGCGGCCGTAAGAGCAATGATTGTCGCAAAAATTGTCGAACTACGCATGATTGTCGTCCTCTTGCCCGGATGGATTGACGTCTTGTTGATCTCTGCCGGTCCATAGGGGACCGTTTGTGGAAACGTTGCACGATTTGTGCCGACGTTGCTCTCTCAACCTCCCTTGAATCGCGCGACGAGGCGGTGAGAGTCGCCGGGATAGAGCAGGCGCACCGCGGTGATCGTGCGCGCGCTGCGCCAGGTATAGCGGTCGATCACGAGGCAGGGCGCGCCGACGGCGATGTCGAGCGCTTCCGCCGTGCGATCATCCGCAACAATGGCGCTGATCGTATGCTCGGCTTCTGTCCATGGGACATGGTGAAGCAGCCATGAGCCGGGCGGCTCGCGGGAGAAATCCGCGGTCGCAGCAGATGGCACCGACGACAGATCGATCAGCCGGTCTTCAACTGCAAATGGAACCTTGTCGGCGCTATGACGGCAGGAGATCGCGACCACCTTGCTGGCCTTCTTGACGCCGAGACGTTCGCGGTCGGCCGTGGTCGCGGCGCGCAGCTTGCGGCTGATCAACTCGTAGCCATAGCTGCGCCCTAGCGCAGTGATCTCGGCTCGGATGTCCGCAATCTTGAGCACGGCCGATTGATGCTGCGGCCGGCGCACGAAGGAGCCGGCGCGTCGTCGTCGTTCGATCAGATCGGCCTGCGCGAGTTCCGACAGTGCCTTGTTCACCGTCATGCGCGAGCAGCCATAGCGCGCGACCAGCTCGTGCTCGAAGGGAATGCGATGGCCCGGCGGCCATTCGCCGGTCAGGATGCGCTTTTCGATATCGGCGCGGATGCGCTTGTAGAGCGTCGGCTTGTCGGCTGCATCGGTGGCAAGGCTCATGCGACGAGCCTCCGGATCGCCGTGCCGAAGCGCTCGCGCGCAGCCTGGCGCAGTTTGTGCTGACCGTTCTCGACGACCTTGTTGCCGCCGGCCCAGACGCAATCGATCGCGCCGATGCCGGCCGCAAAGATCCAGCCATCGATGACCGCGTCGCCCGCGCGTCCGGCCAGCGAGGGATGCGCGGCGTCGAGCGTGACGATATCGGCGCGCGCGCCCGGAGCAAGGCCGATTGTCGGCTGAGCCAGCGCCCGCGCGCCGCCCGCATGGGCATCGTCGAACAGTGTGCGGCCGGTCGAACGGCCGGCTCCGCTCGAGAGCACGTTGCGTGCGCGGTGCTTCAGCCGCTGGCCGTATTCGAGCTGGCGCAACTCGTCAGCGACGCCGACCAGCACGTTGGAATCGGTGCCGACACCGTACGAACCGCCCGCGTCGAGAAATTCCCGCGCCGGAAAGATGCCGTCGCCGAGGCTCGCTTCGGTGACCGGACACAGGCCTGCGATCGCGCCGGTCTTGGCGAATGCGCCGACTTCCTGGTCCGTCATATGCGTCGCGTGGATGAGGCACCAGCGTTGATCGACGGGCGCATGTTCCAGCAGCCATTGCACCGGCCGTCGTCCGGACCAGGCGAGGCAATCCTCGACTTCCTTCACCTGCTCGGCAGCATGAATATGCACCGGACCGACCTCGGCAAGCGGGAGGATCGCCGCGAGTTCGTCCGGCGCCACCGCGCGCAGGCTGTGCGGCGCGATGCCGATATTGGCGTGCGGCAAGTTTGCGATCGCCTTGCGCGAGGCGGCCATCAGCTTGGCGAACTGATCGACCGAGTTGATGAAGCGGCGTTGGCCGTCATGCAGCGCCGCGCCGCCAAAGGACCCGTGCGCATAAAAGCTCGGCAGCAGCGTCAGGCCGATACAGGAAGCTTCGGCAGCCTGGGCGATGCGCGCGGCCATCTCGGCGGGATCGGCGTAAGGCGAGCCGTCGCGATCGTGGTGCAGATAGTGGAATTCGCCGACGCGGGTAAAACCCCGCTCCAGCATTTCGACATACAGCAGCGTTGCAACGGCAGCGATATCGTCTGGCGTCATCGCCAGCGCGAAGCGGTACATGGTCTCGCGCCAGGTCCAAAAAGTATCGGTGGAATCGCCGCGCATCTCGGCAAGCCCCGCCAGGCCGCGCTGGAAGGCGTGACTATGCAGGCTCGCAAGTCCCGGAAGTGCGATGGCGTGGCGCTCATCGCCGGCGATGGGCGCTGCACCCGGCGTCACCTCGGCGATCGCGCCGGCGGTGATCACCACTTGCACGTCATTGGCCCAGCCCGAGGGCAGGAGCGCGGAAGCGAAATGCAGTCGGGACATGGTGACACGCCGGCTGGACAGAACGGTCTTACGATTATATGTCTAGACATATAAGTCAAGCATCCCGGCTGAAGGGACCAGCGCATGGCAGAACGTTTCGACCGGATCTGGCACAACGCCCGGCTCGCCACGATGCGGGCCGACCATCCCGATCTGGGCGAGATCGAGCATGGCGTCATCGCCATCCGTGGCGGCCACATCGTCTATGCCGGCGCGGCGGCAGACTTTCCTATCGATGCGGACGCGATTCAGCGGATCGATTGCGAGGGGCGCTGGATCACGCCAGGCCTCGTCGATTGCCACACTCATCTCGTCTACGGCGGCAATCGCGCCCATGAATTCGAGCTGCGCCTGAAGGGCGCGAGCTACGAGGAGATCGCGCGCGCCGGCGGCGGCATCGTCTCGACCGTGGCTGCGACCCGCAAGGCGAGTGAGGCCGAGCTGGTCGCGAGCGCGCTGCAGCGGCTGGATGCGTTGATCGGAGAGGGCGCAACGACAGTCGAGATCAAGTCCGGCTATGGTCTCGATACCGCGACCGAGATGCGCCAGCTTTCCGCTGCGCGCAGCCTTGGCCGTCAGCGGAAAGTTGCAATCCGCAGCTCCTTTCTCGGCGCGCACGCGCTGCCGGTCGAGGCCGATGGCGACAAGGATCGGTACATCGACCTCGTCTGCAAGGAGATGCTGCCTCACGTCGCGAAATCGGGTCTTGCGGACGCTGTCGATGCCTTCATGGAAGGCATTGCATTTTCGGCTGAACAGACCGTCCGGGTGTTCGAGACGGCGAAGGGGCTTGGTCTGCCCGTGAAGTTGCATGCCGACCAGCTCTCGAATCTCGGTGGTGCTGCGCTGGCTGCGAAATATTCCGCGCTCTCGGCCGACCATCTCGAACATACCGATGAGGCCGGTGCGGCCGCGATGGCCAGGGCCGGCACCGTCGCCGTGCTGCTGCCCGGCGCCTTCTACTTCATCCGCGAGACACAGAAGCCGCCCGTCGAGGTGTTTCGCAAGCTCGGCGTTCACATGGCGCTTGCGACCGACTGTAATCCCGGCAGCTCGCCGCTGACCTCGCTGCTGCTCGCCGTGAACATGGGCGCGACGCTGTTCCGGATGACAGTCGCCGAATGTCTCACCGGCATCACCCGCGAAGGCGCGCGGGCGCTCGGCGTGCTCGATGAGACGGGTACGCTGGAAGCCGGCAAATGGTGCGACCTCGCGATATGGGACATCGAGCGTCCCGCCGAGCTCGTCTATCGCATCGGCTTCAATCCGCTGCATCGTCGTGTCTGGAGGGGCCAGTGACGGAGTCGGGCGCCGCGGTCGTCGTCAAGGGCATGGTGAGCCTCGATGATCTCGCACGCGTGCTCGGCGGCGCTCGCGTCGAGCTCGATCCCTCCTTCTGGCCGCGCGTCGAGGCGGCGGCGGCAATCGTCGCGAACGCCGCGCTTGCCGCAGCTCCGGTCTATGGCATCAACACCGGTTTTGGAAAGCTGGCGTCGAAGCGCATTCCGCCCGATCAGACCGCGCTGCTCCAGCGCAATCTCATCGTCTCGCATTGCTGCGGCGTCGGCCAGGTCACGCCGGAGCCGATCGTGCGGCTGATGATGGCGCTGAAGATCGTTTCGCTCGGGCGAGGCGCCTCCGGCGTTCGCCGCGAAGTGATCGAGCAGTTGCAGGCCATGCTGGCGCATCGCGTGTATCCGCTGGTGCCGCAGCAAGGCTCGGTCGGTGCCTCCGGCGATCTCGCGCCGCTCGCGCACATGACCGCAGTGATGATCGGCGAGGGGCAGGCCATCGTCGATGGCAAGACCGTGTCGGGCCAAGAGGCGCTCGTCGCCGCCGGCCTTGCGCCGCTGACGCTGGGCCCCAAGGAGGGCCTGGCGCTGATCAACGGCACCCAGTTCTCTACGGCTTACGCCATCTCTGGCGTCCTGCGCGCATTTCGTCTCGCCCGCGCCGCGCTGGTTACCGGCGCCTTGTCGGTCGATGCGGCGATGGCTTCGACTGCTCCATTCCGTTCCGAAATCCAGGCGCTGCGCGGTCATCCCGGCCAGATCGCCGCGGCTGCAACGCTGATGGCGCTGCTCGATGGCAGCGACATTCGCCTGTCGCATCTCGAAGGCGACGAGCGTGTGCAGGATCCCTATTGCCTGCGCTGTCAGCCGCAGGTCGCAGGCGCCGCGCTCGACCTGATCACGCAGGCCGCGCGCACCTTGATCATCGAGGCCAATGCCGTCACCGACAATCCTCTCGTGCTGGTCGAGACCGGCGAGATCGTCTCCGGCGGAAATTTTCACGCCGAGCCGGTGGCCTTTGCCGCCGATACGATCGCGCTTGCGCTGTCGGAGATCGGCGCGATCAGCGAGCGGCGCATCGCGACGCTGGTCGACCCCGCGCTCAATTTCGGCCTGCCGCCGTTCCTGACGCCGGATCCAGGCATCAATTCCGGCTTCATGATCGCCGAAGTGACGGCGGCTGCGCTCTATGCCGAGAATAAGCAGCGCGCGGCAGCCTGCTCGATCGATTCGACGCCGACCAGCGCCAACCAGGAAGACCACGTCTCGATGGCCGCGCATGCCGCGCGTCGGCTGTCCGACATGGCCGACAATCTGGCTTCCATCCTCGGCATCGAGTTTCTGGTCGCCGCGCAAGGCATCACGCTGCGCGCGCCGCATGCGACCAGCGCGCCGCTCGCCGCCGTCATCGCGGCATTGCGCGAGCAGGTTCCTGCGCTGGGCGCCGACCGCTACATGGCCGGCGATCTTGCCAAGGCCGCCGCGCTGATCGAAGCCGATGCGCTGCCGGCCGCGGCGCTCGCCACGCTTTCATCCGATCCGTTTCCGAGGCTGAGCTGAAGAGGTCCGCATGAACCGCCGACTGGACAATGACCGCACCATCCGCGCCCCCCGCGGCAGCGACATCAGCGCCAAGAGCTGGCTGACGGAGGCGCCGCTGCGCATGCTCATGAACAACCTCGACCCAGATGTCGCCGAGCGCCCGAGCGAGCTCGTCGTCTATGGCGGCATCGGCCGCGCCGCGCGCGACTGGGAGAGCTTTGACCGGATTACCAACGCGTTGCGCAAGCTCGAGAACGACCAGACCCTGCTGGTGCAGTCCGGCAAGCCGGTCGGCATCTTCCGTACCCACGCGGATGCGCCGCGCGTGTTGATCGCAAATTCCAACATCGTGCCGCACTGGGCGACGCTCGATCATTTCAACGAGCTCGATCGCCAGGGCCTGATGATGTACGGCCAGATGACGGCGGGCTCGTGGATCTACATCGGCAGCCAGGGCATCGTGCAGGGCACCTATGAGACCTTCGTGGAGGTCGGCCGCCGCCATTATCGCGGCAGCCTTGCCGGCAAATGGATCCTCACCGCCGGCCTTGGCGGCATGGGCGGCGCGCAGCCGCTGGCGGCGACCATGGCGGGCGCGTCGATGCTCGCGGTCGAATGCCAGCCGAGCCGCATCGAGATGCGCCTGCGCACCGGCTATCTCGATCGCCAGGCTGCGACGCTCGACGAAGCGCTCGCGATCATGGCCGAGTCGACGAAGACGAAGAAAGCAGTTTCCGTCGGCCTGCTCGGCAACGCCGCGGAGATTTTCCCGGAGCTCGTGCGCCGCGGCGTCAAGCCCGATATCGTCACCGACCAGACCAGCGCGCACGATCCCATCAACGGCTATTTGCCGAAGGGCTGGACGCTCGCCGATTGGGAATCAAAGCGCGCCTCCGATCCGAAGGCGGTCGAGCGCGCCGCGAAGACCTCGATGGTCGAGCACGTCCAGGCCATGCTGGATTTCCATGCGCAGGGCATCCCGACGCTCGACTATGGCAACAACATCCGCCAGATGGCGCAGGACATGGGCCTGAAGAATGCCTTCGGTTTCCCGGGCTTCGTGCCCGCCTATATCCGCCCGCTGTTCTGCCGCGGCGTCGGACCGTTCCGCTGGGCGGCGCTGTCGGGAGAACCCGAGGACATCTTCAAGACCGACGCCAAGGTCAAGGAGCTGATGCCTGACGACAAGCACCTGCATAACTGGCTCGACATGGCCAGGGAGCGCATCAAGTTCCAGGGGCTGCCGGCGCGGATCTGCTGGGTCGGCCTCGGCGATCGCCATCGCCTCGGCCTTGCCTTCAACGAAATGGTCGCGCGCGGCGAGTTGAAGGCGCCTGTCGTGATCGGCCGCGATCATCTCGACAGCGGCTCGGTGGCGAGCCCCAACCGGGAGACCGAGGCGATGAAGGACGGCTCGGATGCCGTGTCCGACTGGCCCTTGCTCAACGCACTGCTCAACTGCGCCAGCGGTGCGACCTGGGTGTCGCTGCATCATGGCGGCGGCGTCGGCATCGGCTATTCCCAGCACGCCGGCATGGTGATCGTCGCCGACGGCACGCCGGAAGCCGCCAGGCGCATCGAGCGCGTGCTCTGGAACGACCCGGCCTCCGGCGTCATGCGCCATGCCGACGCCGGCTATGAGATCGCGATCGACTGCGCCCGCGAGAAGGGGCTCGATCTGCCGAGCCTTGCGAAGTAGCGCTGCCTCAGGCCACGTCCTTGGCGCCCTGGGCGGCGTCGAGCCGCGCGCGGTCCCTGGCGAGATGGTCCGCGATCGCCGCGCCAGGCATCGGCTTTGCGAAGTAGTAGCCCTGCAGGAAGTCGCAGCCGAGACGGCGCAGGGTATCGAGCTGGGCGCGGGTCTCGACGCCCTCGACGACGCAGGAGATCTCCATGTCGTCGCAGAGGCCCGTGAGCGACTTGATGATCTTGTGGCTCACGGGGTTCTCGTTGATGTCGGCGACGAAGCTGCGGTCGATCTTTAGCTTGTCCAGCGGCAGACGGTGCACATGGCTCAGCGACGAATAGCCGGTGCCGAAATCGTCCAGCGAAATGCCGCAGCCCATGGCCTTCAGCGCGGCGATCGATTGCTGCGCGCGCGCGAAGTCGAAGGTGACGGCAGTCTCGGTGATCTCGAAGTCGAGCCGGCGCGGTGTCACGCCGCTCTTCTCGATGATGGTGATCAGCGGCAGGATGCCGTCGGGCGAGCAGATGTCGTGGGCCGAGAGATTGAACGACAGGCGGGTGTGGTCCGGCCAGGTCTTTGCCGCGGCAAGCGCGCGCACCAGCAGCGCCTGCGTCAGCGGACGGATCAGACCGATGCGCTCGGCGGCCGGGATGAAATCGGCCGGAGAGACCCAGCCGAGGCGAGGGCTTTGCCAGCGTGCCAGCGCCTCGAAGCCGACGGTGTGCTCGTTCATGGAATCGATGATCGGCTGGAACACCAGCTCCAACTCGGTGTCGAAATCGGCGGTGCGCAGCAAGGTCTCGATCACGCCGCGGCTGCGGATCTCCGCTTCCAGCTCACTCGAGAAGATCACGGTGCGGCCGCGCAGATGGCGCTTGGCGTGGTAGAGCGAATAGTCGGCGCATTCATAGAGCGCTTCCGCCGTCGTCGCCGAGCGCGGATAGAGCGCAAAGCCGATCGAGCATGACAGGCCCGTGTGGGCGGTGTCGAGCTGGTAGGGCAGCTTGACTTGCTCGCCGATGCGCTCGCCGAGACGCGCCAGGTCGGCGTCCTCGGGGTCGCCGCACACGACGAGGCCGAATTCGTCACCACCGAGGCGCGCGAACTCCACCCGCTGCGGCCAAAAGCCCTCGCAGACCTCGCGGATGCGTCGGCCGGCTTCGATCAATACGCGGTCGCCGACCGAGTGTCCGTAATTGTCGTTGATCGGCTTGAAGCCGTCGAGATCGATGATGCCGACGGCGACGCGAGCGCGCCTGATCTCGGCATTGTTGAAGGCGCTCGACAGCTCGGCGAAGAAGCGGCGGCGGTTCGGCAGCTCGGTCAGGGAATCCAGATTGGCGAGGCGGAAGTTTTCGTCCGAGAGCGCCTGCGTCGCCGCCTGCTGCGCCAACAGCGATTTGCGGCTGGCGACGAGATCGGCGAAGTCGCGATAATAGATGAACAGCACCGTCACCATCGCGCCGGAGACCAGCAGATTGTTGACCGCGATCGCCTTCAGCGTCGGCTCGCCGGTGGCCCAGAAGAACAGCACGTAGGGCACGTCGACGACCAGGGTCACGATCAGCGCCGCCGAACGCAGATGCATCAGCGAGAAGATGCAGCCGATCACGGTCACGGCCATGTAGAACGCGACCTGGCTCTTGGCGAAGGGATCGCCGTAGGGATAGAGCGCGAACGACCAGGCGGTGAAGCCGGCGCCGATCGGCAGCGTCATCCAGTTGGTGGCGCGCAGATTGCGCAGGATGTCGGCATCGCTGCGGACGAGACCGCGTTGGCGCAGCCACCAGAACGTGCGAAGCGCCGCGAGCAACGTCAGCACGCTCGGGACGATCATCGTCAGCCAGTCCGGCGCGACGTTCACATAGGTGTAGGCGACCGCGAGCGTGTTGCTGATCAGGATGAAGTAGAGCAGCGGGATCTGCTTGGAGAAGGCGTCGAATTGCGCGCGCAACAGATCCGGATCCCGGGGCACGCGGAACAACCGCATCAAGGCGGCGCAGGAATCTTTCAAATCAACCGCAGGCATTGCGATACGGGCCCCAAATCCCTTCAAACGAAGGCGATCTTGCATGGCGGGAGTAAAGAGCGCGTTAGATGGTTCCCGCCTGGGAACACATGTCATGATTGTAAGCGACCGCTGGGTTTGCCGGCCGCGTGCATTGGTGAGGGGCTGTTAAGGACGTTGGGCGGTAGCGAGCCGTTTTCTCGCATGACGTATCGTTCAGAACCGATCGCGGCTACGTTCTGCTAACCATAGCGATCTCGATCGCGTGGTGCTGCCTGACGTCGCGGCGGTCATCGCTGACGACCGCCGCGCGTGTCGCTCTTTACTTCGCGCCCTGCAGCGCGGCCGTCTGCTTCGCGAGCGCCTTGTCGAAATCCTCCGACAAGCCGGTGGCGTAAGCCACAAGCTCGCCCGGCTTGACGAACGGATTGGGCGTCTCGCTCTTGATCTGCTGCGCGCGCTTGGCCTGCATGCCATAGACCTCGGGATGCGGCCCGAGCAGCACGTCGATCTTCATCGCCTTGGCCTTGGCGAAGGTCGCGCGGTAGTCGTCGACGATGCCGGGATAGGTCGGCTGTCCGACCAGCCGGTTCAGCGCCACGGTGCCGCTGCAGAAGAACAGCACTTCGCGGTCCTGGCCGCCGTCCTTCACCGTCATCTCCCAACTGGTGCAGCCCGGCGAATGGCCTGGCGTAGCGTGCGCCGTCAGCGTGGTGTCGCCGAGCGTGACCTTGTCGCCTTCCTTGACCGTGCGATCGACCTTGACCGGAGGAAAGCCGAGATCGGCGTTCTTCTCGTCGCCCGGATAATAGCCGCCTTCGAGCAGCGGCTTGTCGCGCTCGCCGGCTATGAGTTGCGCGCCGCTGTCCTGCTTGATCTCGGCGAAGCCGCCGGTGTGGTCGAGATGGGCGTGGGTGTTGAGGATGTACTTGATGTCGGCGACCTTGAAGCCGAGCTTGGCGATGTTGTCCTTGATCATGCCGGTCGACTGCGGCATCGCCGTGTCCATCAGGATCAGGCCCTGCGATGTCTTGATGACGTAGACGGCGATGCCGTCGGTGCCGACATAATAGATGTTGTCGATGAGGCGGAACGGGTCGAACGGCGCGGTCCATTTCTTCATGACCACTGCCAGGAAGTCCTTGATGGTCTGCGCCTGCGCCGCGGGTGCGAATAGCGCCAGCGCACACAGCGCGGCCGTGAGCCTTCTCATGGATTGTGCTCCCTGATGTTGTTGTCGTTGCGACCGCGGCTCCGCGCGGATCGACCGGGAGGCTAGATGTTGCGCGAGGCGGCAGCAACCGCCACGTGTTGGAAAAATTCCGCGTCATGCGCGGAATAACGGTCGCTGTCCGGTTTGAGCATGGCGGTGAGGCGGCGCGCGATGTTCAGCGCCCGCCGATGGTCGCCCCGGCGGTGGCGCACATGGCGTCGCGTCATCGCAGCGAGAAAAGGATCAGGCGAGGGCGGCCCGGCGTTCCCGCACCGGCTCGCGCGTGCGATCGGCGCCGCGCGGTTCGGCCAGGCGGGTAAAGCTGCGCTGGCCCGCATGCGCCGGTGCCTCGACGATCACGCCTTCGCAGACGATCTGGCCGCCGAGCAGCTTGAATTCGAGCTTGTCGTAGCGCGGCATGGTCTCGCCGGGCTCGGGCGGCAGCAGCCCGATGCGGCCCTGGATGTTCAGCGTGGCTTCACCCGTGCCGTGCAGCCGCGGATTCCACATCCTGACGCCGGTCTCCGCCCAGCGTTGCCGGATCAGCGCGACGCGATCGGCGGGCTCGACGATTTTTGCGCGAGCCTTTGGTGCACTCGGGCTCCTCGGAGCGGAAGACGGCTCCGTCTCGACATGCGCGGCCACGACCGGCGCGTGGATCGTCGTCTCCTCGGCGACGACGGCCGCGACGGGCGGAAGATCGTTGACGACGTCGGGCTCGATCTCCGCGGCGACGCTCGGGGCGGGCTCGCTCTTGACGCTGGCCTCGATGACGACAGATGCAGTGATCTCAGCGTTGATTTCGACGACGGGCATCTCGTCGATTACGACTGGTTCGGCTTCCACGAAAATCGCGGAGACGGGTTCGTCGTCGACGACGGCCCCGGAGGTCTCGTCCGGTGTTGCCTGCGTCTCGGCAGCCGCGGCGAAGATTTGCTCCGCGATCGCAGGCTTGACCTCTTCAACAGAACAGACCGGAGCCTCCTCCATGGCCTCGGCCTCGACAAACGACGCCGGTGCCTCGTTGACGACCTCGGGTTCAGCATCTGCCGAAAGTTTCGCAGTCGGGTCGACTTCAGGCGGATCAACCAGGTCGCTCGCGACCTCGACCGAGGGGACTGATATTTCGTCGACAACGACGGGTTCGACCTCTGCCGGCGTATCCAGGGAGGACTCGTCGCGGACGCTGATATCGCTCGTGGCCGTGGCCTGCTGATCCGCAGCGATCTGCGCCACCTCGATGCTGCCGCTGTGCGGCAGGGGCCGAAGCCGGTTGAATGCCCATTTCACCGCGGGAATGCGGCTCAGCAACGATATCAGTCTCGAAAGCACTGGGAATTGTCCAAGAGGTACTCGGGGCCGCGGGCAATCGCTGATTCGCCAGCAATGTGAAAAACTGCCCCGGCCCTCACACTCCTGTCAATTGAGGCGGGACCAATTGCAGAACATCTGCACAGCCCGGCGCGCCGCGGCGTTCATTCGAAAGGCATCGGTATGGGCGGATCCTCGTCGTGGTCGGGTTGATGCGTCGGAACAAGCGGCATCACGATGCGCTGCTGCGGGGGCGCTGCTCGAGGAGATCTCGGTCATCGTCGAGAAGCTGCGATCGTCGTGACGCCGCCGCCAACGCGACTGCGCCCCGTAAACTGCTGCACCAAACGTCGGGCTTTCCAGCGTCATGTTCGCCGCCTATTTTGAAGCCCCCGGGGAATGAGGACGACGCAATGAAGAAGCTTGCCGCCATCACAGCGATTCTGATCTGGTCGGCATATGCTCATGCGCAGGACCGCAGCATCACGGTGGCCTCGACGACGTCGACCGAGCAGTCCGGCCTGTTCGGCTATCTGCTGCCGCTGTTCTCGAAGGCCGAGGGCATCGAGGTGAAGGTCGTCGCCGTCGGCACCGGCCAGGCGCTCGACATCGGACGGCGCGGCGATGCCGACGTGGTGTTCGTCCATGACAGGCCGGCCGAGGACAAGTTCATGTCCGAAGGGCAGGGCGTGAAGCGCTTCGACGTCATGTACAACGATTTCATCATCGTCGGGCCGAAGAGCGACCCCGCGAAAATCGCCGGCGACAAGGACGTCGCTGATGCCTTGCGCAAGATCTCGGCGGCGAAGGCGCCATTCATCTCGCGCGGCGACAAGTCCGGCACGCATTCTGCCGAGCTGAGATTGTGGAAGGAGGCTGGTATCGATCCCGCCGCTGGCAAGGCCAGCTGGTATCGCGAGATCGGCCAGGGCATGGGCCCGGCGCTGAACATGGCGTCGTCGTCATCAGCGTATTTGTTGTCCGACCGCGGCACCTGGCTGTCGTTCAAGAACCGGGGCGAGCTTGTGATCCTGACAGAGGGCGACAAGCGGCTGTTCAACCAATACGGCGTCATGCTGGTCAATCCGGACAAGCATCCCAATGTGAAGGCGAAGGACGGGCAGGCTTTCATCGATTGGCTGATCTCGCCAAAGGGGCAGGATGCGATCGCCGGCTACAAGGTCGGCGGCGACCAGCTATTTTTCCCCAACGCGTCCCACTAGCAGGAAGGCGACGGTCGAGACGGCGACGCTGAGCGCGAGCAGGATCAGCCCGAGTCCGAGCGCCAGCGGCAGGTCTCCCTTGCTGGTCTCCAGCGCGATGGCGGTCGTCATCGTGCGGGTAAAGCCGCGGATGTTGCCGCCGACGATGATGATGGCGCCGACCTCGGCGATGGCGCGCCCGAACGCGGCAAGGAAGGCCGTCAGCAGCGAGGTGCGGCCGAGCGCGAACAACAGGCCGATGCTCCGCAATGTCGACAGTCCGTCGATCCGGGCGAGGTCGCCATATTCGGCCCACAACAGGCTCGCCGGCCTGTGTACCAGCGCGACCACGATCGGCGTCGCCAGCAGCGTCTGCGCGATCACCATCGCCGCCGGCGTGAACAGCAACCCGGCCGCGCCGAGCGGGCCCGAGCGCGACAGCTGGAGATAAAGCGCAAGCCCGACCACGACCGGCGGCAGCCCGAGCAGCGCGTTGGTCAGCACGATGATGACCTGCCGCCCGCGAAAGCGGGTGATGGCGAGCAGGGCGCCGAACGGGGCGCCGATCAGCAGCGCGACGATGCCGGCCGTCAGGCTGACGCGCACCGACAGCGCGACGATGCCGAGCAGTTCGGGATCGGCCTCGCCGATCAGCGTGAACGCGGCAGCGATGGAGCGTGCGAAGTCGTTCATCCGGCCTGATGCAAATGTTCAACCGCCTGCGGCTCGATACCGGCATTCCGGGTCGTGGCCAGCGCGGTGTGCAGCGTGCCGCATCCGTGACTGTGGGTGATGATCGCGTCCATCGACAGCACCTTCGGTTTTCGGGGATCATCGATCGCCTCTCGGGCCCGATGCGTCAACCCGAATCTTGGCCGACTTGACGGGCAAAACACCTGGCGATCCGCGCCGCCACGAAAGTCGAGGCTCGTACGCGAAAGCATTCTTCTTTACCGAATTCGGAAATGTTGCAAGTGTCGTTCACCTCACCCGGCACGAGGGCCGACCCCCGTAAGGCCTTCCTGAGCCCTCGGCAATCCCGGAGGGCGGAACGAGCCGCAAAACTCGGGCCGGTCAGGCCGCGAGACCCGGAAAATCGTGCCTTTTGCGGGCGCAAAGGCGACTTTATTCTCGCCACGGATGCGCTAAGGAAGAGCCTGGATGCGGTGCAGCACTCATGGCGGCCGCGGCTTGAAATTCAGGTCAAACCGGGCACGCCGCTCAAGGCCGGACCCGCTCAACGAGAAGGACGTCATTCCATGATCAATACCGTTGGCATCATCGGAGCAGGGACCATGGGCAACGGCATCGCCCAAATCTGCGCCGCGGCAGGGCTGTCGGTCGTGATGGTCGACATCTCCGACGCGGCAGTGAACCGCGGCATCTCGACCGTCGGAGGCAGCCTCGAGCGCCTGGTCAAGAAAGAGAAGATGTCGGCGGCCGATCGCGACGCGACGCTCAAGCGCATCACCGGCACGACCGACCGCGCCAAGCTTGCCGACTGCGACCTCGTGATCGAGGCTGCGACGGAGAACGAGGAGCTCAAGGTCAAGATACTGAAGGATCTCTGCGCCACGCTGTCGCCGCGCACGCTGCTTGCGACCAATACCTCGTCGATCTCGATCACCAAGCTTGCCGCGGCGACCGATCGTCCCGATCGCTTCATCGGCATGCACTTCTTCAACCCGGTTCCGGTGATGCAACTGCTGGAGCTGATCCGCGGCCTGCAGACCTCGGACGACACTCACGCCAAGGCGCTCGATTTCGCCCAGCGCGTCGGCAAGGTGGCGATCACGGCCAAGAACAGCCCGGGCTTCGCGGTCAACCGCATCCTGTGCCCGATGATCAACGAGGCAATCTTCGCGCTCCAGGAGGGCATTGCGACCGCCGAGGAAATCGACGCCGGCATGAAGCTCGGCTGCAACCATCCGATCGGGCCGCTGGCGCTCGCCGACCTCGTCGGCCTCGACACCATGCTGTCGGTGATGGAGGTCTTTTACAAGGGCTTCAACGACCCCAAATACCGTCCGGCCCCCTTGCTCAAGGAAATGGTCGACGCCGGCCATCTCGGCCGCAAGACCGGGCAGGGGTTTTACAGCTACGGCGCCTGATCTTGGCGCGGGCGGCGGGCTCGCCCGCCGCTCGATCCCGCAAATTGCGCTACGACAAAGACGGCTTGCGCAAGTGGCCTGATAATGTCGAATGGGCGGCTCGCGGGACCAACGAAACGGAAAACAAAGGACATGTCGGATCGACTGAAGGCCGAACGCGAGGCGGCGGCCGCGCGGCGGAACCTGCTGAGCCAGGACGCGATCGAGCGCACCGGGATCACCGAGGAGATGATCGGGGAACTCGTGACCCGCTTCTATGGCCGGGTCCGCGAGGACGCGCTGCTCGGACCCATCTTTGCGATCGTGCAGAATTGGGACGAGCATCTCGCCAAGCTCAAGGGCTTCTGGTCGTCGGTGGTGCTGATGAGCGGCCGCTACCATGGCTCGCCGATGCGGGCGCACATGCCGCTCAGCCTGGTTGGCGACCATTTTGATCGCTGGCTCGACCTGTTCGAGCAGACCGCGCGCGAGGTCTGTCCGCCGCCGGCGGCAGCGCTCTTCATCGACAAGGCGCGTCGCATCGCCGACAGCTTCGAGATGGCCTCGGCCACCATCGCTGGTCGCATCGCGTCGCCGCGCCATGTGCTCAGGTCCTAAAATACAAAATGCCTGCTCGATAAACGTGCAGTTGAATCGCGTTTCGGTTGCATCGCGCTAACGACAACCCGCTGCACCAATTCCCGTAGCATCGACCTGATCTGCAAAATCATCATGCCGATCGCGCGGCATGACGTTGAAATGGCAAAAACGCCTTTGAACACGTGCAGTCGTGTTCAATCAAAGCGAGCAAAGCCATATTGATGCACTGCGGCGCCAATTCTTCGCCTTCATTTCGGCAGAGTTCCAGCGCCTGCTGCTGTGCATGTCGCGCACATCATTCAGCAGCTCCTCATCATCCGATGGCAATGCGGATCCCGAAGCCGATGTCAGCGCGGAGCAAACGCGGCGCGAGCTGTTGCTCGGTGCGCTCGCCGCCACCGCGTGTCTCGGCTGTTCCGCACCAGTGCGCGCGGGCGAAGATCCGCCCGGCTCCGACGAGCGGCCGCAGAAGGGCGACCTTCTCGTTTTCTCGGAGGGCGACAGCGAAGGAAAGCTCATCAAGGCCGCTGATCTGAAGCTCGGTGGCCCGCCGGTGCATGCCTGGCCGCAGGATCCCAAGACATCGGTGGTGCGCAGTGGCTCGCGCCTCAACGAGATCCTGATGATCCGGCTCGATCCCGCCTCGCTCGACGAACAGACCAGAGCGCGCGCCGTCGACGGCATCCTCGCTTATTCGGCGATCTGCGCTCATGCCGGCTGTCCCGTCACCGCCTGGGTGAAGAGCGATGTCGGCGACACCGAGGTGTTCAAGTGCATGTGCCACAACTCCGAATACGATCCCCGCGCGGGCGCGCAGGTGGTGTTCGGGCCGGCGCCGCGGCGGCTCGCCGCGCTGCCGCTGGCGCTCGCTGACGGCTCGCTCAGCGTCGCGGGTGGATTCATCGGAAAGGTAGGTGGCGCGCAGCCGGGATGATGGACGGTGCGGGATCTGCCCGCGTCACGAGAGGCCGCATCCGCCCAGCGGCGGATTTCGGGACGAACGACAAGAATTCAGAACAAGAATTCAACCGTGTGAAAAGGGGAAACGTCCATGAAAACGTCCAGGAAAACATGCGCGACCAGGAAGCAAATACTGCTGTCCGGCTTCGTCGCCTTCACATGCATTGCTTCGACCGCGGCGATCGCCGGCCCGATCGAGAGCTATTCGCCCGTTACACAACAGCGCCTGGAGAATCCGGAACCCGGCAACTGGATGCTCTATCGGCGCACCTATGACGGACAGGGCTACAGCCCGCTCGACCAGATCAACACCTCGAACGTCAAGGATCTCACGCCGGTCTGGACATTCGCCACGGGCGTGGTTGAAGGCCACGAGGCGCCGCCGATCGTCAATAACGGCGTGATGTTCGTGGCGACGCCGATGGGGCAGGTGATCGCGCTGAACGCGAAGACCGGCGACGAATATTGGCGCTACAAGCGACAGCTTCCCGACGATCTGTTCCAGCTGCATCCGACCAGCCGCGGCGTCGGCCTGTGGGAGGACAAGCTCTATCTCGCCACCACCGACGACCACGTCGTCGCGCTCGACGCCAAGACCGGCAAGGTGGTGTGGGACACCAAGGTGCAGGACTACAAGAAGGGTCAGTACATGACCCTGATGCCGCTGATCGTCGACGGCAAGGTCATCGTCGGCGGGTCCGGCGGGGAGTTCGGCGTGCGCGGCTATGTCGCCGCCTTCGATGCCAAGGGCGGCAAGGAGCTGTGGCGCACCTTCACCATTCCCGGCGAAGGCGAGCCCGGCCACGACACCTGGCAGGGCGACGACTGGAAGAACGGCGGCGGCTCGGCCTGGATGACCGGGACCTACGACAAGGACACCAAGACGATCTATTGGGGCGTCGGCAATGCGGCACCATGGCCCGGCGAAATGCATCCCGGCGACAATCTCTACACCTCGTCGGTGATCGCGCTCGATCCCGGCAACGGCAAGATCAAGACCTATCACCAGTACCACCAGAACGATTCCTGGGACTGGGACGAGGTCGACGCGCCGATGCTGATCGACCTGCAGCGTGACGGCCGCAGCATCAAGAGCCTGGTCCATCCCGGCCGCGACGCGATCTTCTGGGTGCTCGAGCGTACGCCGACCAAGATCAACTACGTCGCCGGCTGGCCGTTCGTCTCGACCAACGTCTGGAAGGGCATCGACGAGAACGGCAAGCCGATCCTCGATCCCGATCACAAACCTGTCGTCGGTAAGCGCGTGGAGTTCTGCCCGTCGCTGTGGGGCGGCAAGGACTGGCCGTCGGCCGCCTACAGCCAGAAGACCGGTCTCGTCTACGTGCCCGCCAACGAGAATTTCTGCGGCGGCTTCACCGGCGAGAAGATCCCGCTCAAGCCGGGCGAGCTCTGGCTCGGCACCAAGCCGGAGGATATCGGCCTGAAGACCAAACCCGGCGCCGATCATTTCGGCGAGATCCAGGCCTGGGATCCCGCGACCGGCAAGAAGGTGTGGCAGCACAATTTTCCGAAGTCGCAGATGTTCGGCTCGGTCACGGCCACCGCAGGCGATCTCGTCTTCGCCGGCGGCACCAACGACCGCAACTTCCGCGCCTTCAATGCCAAGACCGGCGAGCTGTTGTGGGAGCAGAAGACCAACTCCGGCATCATGGGCATGCCGATGTCCTATGAGATCGACGGCACGCAATACGTCGCGATCCAGTCGGGCTGGGGCGTCGACGCGCAGCGCATCCAGGACGCGCTGGCGACCAACAATATCGGCATCGAGTCCAACGTGCCGCAAGGCGGCGTGATCTGGGTGTTCGCGCTGAAGAAGTAAGCTCCGCGGCGGATCGAAGTAGGCGGAGCAGCAAGGGGGGTGGCGAGTGCGGCGGACGGCGACGTCCGCCGCACTTTGTGTGCGTGTGATGGGAGACGATTCTTCCTTCTCCCCTTGTGGGCCTGTTGCGCTACTGCCTTTTGATGCGGGAGACGTAAGGAGAGAGGGCGTTGTCGGCCCCGATTGTCGGGCCGAAGCTGTATTTTGCGCCCTTGATGGGCGTCAGGCGGCGATCGTGGCCCACCGCCTCATATTGAACGCGATGGAGGCAAGCAGGACTTGTCCGCGTGCCTTGGCGAGACCGACGTATCGGATGCAGGTGAGCCGCATCCGACGTTTGAGGGTGGCAAAGGTTGTCTCCACCGTTGCCCGTCGTCGTGCGATGAGACGGTTGTAGCGTTTGAGCCTCGGCGGCAGTTCCGGGTGATGCCTGTTGGGACGGCGGGCGATGCGGGGCTTCTTGCCTTCCGCTTTCAGCCGCGCCCGCCGGGCGTGGGTGTCGTAGGCCGCATCGGCCCATACCACGGCTTCGTCGCCGCGGATCAGTTCGTCGGCTGGCGTTGTATCGTTGATATTGGCGGGCGTGGTCAGGACTGAGCGGATCAGACCGGATCCCTCGTCGACACCCATGTGAGCCTTGTAGCCGAAGGTCGAACCACCCTTGCCCTGTCGCTTGGTGAACCGGGCGTCTGGGTCGTTTGATGGACGATCCTCCTTGGGAGGAGCTGAGACGGCCTGGATCAGGGTCGCGTCGAGCATCGTGCCGCGCTTGAGGATGACACCAGCATTCTCAAGCTGGCGGTCCAGCTCGCCAAACAACTTCTCCAGCAGGCCTTGTTCGATGAGTTGATTCCGGAAACGGTTCAGAACCGTATGGTCGGGCGTCGCATCCTCGAGGCTCAGACCAACGAAGCGCTTGAACGACAGCCGGTCGCTCAGCGCTTCCTCAAGCTCGCGGTCCGAAAGACCATAGAGCGACTGCAACAGCAGCGCCCGAAACAGCACCAACACCGCGTACCCCGGCTGACCGGGTCCCTTCTCGTCCCGCAAATGGCCGATCAGCTTCTCGAACCGGTACCACTTGACCAGGCCGGCCAGCCGATCCAGCGACGCATTGGCGCCGGCTCCCTTCGGCATCAGCGCATCTACAAAGCTCGGCTGTCCCGTCTGCTTCACCGCCATCGTCATTCCCCCAAAAGGCTCAACCGCAGGGAATCACAACTGGCGAATTACGCAACAGGCCCCTTGTGGGAGAAGGTGGCGCGAAGCGCCGGATGAGGGGTTCTATCCTGGAATTCAATTGAGAGAGAATGCGCGGAGACAGACCCCTCACCCAAGTGAGGTCGTGGTTACCAGCGTCGCTGCCCTCTCCCACAAGGGGAGAGGGCTCATCAATGCGCAGGCGCTATCCGACCTACTTCCCCTGCCGATCCACCTTGTCCTTCTCCGCCTGATTCATCTCCCGAATCTTCGGATCGTTGCTGCTCTGCCCGGTCGTCTGCGTGGTGGACGCGGGCGGGGCGCCGGCGTTGGGGAGCGAGCTCTGGTCCGGCGTGGTGGGGCGCGTCGCCGTGGTCGGCGGCGTGGTGTTGCTGCTCTGCGCGAAAGAGGCTGCGGCGGTCAAAAGAAAGGCGCTCGACAGCAATGAGACTGCGAGCGCCCTTGGAATGTTGGTCATCGATCTGCTCCTGTCAGATCGAAGAGAAACGGCGCGAGGCCGCCGGATGTTCCGCCTCAAGCCTCCAATTGCTTGCCGATCGGGAGCGCGCGGATGCGCTTGCCGGTCGCCGCGAAGATCGCGTTCATCAGCGCGGGTGCGAAGGGCGGTACGCCGGGCTCGCCGACGCCGCTCGGCGGCGTGTCCGGCCCGGGCGGCACGATATGGACGTTGGTGATCAGCGGTGCCTCGTCGATCCTGACGACCTGGAAGTCGTCAAAATTCTTCTGCTCCACCTTGCCGTCCTTGAAGGTGACCGCGCCGTATTTGGCGAGGCTCAGCCCCATGATCGCGGCGCCCTCGATCTGCGAGGCGATGCGCTCGGGGTTGACATAGGTCCCGCAGTCGATCGCGGTGTCGACCCGCGGCACCGTCAGCTTGCCCTTCTCGTCCACGGCGACCTCGACGATCGTCGCGATATAGCTGACGAAGCTGCGGTGGACGGCGATGCCGAGACCGTGGCCCTTGGGCACCTGACGGCCCCATTCGCCCTTCTCGGCGACCAGCTCGACCACTTTGCGCAGGCGCGCGGTGTCGATCGGGTAGCTGTCATAGGGCTCGCCGTAGTTCCAGAGGTCCTTCACGTTGGGCTTGACGATCCGGGGGCTGCCGATCAGCGCGAGCAATGTCTCCTTCTGGTCGCGTCCGGTTGCATTTGCGATCTCGCCGACCATCGACTGTACGGCGAAGGCGCGCGGGATGTTCGAGACCGAGCGGAACCAGCCGATGCGGGTGAACGCAGCGGCTTCCGGGTTCTCGCAGGAGATGTTGGCGATCTCGAACGGCATGTCGACGAGACCCATGCCGAGCTCGAACGCAGCCGCATGCTTGGCACCCGCCGCGAAGGTCGAGGCGATGGTCGGCGCCACGCTGCGATGGCGCCAGGCGATCACCTTGCCGTCCTTGTCGAGGCCCGCTTCGATCCGCTCCACCGAGACGGTGTGCAGGAAGTCGTGATGGAGGTCGTCCTCGCGCGTCCATTGCACCTTCACCGGCGTGCCGAGCTCCTTCGACAGCAGCGCGGCCTCGAGCGCAAAGTCGCATTTCGACTTGCGGCCGAAGCCGCCGCCGAGCAGCGTGACATTGACGGTGACGTTGCCCTCGGGAATACCGAGCGTCTTGGCGACGTCTTCACGCGTGCCGCCGGGGCTCTGCACCGGCGCCCAGATCTCCGCCTTGTCGCCCTTGACGTCGGCGACCGCCACCGGCGGCTCCATGCTGACATGGGCGAGGTGCGGCAGATAATACTCGCCGACAACGACCTTGGCGGCCGTCTTGAGCGCGGCATCCGCATCGCCCTCCTGGCGCACGACGAGGCCCGGCTTGCGCGAGGCTTCCTTGAGATCCCTGCGATAGGCGACCGAGTCGTATTTGCCGTTGGCGCCGTCGTCCCAGACCAGCTTCAGCGCGTCGCGGCCCTTGATGGCAGCGCCGGTGTTGCGCGCGATCACCGCGACGCCGCCGAGCGGCTGGAATTTCGACGGCCACGGCCAGCCTTGAACTTTCATCACCTTCTCGACGCCGGGCACTTTCAGCGCCGCGTCCGGATCGAACGAGGTGAGCTTGCCGCCGGTAACAGGCGGGCGCGCGATCACGGCGTATTTCATCCCGGGCAGGCGCACATCGGCGCCGTAGCGGGCCTTGCCGGTGGTGATGTCGTGGAGATCGACGATGCCGACCTGACCCTTGCCGAGATAGCGGAAATCCTTGGGGTCCTTCAGCTTGAGGCCTTCGATGCTGGGCACCGATTCCTTGGCGGCGTCGGCCGCGAGCTCGCCGAAGCCGAGCTTGCGTCCGCTGGCGCCGTGGAGGACCTCGTGATTGACCGCTTTCACCTCGGTCGCCGGCACGCCCCAGCGCTTCGCCGCAGCCTGTTCCAGCATGGTGCGGGCGGAGGCGCCGATCTGTCGCATCGGGATCAAATAGTGCCGCGTGCTGCGCGAGCCGTCGGTGTCCTGGTTACCGAACTTGACCTCGTCGCCATGGGCCTGCTCCACCTTGACCTTGGACCAGTCGGCCTCCATCTCCTCGGCGACGATCAGCGGCAGGCTGGTGCGTACGCCGGTGCCCATTTCGGAGCGGTGGGCGAGGATGGTGACGGTGCCATCGGGCGCGACCGCGACGAACACGCGCGGATCGACCACGACGCCATGCGGCATCTTGCCGGCGCCGGTCTCATAGGCAAAGGCCTGGCGCGTCATCACGGGAGCGGCGAGCACGAAACCGCCGGTGACGCCGAGCCCTTTCAGGATGCTGCGACGCGAGACCTTCTCGATCTTCAGATTCTTCTCGAAGCCGCGGAGCTTGCCGGGTTTGTCGATGAAATTCATGTCACACTCCCGTCGATGCGAGGTGGACGGCATTCTCGATGCGCTGGTAGCATCCGCAGCGGCAGATGTTGCCGGACATCGCCTCGCGGATCTGGTCATGTGACGGCTTGGGATTCTCCATCAGCAGCGCGGCGGCCTGCATGATCTGGCCGGCCTGGCAGAAGCCGCATTGGGGGACGTTGACCTGGCGCCAGGCCTTCTGGACCGGATGATCGCCATCCGGATGCAGCCCCTCGATGGTGGTGACTTCGCGCCCCGCGACGTCGTTGATCGAGGTGATGCAGGAGCGCACGGCCTCCTTGTCGACGATGACGGTGCAGGCGCCGCACAGCGCCTGGCCGCAGCCGAACTTGGTGCCGGTCAGCCCGGCTTCGTCGCGCAGGAACCAGAGTAGCGGGAGATCCGGGTCGCCGTCCCAGCTCTGTTCCTGGCCGTTGATCTTCACCTTGATCATGATAGTCCCTCGCTCTTCATAAGCTTGTTGATTTCAACATTGCCGATCTCTCTCGGCACAATGTTCGTAAGGTCGCGTGACCGCACTCCAGCCCATCGTCCTGCGCGAGCAGGTCCCGGCAGGAGGCTGGAAAGCGAATCGCAATGTTCGGATGTACTCGATACCTCCCGTTTTGTTCTTATTTGATTGAACTCGCGCGGCATCGTGACGACGGGACCGTAGCAGAGGTCGCGCCGGATCGGTGTTCACAGCCAAGTGTCATTGATCGGCTGTACTCGACGTGAACAGATTGCATCCGGGGTTTGTCAAAAGCAGGGCGCGGCGGCAGGCTGCGCGGTGGCCGGTCGCAAAATCGAAGAGGTGAAAAAAGCTTCGTCCGCCAGAGGGACTGCGCGGACGAAGCAGTAGTCCTCAGTCGAGGGAGGGAGAATCGCAAGGCGCGCTGACTTCAAGCAGGAAGAGGGCGGCCTTGCGCAGTCATTCAGAGACCAGGACCGAGGGAGCGGAACGCGCTCGCATACGCAACGTGCACAAGCGGCAACAGGCCGCGATCATTCCAGGCCGTACCCGTCCCGCTCGCCGGCGAACCAGCGAGCGGACCGGCAGTCGTCTGACAATCTCGCTCAGGCGGCCTTGGCCTTCGCCACGTGGGTCGCGATCGCATCCATCAGCGCCGGCGACAGGCAGTCATAGGGCTCGAGGCCGATTTCTTTCAGTCGCGACCGGATGCCGGCCATCTGCTCGGGCTTGACGCCGGATTCGATCACCGAGGAGACGAAGGCTGCGAATTGCGGTGCCTGCGAGCCCTGCTCCTGGAACAGTTCCGGATGGATGAAATCGAGACCGTAGAACGGGTGGTTCTTGTTCTCGATGCGGCCGAACATGTGGGTGCCGCAGGCCTTGCAGGCGTGCCGCTGGATCACCGCCGAGGCGTCGACGATCTGGAGCTTGTCGCCGTTCTCGAGCACGGTGAGGTTCTGGCGCGGCACCACGGCAACGACCGAGAAGGTCGCGCCCTGCGGCTTCCAGCATTTGGTGCAGCCGCAGGCGTGGTTGTGAGCGACGTCGCCCTTGATGCCGACCTTGACCTGATGGTCCTTGCATTTGCAGGCGAGCGTGCCGCCGGCAAAATGCCCGCTGCCCTGTTTGAGGCCGTTGTCGATCGAGGGGTGGAGTGCAACAGTCATGGGTCGATCCTCCTTGGGGTGACGCTTGAGCTAGAACACGACGACTGAACGAATCGATTTGCCTTCATGCATCAGGTCGAAGCCCTTGTTGATGTCTTCGAGCTTGAGCGTGTGGGTGATCATCGGATCGATCTGGATCTTTCCGTTCATGTACCAGTCGACGATCTTCGGCACGTCGGTGCGGCCGCGGGCGCCGCCGAACGCGGTGCCGCGCCAGTTGCGGCCGGTGACGAGCTGGAACGGACGGGTGGCGATCTCCTTGCCGGCTTCAGCAACGCCGATGATGATCGAGGTGCCCCAGCCGCGATGGCAGGCTTCCAGCGCCTGGCGCATCACATTGGTGTTGCCGGTGCAATCGAAGGTGTAGTCGGCGCCGCCGTCGGTCAGGGTGACGAGATGCGGAACGATGTCGCCGGTGATCTTCTTGGGGTTGACGAAGTCGGTCATGCCGAACCGGCGGCCCCATTCCTCCTTGGAGTCGTTGATGTCGACGCCGATGATCTTGTCGGCGCCGGCCATCTTGGCGCCCTGGATGACGTTGAGGCCGATGCCGCCGAGGCCGAACACGACGACGTTCGAGCCGGGCGTGACCTTCGCGGTGTTGACCACGGCGCCCACGCCGGTGGTGACGCCGCAGCCGATGTAGCAGCTCTTGTCGAAGGGGGCGTCCTCGCGAATCTTGGCCACCGCGATCTCCGGCAGCACCGTGAAGTTGGAGAAGGTCGAGCAGCCCATATAGTGGTAGATCGGCTTGCCCTTGTAGGAGAAGCGGCTGGTGCCGTCGGGCATCACGCCCTTGCCTTGCGTCGCGCGGATCGCGGTGCAGAGGTTGGTCTTCTGACTCAGGCAGCTTTTGCACTGCCGGCATTCCGGCGTGTAGAGCGGAATGACGTGATCGCCCGGCTTCACCGAACTGACGCCCGCGCCGATCTCGCGGATGATGCCGGCGCCTTCATGGCCGAGGATCGAGGGGAAGATCCCTTCGCTGTCGAAACCGTCGAGCGTATAGGCGTCGGTATGGCAGATGCCCGTCGCCTTGATCTCGACCAGGACTTCGCCGGCCTTCGGTCCTTCCAGATCGACTTCGACGATCTCGAGCGGTTTCTTGGCTTCGAAAGCGACGGCGGCACGTGTCTTCATCGGTAGCTCCTCAAATTCTCGCGGGATGCCAGGACTTGGGTCTCGGGCGGGCCCAAGACGTTCACTTCTTGCCCATGCACGAGTCTTCATTCTTGGTATAGGCGTCGTTCTTGTCCTCATGCTTGCCCGGACGGGCGCGGCCCCAGGCATCGTTGGAGCGGGCGCGCAGATAGACGTAGAGATCGTCCATGTAGCAGGCGACGTTCGGGTTATCGCCGAAGGCGGGCATCACGTTCTCCTGGGACGTGGAGACGTTCTTGCGGCCCGAGGCGACGACACCGAGGAAGTCGGCATAGCTCATCGTCTTGAGCGAATCCTTCAACGCCGGCGCATAGGTCGAGCCCATGCCGTCGGGGCCGTGACACACATGGCAGTCCGAGTGATAGCGGCGGTATCCCGAATAGGTGTACCAATCGACGGAGTCGCCGTTGATCTTGTAGGTCGGGTTACCGTCCTTATCGAGCCATTCGCCAGTTTCGTTCTGCTTGACGGCAGTCGGGTCGCCCGAGCCGTCAGCGACAGCAATTCCACCGGACGCAACGAAGATCATCGCAGCAATGACAGAGCAGATTCTACGCAAGAGGTGTTCCTCGAAGGCATCAGGTGGAGACGAGCCGGCGCGTGGAGTCGATCCACGCGCCGGAGCGGGACTGAACAGAGGCTAGTTGGGCAGCGAGAACACGGTCAGCGTTCCGCCGAGTGCCGTGTAGTTGCTGAGCGCCGCGTAGCCGCCGACCGCACCGAGACCGGCGGTCGGATCAGTCAGACCTGCTGCCAGGCCGATACCGGCCCAACCGCCGACGCCCGAGAGCACTGCGACGTACTGCTTGCCGCCGTTCTCATAGGTCGTGACGTTGCCGATGATGCCGGAAGGAGTCTTGAACTTGTAGAGTTCCTTGCCGGTCTTGGCGTCGACCGCCTTCAGGTAGCCTTCGAGCGTGCCGTAGAACACCACGCCGCCGGCGGTTGCGAGTGCGCCCGACCAGACCGAGAACTGCTCCTTGTTCGACCAGACGATCTTGCCGGTCTTGCCGTCCCAGGCGATGAAGTTACCCATGTTGGTATCGCCCTGCGGCGGATACATCGAGAGCGTCGCACCCACATAGGGCTGGCCCGCGGTGTAGCTCACCTTGAACGGTTCGTAGTCCATGCAGACGTGGTTGGTCGGGACGTAGAACAGTTGCGTGTCGGGCGAGTAGGCTGCCGGCTGCTCGTCCTTCGTGCCGAGCGCGGCCGGGCAGATGCCCTTCACGTTGTGGTCTTCACCGGCCTTGTCGGTCGAAGCTGCGTCGAGCACCTTCGGACGACCATAGGTCGGCGAGTTCTTGTCCATGTCGACGCCGGAGGTCCAGTTCACCTTCGGGTCGTACTTCTCGGCGACCAGAAGCTCACCAGTGGCGCGATCGAGCGTATAGCCGAGGCCGTTACGATCGAAATGCGTCAGCAGCTTGCGGGCCTGGCCGTTGATCGACTGATCCGAGAGGATCATCTCGTTGACGCCGTCATAGTCCCATTCGTCATGGGGCGTCATCTGATAGACCCACTTGGCCATGCCGGTATCCGGGTTGCGTGCCCAGATGGTCATCGACCATTTGTTGTCGCCGGGACGCTGCTTCGGATTCCAGGTCGAGGGGTTGCCCGATCCGTAATAGATCAGGTTCAGCTCGGGATCGTAGGAGATCCAGCCCCAGGTGGCGCCACCGCCGATCTTCCACTGATCGCCCTGCCAGGTCTTGAGACTGGAGTCCTTGCCGATCGGCTTGCCGAGGGCGGTGGTCTTGTCGTCGACGAGGAGCTGATCGTCGGGACCTTCCGAGTAGCCGCGCCAGGCCAGCTTGCCGGTCTTGATGTCGTAGGCGCTCATGTGAGCCTGAACGCCGAACTCGCCACCGGAGATGCCGATCAGCACCTTGTCCTTGACGACCATCGGCGCCGAGGTGCCGGTCTCGCCCTTGCTCGGATCACCGTTCTTCGCGGTCCATGCAACCTGACCGGTCTTGGCGTCGAGCGCGACGAGAGTCGTGTCGGCCTGATGCAGGAAGATCTTGCCGTCACCGAAAGCGAGGCCGCGGTTGACGGTATCGCAGCACATCACCGGGATGACGTTCGGATCCTGCTTCGGCTCGTACTTCCAGACGATCTTGTTCTCGTTGGAAAGGTCAATGGCGTAGACCTTGTTCGGGAACGGGGTATGGACGTACATCATGTTGCCGATGATCAGCGGGCCACCTTCGTGGCCGCGCAGCACGCCGGTCGAGAAGGTCCAGGCGACCTGGAGCTTGCCGACATTTTGGGCGTTGATCTGGTTCAGCTTGGAATAGCGGTTGTTGGCGTAGTCACCGGTCGGCATCACCCAGTCTTTCGGGTTCTGCGACATTTTGTTCAGCTCGTCATTGGCCGACGCGGTCCCGACGGCGAGAGCCGCCGCGGAGCCTAGAAAAGTCGCCAGTAGAACCTTGCGCATAGTCATTCCTCCGTTGGTCTCGTTTATTGTTTCCGAAGCATTGCTCAATCACCGGGCTTCTCGTCCGGCGTCTGCTCGTGCAGGGCGGTCACGTTGGGGACCAGAAACGATGCTGTGCTGTTTCCTCCTCCTGATGAGAGCTACGGGTCCACGTGCAGGAGCGGCCCGTTCTTGTTGTTCCTGGCGCAATTCCTAACGACTTCGTCATCGGGAAACTTGCCCAAGAGAGAAGCCGTTTTGCTCGATAGCGCACGGAGGCGAAGTTTTTGATTTTGCAGTAGCGAATTCAGCGGCTTCGGCGTGGCCTGGTGCGACGCTCGCGTCTCAGGTTCCCCTTGACGGCGGTGCAACTAAGGCGGAGGATTAACTTCAAAGGGTGGCAATGGAACGATGGCGCTCGTTTCACAAGACCGCTCGAATTCGAGGTAAACGTCACGCAATCAAGGCTGAGGGCTCCAGCAAGCGCTGGCCGCGATTCGCGTCGAATCTCCGGGTATCACCAGTGGCTGGATTAATGTCCGACACAATTCACACGCTCTCGACGACGGGACTGACGCCGAAGCGACAGATCCAGAGTTGGGTCGACGGGCTGACGAGTCTGTGCGGTCACTTCGATGTCGACCCGCTGGAAGCGTCATCACTCGAAGGGCGCATCGACTACACCTCAGTCTCCCGCCTGAAGCTCTGCCAGATCGAGGTGAGCCAGCATCGCATCGCGCATACGCTGGCGCGCGCCAAGGCCAATGAACACCCGTACATCAAGATTCACTTCCAGACCTACGGCGTCTCCTATTTCGAGCAGGAAGGTCGCCACATCGAATTGAATCCGGGCGACATCATCGCTTATGACGTCTCATGTCCGCATCTGATCGTCAGTCCCGCCTTCACGCGCCACGACGTGGTGATCGTGCCGAAGGCGCTCTTGCGCGATCGCGGCTTCCCGTCGCAGCGCATGCCCGCCTGCAAGCTTTCGGCGAAGACGGGCACCGGGCGGATCGCCCACGACTTCGTCCATGCCACGTTCGACGAGGCAGCAAAACTGTCGGCCAACAGCGCGGTCGGCGTTGCCGATTCGCTGATCGATCTGTTGCTGCTGCCGCTGCGCGAAGCCGACACGATGTTCGACCGGGTCGGGCCCGAGGCGATGTATGTGCGTGCCCAATTTTTCATCCGCGAGCATCTGCGCGATCCCGATCTGTGCATCGACCAGATCTCCGCGGAGCTCGGCTGCTCCAAGCGATATCTGCACATGCTGTTCTCCGAGCGCGGCACCACGGTGAGCGACTACATCTGGCAGGCGCGTCTTCAGAACTGCCGCCAGGAACTCGAGGCTCATGCCGGCAAGACCATCACCGACGTCGCGTTCTCCTGGGGCTTCTCCAGCTCATCGCATTTCAGCCGGGTCTTCCGGAAATATTTCGGTGTGGTGCCGTCCTCGATCCACAAGGCGCAGCAGGGCGCCGTCGCGACGGACGAGAATTGAGCCGACCTGCTTACGTCGAGATTGCTGCGTAGGGGATGCTGGTCACGAGCGCCGCGACCAGTGTCGCGTTGCAGAGCATTCCGCTCCAATGCAGCTGGCGTAGTCGGCGCACGGCGTCGGTGTCGCCGGCATCCCTGGCGCTGAGCTCGTTGTCCATCCGTCGCATGAACCGACCGCGTCCCCAGATCGCCAGGGCCGCGATCAAGCCGATGCCCATGGCGAATAGCGGTCGACCTGCGACGAGGAAGGCCATGGTCGCAAAGACGCCGGTCACGGCAATCATTCTGAACTGGATGTTGAACATCCCGCGCAGCAATTGCGTGACGGGCGGGATGTCGAGCTTCACCAGCAGGAATGCGGGCGAAGCAAGCAGGAAGTAACCCATCGGCAAAAGCAGGATGACCAGGGCCGCCACGGCGACAGCATCGGGTTTCATGCGCTCGGCCTTTCTCTCGTCAAATGAGACGCTAAGCTTAGCACGGGCGCCTCATGGCTTCAGTGGGCGAGCCGGCCATCTTGCCTCGGTCTCGCTGTCATCGCCCGGCTTGGCCGGGCGACCCGGTACGCCGAGACGGCAGTGAGTGACCAGACGGGGTCGCGGCGCACGCGCGGCCGTCCTCACCGCTTAATGATCTTCGTCCAGACATCGCCGAGGATCGCCGGTTCGCGCGGCGGCAGATAGGTCAGGCCGGCCTGCCTGCCGAGTTCGGCGATCCTCCCCTCGGCGGCAAGATCCGTCAGCGCCTTGTTGACGGCCTCGATCAGGGCGGGATCGCTGCCCAGTCCGACATAGCCGCGATTGGCGCCGATCGGATAATAATAGCCGGAGGCTGTGACTGCCGTGTCGGGATGCGCGGTGCGGTGGGCGTCGTAGCGGGCGAGATCGATCAGGGTCGCGTCATAGTCGCCGCGATTGAGTGCGCCGAGGAGATCGTCGCGGGCCGGCACGAGATGGGTGATATTGTCGATCAGCCGTCCCTTGTCGAAAGTCATCAGGATGGCGTCGCCGAGAGAGCCGCTTTCGATCGCGAGGCGAAGACCGGCGAGATCGCCGATGTCGGAAACCTTGCGCTCCCGCGCCTTCGGCCCGAGTACGACCGTCATCGGCGAATACACGTAAGGCCTGGTCGGCGCGAGCGCGCCGAGCGTCACGCGGCGGCGGCGGTCGTCGCGCGTGGCACCCGCGAAATCCGGCAAGCGCGCCGTCGGCACGCCGGGCTTGACGAGGGAATCGGTCGTCAGCGCGTAGCCGCCGACCAGCGAGCAGCGGCCGTCGGAGAGCAGTGCATTGGCTTCGAGTTGTGGACTCGAATCTTCATCCAGCTTGCTCTCGAACCACTGGATCTTGAGCGGTCGTCCCATTCGGTCCGCGATCGCCTGCGCCAGCAGGACGTCGAAGCCTGAATCCGGCTTGCCGCGGTGATGCGCCGAGAGTGGCGGTCGATCCTCGTCGAGACAGACGCTGAGCGGATCGGCCGCCCAAGCCGACGTCGCCGGAGCCGCAAGCATCGCGGCAAGACCGATCGCTGCAAGCCGTACCCTCATGGCTTCCTCCGGCTCGAGATGAAGGCCCAGAGATTGCCGATGTCGTCGTCGCTCAGGACATCGCCCCAGGGCGGCATCCTGTTGTTCTTGCCGTTCTTCACGGTGGTGACGAAGCGCGTCTTGTCGTCAGGGAAGGCGCGCAGGTCCGGCGTGATGGTGCCCGAGTTCATCAGGTTGGGGCCATGGCAGTGCGAGCATCTCTCGGCATAGGTCGACTTGCCGTGGTCGATCTGCGCCTGCACGGGATTGCCGTTTGAATCATCCGCGGCACGGACGGTCGCCGCAAGCGCGACCGTCAGCACCGCGACGGTGGCGAGGATCGCCACCGTCTTGTGAGCTGTGTCTTTCAACGCGTGTTGCCGCTACTGCTTCACCGCAAAGACCCACAGCGAGCCGCCGGGCGGCACCTTGGCCAGCCGCTCGTCGCCGGAGAACAGCGAGTAGACGCCGCCATAGCCAGAGGTGACGGCGATGTACTGCACGCCGTCCTGCTGCCAGGTCACCGGCTGCCCTTCGATGCCCGAGCCGGTCTGGAACTGCCAGAGCTTCTTGCCGTTCTCGGCGTCGAAGGCCTCGAACTCGCCGGTCAGCGCGCCGGTGAAGACGACGCCGCCCGCGGTCGACAGCACGCCCGAGAAGCGCGGGATGTCGCTTGCCGCTTCCCACTTCGCCTTGCCGGTCATCGGATCGATCGCCTTCAAATGGCCGCGCGGTCCGGTGCCCCACTCCCAGGGATCGGTCAGGTCCATGCCGAGATACCATTCGCCCTGCTTGAATGTGGCCGGCTCCGACTTGTACTTGCCGCCGAAGGCGAGCGTGTTGGCGTAGGCGAGGCCGGTCTGAGGGTTGAACGACATCGGCTCCCAGTTCTTGCCGCCGAGGATCGACGGATAGACCGTGACCTTCTTGCCCTCGCGTGCATCCTTGACGACGTCGGTCTCGATCGGCCGGCCCGTCTTCATGTCGACGCCGGTCGCCCAGTTGACCTTCACGTAAGGATTGGCCGCGATCAGCTTCCCGTTGGTGCGGTCGAGCACGTAGAAGAAGCCGTTGCGGTTGGCATCCATCAGCACCTTGGTCGGCTTGCCCTCGACATTCATGTCGGCGAGGACCATCTCGGCCACCGCGTCGTAGTCGAACGGGTTGTTCGGCGAGAACTGGTAGTGCCACTTGATCTTGCCGGTCTTGGGATCCATCGCCAGCACGGAGCAGGTGTAGAGATTGTCGCCGGGGCGCACGGCCGCGTTGAACGGACCGGGATTGCCGATGCCCCAGTAGACCGTATTCAGCTCGGCATCATAGGAGCCCGTGATCCAGGTCGAGCCGCCGCCGAGCTTCCAGGTGTCGCCCTTCCAGGTGTCGCCGCCGGGCTCGTCCGGCGAGGGAATCGAATGGGTGCGCCAGAGATGCTTGCCCGTTGCAGGATCCCAGCCGTCGATGAAGCCGCGAGTGCCGAACTCGGCGCCGGAGATGCCGGTGATGACGACGCCGTCGGCGACCAGCGGGGCCACCGTCATCGAATAGCCTTCCTTGATGTCGGCCGCCTTCTGCCGCCACAGCTCCTTGCCGTCCTTGATGTCGAGCGCGATCACGTTGGCGTCGAGCGTGGTACGGAACAGCTTGCCGTCGAACAGCGCCGCACCGCGGTTGATGATGCCGCAGCAGACGATGCGTGGCGTCTCGGCTGGATATTCGATCTTGGTTTTCCAGATCTGCTTGCCGGTCTTGGCGTCGACCGCCATGGTCGCATTGTGAGAGGTTACGTAGATCACGCCCTGGTACACCAGCGGCTGCGATTCCTCGCTTCGATCGTCGTTCAAGGAATAATTCCAGACCGGGACGAGATTCTTGACGGTGTCCTTGTTGATCTGGTTCAGCGTCGAGAAGCGCTGGAGATTGTAGCCCATCCCGTAATTGAGAACGTTCGACGTATCGGTTGCGCCCTTGACCAGCTGATCGGTCGTTTGTGCGCTCGCAACCGAGCATGCGGATATGACGAGGCTCGCGGCCATCGCAAGGCGTTTCATCCGTTCCTCCCAATATGCGCGTCTTTTGACGCTGCGGTTGCAACACTCGACTCGAATGCAAAACCCGTCAATACGAAAGTCGAAATTTCGCTGCCGATATGTTGGACGCAAGATGCCGGTCACCTGACGGAAACCTGGCGACCCGCTCCGACTTGTGTGCAGACGCTGAAAAAATTCCGTAGCATGAAGCAGGGTAGCGATGGGCTGTTGCGCCCGAACGGTCTAGTTTCTCCGTTGTGCGGTGCATAGGCGGCAATCTCGGACTTGAACCGGGACGTCACTGTGCACTTGTGTCGCTCGATCCCCGATCGCATCGGGGTCCATGGTCAGGGAGGTCACAATGATATCGCGTCGCACAGTTGCGCTTGCGCTCACCATCGCTGCGCTGTCCGGTCCGGCCTGGTCGGCATCCGCCGGTGCCGTCAAGACGTTCGACACCGACAATGACGGTACGCTCGATCTGGCCGAGGTGAAGAAGGCCGCCGCCGCGCTGTTCGCAAGGCTCGATCCCGACCATGACGGCACGCTCGACGCGCGCGAATTACGCGGACGGTTAACGGCGAAAGAACTCGCCGTTGCGGACCCCGATCACGACGGCACGCTGACGCTCGACGAATACCTCGCCGTGGTGGAGCAGCGCTTCAACGCCGCGAATCCCGACAAGGACGGAACGCTCGACGCCAAGGAGCTGAATTCGCGAGCGGGGCGCGCATTGCTGCGATTGTTGCGCTGAGGTCAGCCGCGCTTGACTGAGAGCGAAGGCGATTTGCCCGAGAGTGAAATTTGCGTGTGCGGCGCGATACTTCGCTGTGTTCGCGATCCGATTCCAGACTTGCGCTGTGCTTGAGGCAGCCCTAGGTTTTTGCCGGCGCGATGTCGCGCTCAATACCTGGGGAGACCCCGAATGGCCTGGAAAGCTCCGAAGATCGTGGAAGTGCCGGTCGGCATGGAAATCAACATGTACGCCTGCGCTGCGCGCAAGTAAGACTGACGAACCTGCCGCGGCTTCGATGGCGGAGGCCGTCGAAGCCGTGGTAGTGTTCTGCATGCGCTTGGGGGCCTCCACATTCTGGACTGCGGTTGCGTGTGCCGTCGCGCTCGCGCCGACAGGTGTGAGCGCCGAAGAGGGCTTCGACACCGAGCACATTTTCGGCTTCCTGATCGGCAGCGATGTCGGCAATCAAGGCGAGCGCGAATTCCAGACCCAGACGACGGGACGTTTCGGCAAGGGCGGCGGCACCTATCGCGCCCTCGAGCACGAGGTCGAGATCGAAATCGTGCCGCTGCCGAATTTTCGCGTCGAGGTCGGCGGCACCGCTACGCTGCACGACATCACCGGCGTCCCTGATATCGACGACCGCCGCCAGTTCAATTTCCAGGGCCTCTCGCTCGATTTGCGTTATCGCCTGCTCGATCGGGAGAATGCCCCGTTCGGGATGACCGTCGCTGCCGAGACCCATGGCGATCGCATCGACGAAGTCAGCGGCGCGAAGGGGCGGATGTACGGTACCGACTTCACGCTTGCCTTCGACCGTGAACTGATCCCGAACTTTGCGATCGGTGCGCTCAATCTGATCTACCAGCCGGAATGGGCGCGCTTCGAGGTATCAGGGCTGTCCGAAAAGAACTCCACCATCGGTGCGGCTTTCGCCGGCATGGTGCGGGTGCGGCCGAACGTCCTGCTCGGCGGGGAGATGCGCTACTTCCGCCAATATGAGGGCATCGGTCTCGGCGAGTTCTCGGGACAGGCGCTGTTCGTCGGGCCGACCGCCTATGTCCAGCTCTCCGAGCAGTCGCGGCTCACTTTGAGCTGGAGCATGCAGGCCTGGGGACGTCCGGCCGGATCGGGGGCCAATCTCGACCTCGTCAATTTCGAGCGCCACCAGGCGCGGCTGGTGTTCGGGATTAACTTCTAGCTGCTGTCTTCGTCTCTCCCCGCGTGCGGGGAGAGGCCGGGATTTGCGCAGCAAATTCCGGGAGAGGGGGACTTCCCGCGAGCCCAGCTCTCACCGCCCCCGTGGCGGCTCCCCCTCATCTTGACCCTCTCGGCGCGAGCGACGCTCGTCGCGGCCTCGCAAGCGGGGAGAGGGGGGAACAGCAAGAGGCGTTTCTCACTTTCGTTTGAAACTTCCGGGTGCGGGAAACGTAGCCCTTTGTGCTAGTCTCAATCGTTCCCGCGCGAGGATCCCGGCATGAATCCGATCGACCTGGTGGTGACTGTGTGTGCGGTGCTCTCGCCTGCGACCTGCGAGGAGCAGCATCTGGTGTTCAATTTCGGCGGCTCGCCGGCCCAGTGCTCCATGGCCGCGCCGCCCTACATCGCCCAATGGATCGGTGATCACCCGAAATGGCAGGCGGTGCGCTGGCGCTGCGAATACCCGCATACGCATGACAGGGCGTGACGCGCTACTTCGTGCAATCCTTCAAATCCTTGTCGGCGATCGAGAACACCGCGTCCGCCTTGATCTCGATGTCGCGGACGATGCATTGTCGTGAATTGGGATAGCTGACCCTGGCATCGTAGCGGCCGGGCTCGATGCCGGTGATGCGCAGCCGCTCGTCGTGGTCGACCTCCTTGTCCTTGTCGTTCAGGCATTGGTTTGGACCCCAGTCGGTCTTGCCCGATGGTGCGAGCTGGAAGCCGGAGATCGTCTCGCTCGTCAGATTCCAGAGCCGGATGCCCTTGCCTTTGGTCTGTGCGAGCGCCGCGCCCGGCATCGCAACCAACAAAATGCCGATCGGAATCAGCTGACGGCGCATCGTGGCCTCCCTCGACGATCTCGTTCGATGCAGTTGATCACGAGATGTCATTTCGATTCAAGCTGCAACGCCGCAAGGTCCGCCCTGATACGGGCAAGCTCGACCTCACTGCGCTCCGCGCGCGGAATCGAGATCGGCACCTGCTGCACGATGCGCGTCGGGCGCGGTGACAGGAAGAACAGGCGGTCGCCGAGACGTATCGCATCATCCAGGCTATGGGTGACGAGCAGCGTCATGACGGAACGGCTCGCCACCAGCGTCGCGATCTCGTCGCGGAGGCGGCCGGCGAGCGCGTCGTCAAGCGAGGCGAGGGGTTCGTCGAGCACCAGCAGATCAGGCTCGACGGCAAAGGCGCGGGCCAGTGCTACGCGGCGAGCGAGGCCCAATGACAATTCGCCGGGGAAGTGGCTGCGATGCGCCTCCAGCTCGAGGATCCTGAACAGCTCCGACAATTTGGCGTCGGTGACGTCGGGCGCGGCGAGGCGCACGTTCTGCTCGACCGAGCGCCACGGCAGCAGCCGCGGCTCCTGGAACACCATGCCGATCCGTGCCTCCGGCGGGCGCGCGACGTGGCCTTCGAAATCGCGGTCGAGCCCGAGAATGATCCGCAACATCGTGCTCTTGCCACAGCCGGACGGGCCGATCAGCACGCCGACCTCGCCGGATTCCAGCGCGAATTTCAGTGGTGACAGCACCTCGTGCGTGCCGCCCGCAGCGCTCCTGTAGGTCTTGCCTGTGATCTCGACCTCAAGCCGCACGGGGCCGCCACCGTGTTGCGCGGGCCTCGAACGGCTGCACCAGCGCCGTCTCGATCACGAGCACGACCGCGGCGAATGTCAGCGAATAGGCGAGCAGCCGCGGCGTATCGAAAAGCTGGAAGGCGACCCCGATCTCGAAACCGACGCCGTTCGGCCGTCCCAGGAGTTCGGCGACCAGCACGATCTTCCACACCAGCGACAGGCCGGAGCGGGCAGAGGCCGCAATATAGGGTGCAAGCTGCGGCAGCACGACGTGCCGGAAGGCGCGCCAGCGCGGTATCGCGAATACGATCGCCATCTCGTCGAGCGAGCGGTCGAGTGCGCGTGTGCCTTCACGCAAGGTGACGACCGCGGTCGGCAGTTTGTTGATGGCGATGGCCGCGATTGCCGCGGCCTCCGTGAGACCCGCCCAGATATAGGCCAGCACGATCACGACCAGCGCCGGAAGGTTGAGCAGCAGGATCAGCCAGGGATCGCCGAGCCGGTCGGCGAGCTTCACCCGTCCCATCAAATAACCGATGGCGCTGCCGAGCGACATCGCCAGCACGAAGGCCAGCGCGACGCGCGCCAGCGTCGCACCGAGATGCAGGAACAATGCGCCGCTCGCGGCTTCTGCGATGATGACGTTGAGCACCGCAGGCGGTGAGGGCAGCTTGGCGCCGCCGACGAACAGCGCGGCGGTCCACCAGATTACGAGAAACAGGGCGAAGGAGAGCAGGCGCAGCACCTCAGTCTCCGGGGACTGCGTGATAGAACGTGCCAGGGTCGAGCTCGGCGGCCGGCCCGACCAGGTCGCGGCCGCCGATCTCGGCCAGCACGCGATAGAGCACGCGCGCATCGGTCTCCTCGTCACTGATGCTCCGGCGCGGAATTCCGTCGCGATAGCGGTCGCGGTAGGTCTTCAGCATGGCCGGATCGGTCGCGCCTGTGAGGGGAGCGATCTTGTCCCAGGCCGCATCCGAAGTAACCAGCAGCTGCTTGGCTTTGCGGGTCATGGCGATGAAGCGCGCCACGGCGTCGCGATGGTTCGCGGCCCAGCCCTCGTCGAAGACGTAGCCGACCGCGGAGACCGCGCCCTTCGCGCCGAGCTTCGGCAAGATCTCCTCGATGCCGGCAACGCGCCGAAAACCCTTGGCCTCGAGCTGGGCGCAGAAATTCCAGAAATTCAGGCTCGCATCCATCTCGCCGTCGAGCGCCTTCGCGGCGATCAGAGGCGGCGCGCCATAGACGATCGTGGCATCCGACTTGAGGTCGATGCCGTCCTGCTTCATCCGCGCTTGCAGCAGCAGCCAGCTCTTGTCGATCGGACCGCCGCCGACCGCGAGCTTGCGGCCCTTCAGGTCGGCCAGCGTCTTGATCGGCGAGGCCGGCGGCACCATCACCGCGCCGAGCGCGCTCGAATAGGGATAGAAGGTGAGCCTGGCGCCGAGCGCGCGCTCGCGCGACACCCACAACCAGTCCGACAGCATGATGTCGGCATTGCCGGCGCGCAGCGCGATCTTGCCGGCCTCGGGGCTCGCAAGCTCGGTGACCTCCAGCGACAGGTTGGCCTCCTTGTCGAGCCCGGCCGCGCGGATGGTCGCCAGTTCCCAGGAGAACGTTCCAGTCTTCTGCACCGCCAGGCGGATGACGTCAGCGGCATGGGCCGCCGTGCCCAGCGTCAGCGCAATCACGAGCGCCAATGGTCGTGCCAGAACTCTCATCACCTTGTGAGCCATTTCCTCTTATAGGTGCTTTTCAGGACAATAGGCATAGCATAGCTTCCATCGCAACCAGCGGGAGGATGCTCATGCGTTTTGCGGGACGGGTACGACCGATTGTCGCCGCTCTGGTTGTGCTCGCAGCGACCGCGTATGCGGCTCGGGCCGAGGAGGCCAATGATTATCCGACCTCGGCGCGCGCGGAATATGTCTATGGCTGCATGAAAGCCAATGGCGAGACGCGGCAGGCGATCGAGCAGTGTTCCTGCTCGATCGACGTGGTCGCCTCGATTGTCTCCTACGAGCGCTATGTCACCGCCGAGACCGCGCTCAGCATGTCCCAGGTCCGCGGCAATCTCGGCACCCAGTTCCGGACGTCGGAGCAGGCGAATTCGGCCGTGAATGATCTGCGGCGGGCGCAGGCCGAGGCCGAGGTGAGGTGTTTCTGATTTGGATTGTCATTCCGGGATGATCCGAAGGATCGGACCTGAGCTGCGCAATTGCGCACCATAGTTCGATGCTTCGCAGCGCCCCGGAATGACGGCGTGGCTGCTATGTCGCGGGCTTCTCCACGTCCCACTCGTTCCGGAACACGTGTCCGTCCGTGTCCTTGGCTTCCGCGCGGAAACGCTTGGCGCCGTTGGAGACGTAGGTGAAGCGCAGATTGGGATCTTCCGAGATCGAGATGCCGCCTTCCATCGACAGCACCGGGCTGTCGCCCTGCGTCAGCTTCAACTGGTTGATGAAGAAGGCGGGAATATAGAGCTGTGTGACCTGGTCCATCTGCAAGCCGGAATTGTTGGGATGGCCGATCATGATCTGCGCCTCGCGAATGCGGCTTGCCGGCGCATCCTCGCGCGCGAATTGGCGGTAACGCATCTGGCCGAGCCGTTTGTTGGCCTCCTCGGCATTCTTTCCGGCTGGCGCCGAGCATCCGCCCGACGCCTTCACGTAAGTCTTGGAGACGTAGAGCTGGCCGTCGCTGAGCTCGGCCACCGCATGGACGTCGGTGTAATTGTTGACGCGAACGCGCGTGGAGATCTCGGTGACGTTGGCATCCGCGCCGAGTTCGAACTTCGCCGCCATCGGCGCCGGGTTGCGATCAATCACCAGCGTGATCGAGCGGATGCGCCTGGCGTCAGCGGGCGACAGCTTGCTGCGCAGGGTCACCGGCACGATGGCCGCGTCCTCGGCGCGATAGGGCATCTCGATGGCGATGACGTCAGCGCCGTCGTTCATCGGACGGTTGTTGAAGATATCCTGCACCAGGCCCGGCCAGGGATCGTAGGCCTCTTCGGCGCTCGCAGGCAGTGCGAAGGCGATGCCGAGCAATGCGGCGATCAGGGGCAGGCGGCGTGTGCATCCCATCATGGTCGTGGTCTCGCACGGTCGAAGCTGTCGTCCGACAAAGGTAGCGCGCCCGCTACTCCCATTCAATTTCAGAAAATGCTGCGGTTGCGTTGCGGGCGTTGTAGTCGTCGAACAGTTCCCAATTCGGCCGCTCCGTCGCGGCCGCCTTGTCGGCTGCGGTCCGGATCTGCTCGCCCTTCTTGTTGGAGGTACGGACGTCCGACAGCAGCGTCGAAAGATAACGCCGCTCATCCGACAGTGCGGCAGGCCAATCGCTCACAGGGCCGTGACCGGGAATGACGCGGACGGCCGGAACGGCCTCCAGTTCCTTCAGCAGGCCAAGCCAGCCGCGGATGCTGCCGTCCATCACCGGAATGTGGCGGAGAAAGACCAGGTCGCCCGCAAACAACGTTTTCGTCGTCTCGTCGAACACTGTCAGATCGCTGTCGCTGTGCGCGGCCGGCCATGCCCGCAAGGTTATCAGGCGCGATCCGAGATCGAGCGTCATGGCGTCCTTGACTAGCACGGTCGGCGGCACGATCTTCACGGGATCGATCAACTCGGCGCCCATGATGCGCCGGAAATTATCGAGATAATACGGCCCGCGCGTTGCCAGCGCCTGTGGCAGCCTGTTGTGACCGACGAAGCTGGTTCCTTCCGCGACAAAAGCTGCATTGCCGAAGACGTGGTCCGGATGGCCGTGGGTATTGATGACATAGCGTATCGGCTTGTCGGTATGGGACCGCACCGCCGCAAGCAGTTCCTCGCCCTCGCGACGGCTGCCGCCGGTATCGATCACGGCCACCGCGTCCTTGCCGACGATGAATCCGACATTGGCAATGTCACCCTCGTTTTCGCGGGTCATCAGGGCGATGGCCCCGGAGTGCACGAAGATTCCGGTCGCGACTTCGCTCACAGGCAATTCACCCGCTCCGGCGCGTGCTAGCGTCGCTGCCGCCAGCAGCGACAGGGCTGCGATCTTTGACGTGAGATGCGACACTTTTCCGCCTCAGTTCAGGTTTCGCCGCATTGCACTGCAACACAACGAAGCCAGCGCGAAGTTTGGCACACATGGTGCGTCCTGCCTTGCATGGATAGCATTCGAACGAAATGAGGAGGAAGCGCGATGGAGGCCGGACGACATCGTCGCTGGTTGTTTACACTCTGTGTGATGGTGGCGTCTTGTGCGATCGGCGACGTCGCCCGCGCGCAGACGAGTGACGGTGGTGATCTCTCGTTCGAGCTGGTCGACCCCAAGGTGCTGCGCGTCTGCGCCGACCCGCGCAACATGCCGTTCTCCAACGAGAAGGGCGAGGGCATCGAGAACAAGCTCGCCGAGCTGTTCGCCGGCAAGCTCCAGAAGAAGCTCGACTACGTGTTCTTCCCGCAAGCCACGGGCTTCGTGCGCATGACGCTGGGCGCGCATCGCTGCGACGTCATCATGGGCTTCCCGCAGGGCGACGACATCGCGCAGGGCACCAATCCCTATTACCGCACGACTTATGCGCTGGTTGCCAAGGCCGGCAGCGGACTCGAGGATGTCGACACGCTCGAGGATCCAAAGCTGAAAGGCAAGCATGTCGGTATCATCGCCGGTACGCCGCCGGCGACCAACATGGCGATCGCCGGGCTCATGCGTGACGCAAAGCCCTATCCGTTGATGATCGACACGCGCTACGACAACTCGGCACAGGCTATGATCGACGATCTTACCTCGGGGAAAATCGACGCCGGCGTGCTGTGGGGACCGATGGCGGGCTACTATGCCAAGAAAGCCGGCGCGCTGCACGTGACGCCGCTGGTGAAGGAAACCACCGGTCCCAAACTGGTCTATCGCATCGGCATGGGCGTGCGCGCCGCCGACCAGAACTGGAAGCGGCAGCTCAATAAGTTGATCCAGGAGAACCAGGGCGAGATCAACAAGATTCTGATCGACTTTGGCGTGCCTCTGCTCGACGAGAACGATCGGCCGCTCGCTGTGGAGGCGGCCGGAAAGGCGCCATGAGACGGCCTCTTGCCGCTGCGTTCCTCGCCGCCGCCCTCGTGGTGCCGGCTTTGGCGCAGCGGCAGCAGGAGCCGTTCGAGCCGGACGGCTATCGCACCGACAATTACCGCGCGCCGGTGCCGGCGACGCTCGAGGGCGCGCGCGTGCTGACGACCGCGGAAGCCGAGGCGATCTGGCGGGCGAAGAGTGGCGCCTTCGTCGACGTGTTGCCGCGCGCGCCCAAGCCGAAGAATCTTCCTGCAGGCACGGTGTGGCGCGATACGCCTCGGAAAAACATTCCCGGCAGCATCTGGCTGCCGGACACCGGCTACGGTGCGCTGCCGCCGGTCATGGACGATTATCTGCAGCGCGGGCTCACGCAGGCCTCGCACGGCGACAAGGCCGCGCTGCTCGTGATCTATTGCCTCGCCGATTGCTGGATGTCCTGGAACGCCGCCAAGCGCGCGCTGGCTTCCGGCTATACCAACGTTGCCTGGTATCCCGATGGCACCGACGGCTGGGAGCAAGCGAGGCTGCCGACGGAGGACGCGCAACCCGAGCCGCGGCCGGAGCAGTGAAGCAGTGCCTCGGTCGGGGAGCGGTAAGCCCTACTGCTTCTGCAACTTCGTCAATGTGCCCGACCCGTCGGTGTTCGTGACGGCATAAGTCACCCTGTCGCCGGCATGGACGGCATCCAGCATCGCGGCGTCCTTGGCCTTGTACTGCTGGAGCGCGCCGGCGCCGCCGGCGCTGCCGCCGACCGTGCCCTTCTGCGTCTGCTGGATCGAGATCGTGTTGTTGAGCCTGTTGATGCCGGTGACCATCCCGGTCATGTCGTCAGCAAAGGCACTGGATGCCAGCACCGTGACGGCCGCAGCACCTGCGAGGATGAATTTTGCTGTTCCCATCGAGCCCTCCCGTTGCTGGAGATTCACAGGACAAGCCATCCTAGATCGATTTGGTTCCGGCAGATAGCGCCGCAAACATTAACGATCGCGTTGATATCGCGGGAACTTATCTGAAAGTCGTCAGCAGGATTGACGTTCTAAGGCCCGCGCTATTCCATTTCCTGCTGGATGACGCGGCCGAGCGCGAAGAGGCGCTGGTCGATCGTGGTCGGAACCTCGCAGACGAAGCGCACCACCTTGCGACGGTCCTCGAAGATGCGGGTTTCCCAGATCAGCTGGTTGCTCATGGCGTCGACCTTGGCGTCGTCGCGCGGCGTTGCGTCCTGGAGCGCCTGAAGCTGGATGGTCTCCTCACGGATCTTGTCGGCGGCCTCGCGCTGCTTGTGGCTGACGCGCTCGAGCCCGCTCATGACCTGGGAGCGCTGGGCGTTGAGCGTGTCGAACAGGCCGGCGAACAGCAGTTTTGCATTGGCGGTCTTGTCGGCGGCGGAACCGGCCAAGAACTCCTTCACTGATTTTTCCGCCTCGTCCAGCGGCGTCTTGCGGGCCGCAAGCTTGGAGACCAGCGCGCTGACCTTGCTGTCGTCCTTCCACTTGGTCTCGGCGTCGTCGAGCGCGGGGCCGGCCCAGACGGCCGCGAGCGAGATCTCCGGCACCTTGGCCTGCGCGCAGGGCCAGTTGGGATAGCGCGGATCGGCGGCGTATGCGGCAACGGTCGAGACCGCAAACGCAAGGGCTGCCATGGCAAGGGTCCGAACGCTCATCCTTCGCCTCCCGCCGGCCCGCGCCGTGCCAGCCCGCGCGAGGGATCATAGGCGAAAATCGCGCCGATCATGAAGACGATTGTGCAGGCCCCGACCACGGCCAGCGAGATCCAGTTGATCTGTCCATACAGCGCGAAGCGGATCAGCTCGACCGCATGCGTGAACGGATTGGCCTGGCAGACATAATAGAGATAAGGACTGCCCTCCTGCACGCGCCAGAGCGGGTACAGCGCGGATGACGCAAAGAACATCGGGAAGATGACGAAGTTCATCACGCCGGCAAAGTTCTCGAGCTGCTTGATGCCCGATGAGATCAGCATGCCGAGCGAACCCAGCATCAGCCCCGACAGGATCAGCGCCGGGAGCACGGTGAGGTAGCCGATCGGGGGCGGCGTGATGTCCCAGAACCAGGCGATGATCAGGAACGCGTAGACCTGGAGCAGCGACACCGCGGTGCCCGCCAGCAGCTTGCAGAACAGCAGGAAACCGCGCGGAAGCGGGCTCACCAGCAGGGTGCGCATATTGCCCATCTCGCGGTCGTACACCATCGAGAGTGAGGATTGCATGCCGTTGAAAAGCTGGATCATCGCCATCAGGCCGGGCGCGATGAAGACCTCGTAGAGGATGTAGGTCTCGTAAGGCGGGATGATGGAGATGCCGAGCACCTGGCGGAAACCGGCGGCAAAGATGAACAGCCACACCAGCGGCCGCACCAGCGCCGAGACGAAGCGCTCGCGCTGATGCAGGAAGCGCAGCCCTTCGCGCCAGACGATGCCGGTGAGGCAGGTCATGTACTCGGAGGCCGAGAAGCCGCGCGGCGCCTCGCGCGTGGTGATGCTGCTCATGCGCCGCCTCCCGGCACCGCTTGCGCGCCCGTCAGGCGCATGAAGGCGGTGTTGACGTCCTGTGCGCCGGCCTCCGCGATGACGCGGGCCATCGGGCCCTGAGCCAGCACCTTGCCCTGGTGCAGCACCACGAGGTCGTCACTGGGCATGATCTCGTCGAACAGATGCGTCGCCCAGAGCACGCCGATGCCTTGCTCGGTGACGAGCTGGCGGACATGGCTGATGATGTCCGCGCGCGCCTTGACGTCGAGGCCGACGGTCGGCTCGTCCAGCAGCAACAGCCGCGGGCGATGCAGCAGCGCGCGGGCGATCTCCAGCCGCCGCATCTGCCCGCCGGAGAGATCGCGCACCTTGCTGCCGGCGCGGTCAGCCAGGCCAATGCGCGCGAGCAACTCGGCGCTGCGCGCGGCCGCTTCGCGGCGGCTGATGCCGTGCAGCGCCGCGTGATAGAGCAGGTTCTGCGTCAGCGACAGATCGAGATCGAGCGTGCGCGGCTGGAACACGACGCCGAGAAGACGCAGCGCCTCGCCCGGGCTCTTGCTGATGTCGTGGCCGAAGATGGAAACGCGGCCGCTCTGAATGCCGAACAGGCGGGTGATCAGCGAGAACAGCGTGCTCTTGCCGGCGCCGTTGAGGCCGAGCAGCGCGGTGAAGCTCGCCGGCTGCACGTCGAAGGAGACGTCGATGAGCGCGCGGCGCGGGCCGTAGGAATGGCTGACGCCGTCGATCGACAGCGCCGGCATCGCGGCCGGATCGGGCCGTGGCGTCTCGCGTGGTTCGGCGATGGGTGCGGGGCTGGTCATGGCGCGATCGTGATGCCCCAGGGCAGTTCGCCCACCTGAATGGTCTTGATCACCTTCTGCGCGGCGACGTCGATGACGGAAACGTCGTTGGAGACGCCATTGGTGGTGAGCAGATATTTCTCGTCCGGCGTGAACGCCATGTGCCAGACGCGCTGGCCCACCAGCAGATATTTCGTCACCTTGCGCGTGGCGGTGTCGACCACGGCGATGCGGTTGGCGGGGCCGAGCGCGACGAAGGCGGTCTTGTCGTCCTTGGTCATGCCGATGCCGACCGGCTGGATCGCCTCCTTCCGCAGGCCCGGGATCTCGAAATTGACCTTGCCGATCACCTCGTGCTTTTGGGGATCGACGACCGACACCGTGCCGCCGATCTCCGACGACACCCACAATTCGGACGCGTCGTGCTTGAACTCGGCGAAGCGTGGGCGCGGATCGACCAGCACGTTGGCGACGATCTGGCGCGATCCCGTATCGATGAAGTGCGCCATGTTGGTCGTCTCGGACGTGTTGATCAGAATCTTGCCGTCGGGGCTGACGGTCATGCCTTCGGGCTCGACGCCGACCTGGATGTCGCCGAGGCGGGCGCGCTTCTCCAGATCGATCACGGTGACCGTGTTGTCGTTCTCGTTGGCGACATAGAGCGTCTTGCCGGCGGCATCCTGGGTGAACAATTCAGGGTCGGGACCGGAGGGCAGGGTGTCGACGATCGCCTGCGTCTTGGCGTCGATCAGCTGGATGGTGTCGTCGTCGCCGACCGCGACCATGACGAATTTGCCGTCACGCGTGAACTCGATGCCGCGCGGGCGCTGGCCGACCTTGATGGTTTGCGTCACGGTCCAGCTCTCGGTGTCGATCACCGACACCGTGTTGCTCTTCTCGTTCGAGACATAGGCGACGAAGGCATGCGCGGGCGCCGCCGCCAGCACCAGTCCGGACAGCAATCCCACGCGCAACATCCGTGTCCTCATTTCAGCTTGCATTTGCTCTCCGGGCGATCGTAGCCGAGCGTGTCGAGCTCGGAGACCTGGTGCAGAAATCCTTCCTGCGGCGACACCGACACCACCATGCGGCCGTCGACCAGCAGGATCGGCTGGCGGAGCTGCAGATTCCAGTCGCGCAGGGTGAGCCTTGTGCCCTTGAAGGCGGCGACCTCGAAGTTGGGTCCCTTGATGAAGTCGGTGACCTTCTTGACGTCGCCGGAATTGGTCCGCGAGGCAGCCTCGCCGATCATGCGCACCGCGGTCCAGGCCTGCATGTCGAGCGCGGTCATGCGCCGTGAGTTCAGCTTCATGAAGCGGTTCTGCATCTGGATCGCGCCCCACTGGTCCTGCGCGGCGTCCCAGCTGCGCGGCATCAGACCGGCCGAGCCCGCGACAGGGCGGGGATCCCAGGTGCGATAGGGCAGATAGGCGGCGAACACCTCGCTCTCGTCGGCGGCGACCAGCACGTCGTAAGCGGGTGCTTGCTGGGTGAACACCGGCATCTGCCGCTGGATCAATGTCACCCCGGAGTCCGTGCGGCGTGCGCCACCCTTGTCCTCGAAGGTGCGTTCCTGCACGATCTTGGCGCCGAAGCGCGTGGCGGCGCGCCGGAGCGCATCGGCGTAGAGCTTGTCCTCGTCATGCGAGCCGACCACCAGAAGCCAGCGCGACCATTTCTTCCACACCAGGTATTGGCCGAGCGCATCCGCCAGCATCGAGCGTGTCGGCGCGGTGTGGATGACGTTGGCGCGACAATCGGCCTCGCGCAGCCGCTCGTCGATGGCGCCGGCGTTGAACAGCAGCGTGCCGCGATCGCGCAAGGCATCGGCCACTTTCAGAAGCGCTTCGGCTGGCAGGTCGGCAATGATGAAGCCGTTCTTGTCGGCAAGGGCGGTCGCGGCCTGGACCACGTCCTCACCTTCCTTGATGCGGCGCTCCTCCAGCGTGAAGCGCTGGCCCGTGAACTTTCCGGTGGTGTTGTTGTCCTCGATCGCGAGCCTGGCGCCGGCGACGCCGTCATTCTCGGCGGGCTGCTCGACCAGCGACAGCGTCGATCGGGTACCGGCAACCCCGAGATAGCCGACGCCGATCGTAACCGGGTCGGCGGCGAGCGCTTGCATCGCCGCCAGACACAGGCCGATCGGGCCGAGCAACCATCGGATCATGCTTCCTCCAAAAAATCCTCCCCGGCTTGACCGCCGGTGGAGAATTGTTTCTGCTGGAAGCATGACCGATTTGGCAAGGCTTGCAACCCCGCATTTCGTCCTCGCGCGCGCGAGCGCAGGAATCACGATCGTGCGAGCGCTGCTGTGTTTCGCCGCATTGCTGTTGACGGGATCGGCCGCATTCGCCGATCCGCCGAAACTTGCGGTGTTCGACTTCGAGCTGATCGACACCAGCCTGCCCGGCGAATTCTACGGCTCGAAGCCCGAGGAGGTGCGGCTTGCGCATATCAGCGAGCAGCTGCGCAAGGAACTAGCTGAGTCAGGCCGGTTCCAGCTGCTTGATATCTCGCCCATCAGGGATGCCGCCCATCACAGCAATCTGCAGGCCTGCGGCGGCTGCGACCTCAAGCTGGCCGGACAGTTGGGTGCGGACCTCGAGATCACCGGCATGGTGCAGAAGGTCTCGAACCTGATCATCAATCTCAACATCTATCTGCGCGACGTGAAGACCGGCAAGATGATCACGGCGGCCAGCGCCGACATGCGCGGCAACACCGACGAATCCTGGTCGCGCACGATGAGTTATCTGATCCGCAACCGCCTGCTGGCGCCGAATTACGGCAGGCCGGAGTAGATCCTTCTTTCCGTTAGCTCCGCTGTACCCTCTCCCCCTGTGGGAGAGGGTGGCTTCGCGAAGCGAAGCCGGGTGAGAGGTATCTATCCTCACGGACAGCTTCGCGAGTGGAAACAACCCCTCATCCGGGGCTCCTCTTCCCTTCTCCCACAAGGGGAGAAGGGAAGAGGAGCAACGAAAACTACCCCTTCAATCGCTCCGCATGCCAGTGCAGATGGTCGCTCATGAAGGTCGAGATGAAATAATAGCTGTGGTCATAGCCCGGCTGCCGTCGCAGCGTCAGCGGGATGTTGGCCTTGGTGCAGGCCGCCTGCAGCAATTCGGGCTTGAGCTGTTCCTTCAGGAAATTGTCGGCCTCTCCGACATCGACCAGGAAGCCCGAATATTTCGCGCCGTCCTCGATCAGCGCCACCGTGTCGTGGCTGCGCCAGGCCTCCTTGTTCGGCCCGAGATAGCCGGTCAGCGCCTTGACGCCCCAGGGCACCTGTGACGGCGCCACGATCGGGGCGAACGCGCTCGCGGCGCGATAGCGGTGCGGGTTGCGCAGCGCCACGGTCAGCGCGCCATGACCGCCCATGGAATGGCCCATGATCGATTGCCGCCTGGCATCGACGGGAAAGTTTCCCGATACTATCTTGGGCAATTCGTCGGTGACATAGCTCCACATGCGGTAGTTGCGTGCGAACGGCGCTTCGGTCGCATCGACATAGAAGCCGGCGCCGAGGCCGAAATCATAGGCGTTGTTGGCATCGCCCGGCACGTCGGGTCCGCGCGGTGAGGTGTCGGGGGCGACGAAGATCAGGCCGAGCTCGGCGCAGGCTCTGCGGAATTCGCCCTTCTCGGTGACGTTGGCATGGGTGCAGGTGAGGCCGGAGAGATACCAGACCACGGGAAGCCTGGCGCCGTCGGCATGCGGTGGAACATAGACCGAGAACACCATGTCGGTTCCGGTCGCCTGGCTCGCATGGCGGTACACGCCCTGCACGCCGCCATGGGATCGGTTGGTCGAGACAGTCTGGATCGTCATGCCTGATAGCTCCGTGGCATCTCACCACATCGAGAATGCAATGCCTGTATGACCGAAATTCGTGGCGTGCTTTTAGGCCACGCCGCTGTCGATCGCCAGCCTCACCAGCTCGACCGAAGTCTTGACCCCGAGCTTCTGGCGCATGATCGAGGAGGTATTGGCGACCGTCTTGTAGGACGATTGCACCAGCCAGGCGATCTCGGACAGGCTTTTTCCCGCGCTGAGCAGCCGCAAGATCTCCATCTCGCGCGCGTTCAGCTTCGACAGCGGGCTCTGCGTCAGGGTCGGCCCTGCAAAGGCGATGCTGCGCGCGATCGCGCTCGGCAGATAGGTGCCGCCGGCGCCGACGGTGCGGATCGCTTCGACGAGATCATCGGGGTCGCCGGTCTTGGACACGTAGCCCTTGGCGCCGCACTCGATTGCGCGCGCGGCGAAGGCCGGATCATCGTTCATGCTGAACATGATGATGCGGGCCTCCGGCGCACGCTCGAGGATGCGGCGCGCGAGCTCGAAGCCGGAGACGGTCGGCAGGTTGATGTCGATGACGCAGAGGTCCGGGCGCTCGACGATGAAGACGCTCTCGCCGTCCTCGGCGTCGGCGGCCTCCAGGATCTCGATCTGGCCCTCGTCGGCCAGCACGGCGCGGCAGCCGGAGGCGACAATGGGATGATCGTCGACGATCAGAATGCGCATAGGCGTTCCCCGTGACAGCGCCGGACTCTTCGTTTTCGCGCCGCATGATACCGACCGAGACAAACACGCGTCTCATGTCCGGTCATGCAACCCGGCCGGGATTGCTGTACGCTTCCGATTAGATATCGGCCGCTTCGTCCCTGTCAACGTCGTCGGACAGGCGTGAGCGATCGTTGCTGGGACACGGGCGAAAGCAATGTGGCAAAATCTATCCTTGCGTGGGCGCATCAACCTTCTGCTGGCGCTGCTGCTTGCGCTCGGGCTCGCCGTCAACATCGGCCGTCAGGTCGCGGAAGCGGGGCCGCGCGTGCAGGCCGAGGACCAGAGCGTGATCCGGCTGGCGCGCGAGTTCATCGAGATGATCGTTGCCGATCTCAACGAGGCGCCGGATCCGGATGCCCGGTTGAACCAGATCGCGCACGACCTCAATCGCCTGCGCCATGTCAGCATCGCGCTCCGCGACGCCGGCGGGAACCCGCTGACGCCGCCGCGTCCTGATACCGACGACGAGACGCCCGGTCCGCCGGCCTGGTTCGTCAGCCTCGTTCACCCCGAGCAGACAGCCGTCAGCGTGCCGGTCTCGGTCCATGGCAAGCCCGGCTCGCTGATGATCACCTCGCATCCCAACGACGAGATCGCCGAGATCTGGGACGCCATCGTCACGCAGCTCGAGGTCGGCTCCGTCATCGCGCTGGTCCTGTTCCTGGTGATGATGACGGTGGTCGGCCGGGCGCTCGCGCCGCTGGAATCACTGGCGCAGACCATGGGCGAGCTCGAGGACGGTCACTACGACGCGCGCGTCAACCCTGGAGGCGCTCCTGAGCTCGCTGCGATCTGCACCCGGCTCAATCATCTGGCGGCAACGCTCGGGGAGGCGGTCGAGGACAAGCGGCGGCTTGCCGAGCGGGCGGTGTCGCTCCAGGACGTCGAGCGCAAGGAGATCGCACGCGAGCTGCATGACGAGTTCGGGCCATATCTGTTCTCGCTGCGCGCGCATGCCAGCGCACTGGCAAAGCTCGCCGACGGACGTGCGCCGAGCGCGGAGGCCGTGCGCAAGCACGGTGGCGCGCTGCTGGAGCAGATCAACGCGCTGCAGCAGTTCACCCGTCGCGTGCTGGAGCGGCTCCGGCCGGTCGGCCTCGCCGAGCTCGGTCTCGGCAAGGCGCTGGAATCGCTGTCGCGGCTGTGGCGGGAATCGCATCCCGACGTCACCATCGAGACCACGATCTCGCCGGCACTTGGCGTCACCGGGGAGACCGCCGACCTCACCATCTACCGCGTGGTGCAGGAGGCGCTCACCAACGCGTTCCGCCACGCGGGTGCGACCGCGATCGTCGTGGCGATCGAGCCTGCGGAGCAGCCGGGCCGCGACGGCCGCTTCTGTGCGCGGGTGCGGGTCAGCGACAACGGCCGCGGCATGGAGCCGGGTCAGAAGCTCGGCTTCGGTCTCGTCGGCATGCGCGAGCGCATTCTGGCGCTCGGCGGCACGCTCAACGTTGCCTCGGGCGAGGGTGGTGTCACCGTCGAGGCGCTGGTTCCGACTGCGGCAGCCTGATCGCACCCTGGACAAATCCCGATCGGGAAAAATTCCCGATTTGGTCGGGAAAAAGGGTGCGGACAATGCCGGACCTTTTGTGGCTAGTGCATCCGTCAGGGCCGACTACACTTCTCCACGCAATCGGCGAGGTTCAAAACAGCCGACGCTTGGGAAGTGGGACGGCAGGGGATGGGTGCGCGAAAGCTTTTGATCGCCTCGATGTCGACGGGGCTGGTGCTTTCGACCGGCGTGGTGATGGCCGCGCAGGACGAGGAGACCAATGTCCAGAATTTGCCCGCGGTCGAAGTGGTGGCGCCGCAGCCGACGGCGCGCCGCAGCGCGCCGCGCCCGGTCGCGCGCGCTGCTGTCAATTCCGGCAAGCCGAGGAGCAGTGGCAGGATCTACGTCTATCCAACCGCGCCCGGCACCGGCCGAGGTCTCGATGTCGACAAGGTCCCGTCGGCGATCAACGCCGTCGACGCCAACCAGATCAAGCGCACCGGCTCGCTCAACGTCACCGATGCGCTGCGCGACAACATCGCCGGCGTCAGCATCAGCGAGGTCACCGGCAACCCGTTCCAGCCCAACGTCGAGTTTCGCGGCTTCATAGCCTCGCCTGTAACAGGCACGCCGCAAGGCCTCGCGGTGTACCAGAACGGCGTGCGCATCAACGAAGCCTTCTCGGACGCCGTCAACTGGGACCTGATTCCGACTGCGGCGATCAGGTCGGCGACGCTGGTGACTAACAACCCCGTCTTCGGCCTCAACGCACTCGGGGGCGCGATCAATCTGCAAATGAAGGACGGCTTCACCTATCAAGGCGCGGAGCTCGACGTCATGGGCGGCTCGTTCGGCCGCATGCAGGGCTCGGCGCAATGGGGCAGGCAGGTCGACCGGAACTGGGGCATCTACGCCGCGCTCGAAGGCCTGCATGACAACGGCTTCCGCAACTTCTCCCAATCGGACGTGCGGCGCTTCTACAGCGACGTCGGCTACAAGGCGGGCGACAGCGAATTCCACGTCAACATGGGCGTCGCCAAGAACGATTTCGGCGCCAACGCCACCGTTCCGGCCGAACTCCTGAACAACTACTGGGGCGCGACCTATACGACACCGCAGACCAGCTCGAACCGCGTCGGCTATCTCAACCTGACCGCCAAGGCCGACGCGACGCCGACCTGGACGCTCGAAGGCACCGCGCATGTGCGCCGGTACGAGCAGAAGATCGTCGACGGCAATCCGACCGACGTAACCGAGTGCACGGCGGACGCGACGCTGCTGTGCTTCGGCGACGGCGCGACGCCCGCGAATGGCATCAACGGCGTTCAGCTTGGCAATCCCTTTGCGCCGGGAACGATCCTCGGCGAGATCGACCGGAGCTCGATACGGTCGACCAGCTTCGGCGTTTCGGGGCAGGCCACCAACACCGATCAGCTGTTCGGGCACGAGAACCGCTTCGTGATGGGCACGACCTACGATGCCGGCGTCACGCGCTACGATGCCACCGCGGAGATCGGCTCGATCGGAGAGAACTATGTCGTGAGCGGCAGCGGTCTTTTCCTGGGACCGACAGGCACGATCGCGACCGGCTTTGCCGGTCCCGTCTCGCTGCGGACCGTCAACCAATACAACGGCGTCTATGCGATGGACACGTTCAACGTCACGGATGCCTTCGCGATCACTGGCGGAGGCCGATTCAACGTCGCGCGTATCTCGCTGGAGGACCAGCTCGGCACTGCGCTCAACGGCGACTACACCTACACGCGGTTCAATCCGGTCATCGGCGGCACCTACAAGATCACGCCGGAGCTGACCGCCTATGCCGGCTATTCCGAGGCCAACCGCGTGCCGACACCGCTCGAGCTCGGCTGCGCCGATCCGAACAATCCCTGTCTGATCGCGGCGTTTCTGGTCTCCGACCCGCCGCTCAAGCAGGTCGTGTCCAAGACCGTGGAAGCCGGCCTGCGCGGCACCAGGGAATTGACCATCGGCACGCTCGGCTGGAAGATCGGCGGCTTCCGCGCCACCAATTACGATGACATCCTGGCCGTCCCCGCTCCTGATAGAACCGGTTTCGGCTACTTCACCAATGTCGGCAGGACACGGCGGCAGGGCCTCGAGGCCGAGGTCAACATCAAATCGCAGACGCTCCAGTTCCAGGCGAGCTACACCTTCGTCGACGCACGCTTCCTCGACGCATTGACGCTCGGCTCCAACAGCCCGTTCGCCGATGCCGACGGCAACATCCAGGTCCTGCCCGGCAACCAGATCCCCGCGATCCCGCGCCACCGCGTCAAGGTCGGTGTCGACTACGCCGTCACCGACGAATGGAAGGTTGGCGGCAATGCGCTGTTCGTCTCCAGCCAATACCTGGTCGGCGACGAATCCAACCAATATTCCAAGCTGCCATCCTACACGGTCTTCAACCTGCACACCTCGTATCAGGTGACCCGGAACGTCCAGCTCTACGGCAAGGTCGACAACATCTTCGACGTCAGGTACGCGACCTATGGGCAGTTCTTCGACACCGCCGCTCTGCCGAACTTCACCAACGGCGGAAACCCCTTCACCGACCCGCGCTCGCTGAGTCCGGCGAGGCCGCGCGCATTTTATGCGGGGATGCGGGTGACGTTTTAAATTGGAAAGTCTCACCGGCGGGCGTCAAGTGGCTGGCGTTCAACGGTAATGCTGCGAAGCAATTTCGATCTGCCGATTGCGCGCCTCAGTCGCCCAGCGGCCCTTTGGCGTCCCCGTCGCTGCGCTTCATCAGCTCGTATTTCATCCGCCGCATTCGCCCCTGGGCCTCGAGCGGCTTGCAATAGGCCGTCGAGGCGGCGAGCAGATCAATGGTCGCAAGAATCGCATAGCGTGATGCCGTCGGCTTCAGCGCATCCGGCGCTTCCGGTACGTGCACACCGAGCGTGATATCGGCGATCGAGGCGAGCTTGCTTTGCGGCTTGGTAATCGCAACGACGAGAGCGCCGTAGTGCTTGGCGATACTAGCCGCTTCGATCACCTCTTTCGCCGCACCTGTGGTCGAGATGGCAATCACGACATCGTCGCGACCGAAGGTCGCTGCAATCATCAGCATCAGCCTCGGATCGGAGGCGTGAGAGACGGCGACCCCAAGACGAAAAAAGCGGTTCTGCACCTCCGCTGCCGCAAGGGTCGAGCCGCCGCCCACGCCGAACGCAGCGAGTTTCGAGCAGCCGGAGATGGTTTCGGCAGCCTTCTCGATGTCCTCTTTCCGTAGTCCCTCCTCGACGGCGGCAATAGCGCGCCGGATTTCCTGAAACACCGACCGCCACAACGCGGGACGCGCCAGATCCGTGCCGACATGCGGCGGCGGCTCAACGTAGATCCGCCCCACCGCCATCGCTTGCGCCAGCCGCACCTTGAGGTCACGGACTCCGCGGCAGCCCACGGTGCGGCTGAACCGCGTGACCGTCGGCTCGCTCACGCGCGCGCGACGGGCGAGTTCGGCGTTGCTGGCATGAATAGCAAATTCGATATCGGACAGCAGCGCCGTGGCAACGCGCTGCTCCGACGGGCTGAGATTCGGCGCGCTCTGCCTGATGAGGGAGATGACGTCGCCGGCGACGAAATTGTCGTGGCTTGCGGGCTTCGGGATCACAGCCGCTGCGGTTCTCGCCGGTTCAGTTCGCTTCGCTCGCGGCATTGCCCGCCCTTCCTCAGGTCAGATCAACCTGCGAAATCCCCGTAAGAAACCTTCAGTACCGACCAAAGATACATCGACTTAGTCGTAAGGAGTAGCAATTTTCTGCTTGAAATCCTGCATATTATGTCTGTAACTTTCAAACAAAGAAAAGCCGCCGCCGATCCCCCCAGCAGGACCACAGCCCGCGCGGATAGGCAGGCGACTTAACAAATCGGGAGGGGCGATCATGAGATACGGTCTGAGTGTCTTGATGCGTGGCGCCATTGTGACAGCCACCGCGTTGTTCCTGAATGCGCAGGCGGGTGCGGCCAGACTCCTACGCGAAGCCACCATCGGCGAACCGCCGCCACTCGACGTCATGCTGACGACAGCCGACGTCGCATCAGTCATCGGTCGCCACATCTTCGAAACCCTGTACGCGCTGGACTCGACCTATGCGCCGCGCCCGCTGCTGGCCGAGAGCGATCGCGAGGAGGACGGCGGTAAAACCATCGTCATCAAGCTCCGCGAAGGCATCCTCTTCCACAACGGCAAGGAGATGACTGCCAAGGACGTGGTCGCATCGATGACGCGCTGGGGCAGTTACGGAGCGCGGGGCAAGCTCTTGATGGCCGCCGCCACCTCGGTCGAGGCGAGCGGAAAGTACGAGGTCACGCTGAAGCTCTCGGCGCCGAACGGCGCCTGGAAGACTCTGATTGCAGACGTCAATGGTGGCCTTGCGATCTATCCGGAAGACATTGCCACCAATGCAGGAAATAAGCCGATCGAGCAGAAGGACTATATCGGGACCGGACCATACAAGTTCGTGGAGTGGCGGCCGAACCGCTATGTCGAGGTGGAAAAATTCGACGGCTATAAGCCGGTGCAAGAAAAGGGAGACGGCTTCGCCGGTGCCCGCGTCGCCATGTTCGACAAGATCCGCTTCATTCCGGTCCCTGACGTCGGCACGCGCGTGAGCGGTGTGCAGGCCGGCGATTATGATTATGCGGAAATGATCTCCGGTGATCTCTACGAGTCCTTGAGCAAGGACCAATCGGTTCAGGTGCAGCGCACGAACGCGCCGATCTTCGGCCTCTTCTTCATGAACTCGAAGCAGGGGATTCTGAAGGACAATTATAAGCTCCGCCGCGCCATCCAGACCGCGTTGGACAAATCGCAGGCCCTGCGCGTCGCCTTCGGGCCCAAGGACCTCTGGAACGCGGAAGGATCGATCTTCCCCAAGGGCACGCCCTGGTACTCGGCGGAAGGCGTCTCCGGTTACAGCGCGCATGATGCGAAGAAAGCCAAGGAGCTCGCGAAGGAGGCGGATTATACAGGGACGCCGATCCGTCTCCTGGTCTCGACAAATTACCAGGCGCATTACGACGAAGCTTCCGTCTTCACGCGCCAGCTGGCTGACGCCGGGATCAACGTTCAGATGATGGTCGTCGATTGGGCGACGCTTCTGAAGATGCGGGGCCAGCCGGAGCAGTGGGACATCTTTGTCACCCACCATTCATTCTCGCCCGACCCGCTGCTTCTCACCTTCCTGAACGCCAGCTATCCGGGCTGGTGGGACAGCCCCGAGATCGGCACGCTGCGGGCCGAGCTGATCAAGTCGACCGATCCTGCGGCACGCAAGGCGACCTGGGACAAGATCCAGGCCCTGATCTACGAACAGGTGCCGGTTATGAAGGTCGGCGATGCCTACACCTACGACATCGCGTCCCCCAAGCTGAAAGGGCTCAATCCCAACGGTCCAGCCTTCTGGAACGTGTCCACCAAATAGCAACCGGCAATGAGGCCACGAGAAGCGTCGGGCACCGGCGCTTGCAGTAGCCGCTGATCGGCGCACAATCATATGTGGTCTTACGCTTTCAAGCGCGCGGGAACGACGGCTGTGACGCTGCTGGCAGCGTCCGTCATCATCTTCGCGTTCATCCACGTCGTGCCAGGGGATCCCATCTACGTCCTACTTGGTGACACGGCGACGCCAGACCAGATCGACGCCTTGCGGCATCAGCTCGGCCTCGATCAACCGATCCTCTTGCAATATTTGACCTGGATGGGCCATGTGCTCGAGGGCGACCTCGGGCGGTCGATCTTCTTCCAGGCACCGGTGTTGTCGGTGATTGCCGATGGCGCCGAGACCAGCATTCTGCTCGCGACCATGACGATGGTCTGGGTTGCGGTCATCGGCGTGCCGATCGGCATGATCGCGGCGGTCCGGCACGGCACGTGGCTCGACCAGGGCTTGTCTGGCGGGGCGATGTTGATGGCCTCGATACCCACGTTCTGGGTCGGGCTCTATCTGATCCTGATTTTTGCGGCCTGGCTCGGCTGGTTTCCGAGCTCAGGATATCCCTCGATCTTCGAAGGCGGTCTCGCCAATCTCCGCTATCTCGTCCTCCCCAGCCTCGCGCTTGCCGCGCCGAATGCCGCCTTGATCCTGCGGCTGACGCGCGCAAGCATGCTCGATGTCTCCCGCGAGGACTACGTGCGCACGGCACGCGCCAAAGGAATCCGGCCGTGGCAGGTCGTACGCCGCCACATCTGGCGAAATGCGCTGCTGGCGGTCGTCTCGGCGTTCGGATTCACGTTCGCCGCATTGCTGTCGGAGGCGGTCGTCACGGAAACCGTATTTGCCTTGCCCGGGATCGGCCGCCTCGTCGTTCAATCGATCCTTCGCCGAGACTATCCCGTCATTCAAGGCGTCATACTGGTCATCGTCGTGGTGTATCTGCTGATCAATCTGATCGTCGACCTGAGCTACCGTCTGCTCGATCCCAGGGTCGAGTTGCAATGAGCAGCAACAGCGCAACCTTGTGGCTCCGGCCGTTCATCGCCCGCCCGATCGCACTGGTCGGGCTCGCGGTCCTGTTGGCGACCGTGCTCACCGCGGCCTTCGCTCCGTGGCTCGCGCCTTTTGATCCCTATGCCATCGATCCGGCGATCCGCCTGGCGCCCCCGAACGCGGTCCATTGGTTCGGCACCGACCAGTTTGGCAGGGACACGCTGTCTCGCGTCATCCACTCGGCGCGCATGGCGCTCCTCATCGGTTCGGGCGTGGTTGTCTTCGCTCTCAGCACGGGCGTGCCGATCGGTGTCCTTTCCGCCCTGTTCCCGCGGCTCGGCCACGTGCTGATGCGCATCGTCGATGTTCTGATGGCCTTTCCGACGCTGCTGCTGGCACTTGGGATGATCGTGATCCTGGGACCGAGCGTGGCCAATGCGATTCTGGCGATCGGGCTCGGCTACATGACGACGACGACGCGCATCGTTTACGGCCTCACGCTACGCTTGCGTACCGAAACCTATGTTGAAGCGTCGCGCAGCATGGGCGCCGGAACCCCATGGCTCATCAGCAAGCACATCCTGCCGAACCTGGTCTCACCGCTTCTGGTACAGGCCAGCTTCGTCTTCGCGTTCTCGCAGCTTGGCGCGGCATCACTCGATTTCCTGGGCCTCGGCGCTCCGCCGGACATTCCGAGCTGGGGCAATATGCTGGCGGAGTCGCGCACCTTCATCACGCGTGCTCCGTGGCTGCTCATCTTTCCGGGCTTGATGATCGTGGTGACGGCATTTTCCCTGAACCTGGTCGGCGATGCCCTGCGTGATCGCCTCGATCCGCGATTTCGTCAGGTCTTCGGCGAGAAAGGTTAGGCCGTGCTATCCGTTCGCGATCTTACGGTATCATTGGGACCGGAGCATGCAGCGCTCGACATCGTCGACGGCGTGTCCTTTGGCTTGGCCAAAGGCGAAATACTCGGGCTCGTCGGTGAATCCGGCTGTGGCAAGAGCATGACCTCGCTCGCCGTCATGGGGTTGCTGCCGCAACCCGGCCCCCGCGTTCGGGCCGGGCAGGTCATGCTGGATGGCTGCGATGTGACGCGGCTGCAGCCCTGGCAACGTGTCGAGGCGGGACATGGCCGCATGGCCATGATCTTTCAAGAGCCGATGACATCGCTCAACCCGGTCCGCCGGATCGGCGATCAGATCGCCGAGGCCGTGCGTGTGCATGAGGGAATTTCGGGCGCCGCGGCGCTCTCCCGGGCGCGCGAGCTGCTAGAACTGGTGCGTATGCCCGATCCCCAAATGCAACTGTCGGCTTATCCGCATCAATTGTCCGGGGGCCAGCGCCAGCGGGTGATGATCGCGATCGCTCTTGCCTGCAGGCCCCAGGTGCTGATCGCCGACGAGCCGACCACGGCGCTTGATGTCACCATCCAGGTCCAGATTCTCGGCCTGTTGCGCGAGCTCTGCAATCGTCTCGATATGGCGATATTGTTCATCACCCATGACATGGGGGTCATCGCGCAACTCGCCGATCGCGTGTCCGTCATGTATGCGGGCCGGATCGTAGAAACCGCTTCGGTCGACGGGCTGTTCAAGAGACCGGCTCACCATTACACAAGCGGGCTGATGGATTGCATGCCGTCGCGAAATCCGAGCGCGCGCCGTCTGCCGACCATCTCTGGCCAGCCGCCGGCACCCGGTAGGCTGGCTGCTGGCTGCGTCTTCGCCTCACGCTGCGTCGCCGTACGCGACCTTTGCCGGACGGAGGCCCCGTCCCGCGCGGAGGTCTCGCAGGGACACGAGGTGCTCTGCGCGTTTCCCCTGAACGGCGGAGGGCCGTCATGAGGAGCGAAGCCATTCTCGATGTCCGGGATTTGAAAGTCTCCTTTGGTGTCAGGCGCGCTGGACGGAAACACCGGGTGCAGGCGGTGGACGGCGCTTCGCTGTCGCTGGCCGAGGGCGAGGTGCTTGGGATCGTCGGGGAATCCGGCTGCGGCAAGACGACGGTGGGACGATCCATCGTCGGGCTGGTCCGTCCCGATAGCGGCACCGTCGGCTTCAAGGGAGCCGATGTGATCGGTGCGCGTGGCGCCAGCCTCCGTAAGATGCGGCTGAATGTCCGGATGGTGTTCCAGGATCCCTATGCATCGCTCAACCCGCGGCGTGCGGTCGGGGACGCCGTGGCGGAAGCCGGCGACATCAACGGCTTCTTCAAGAGCCGCGCCGAGCGTCGCGCGGCGATAGAAGCCACGTTGACGGCCGTATGTCTCGATCCGTCGTTCGCCGCTCGCTATCCATATGAGCTGAGCGGCGGGCAGCGCCAGCGGGTTGGTATCGCACGCGCCATTCTTCCGACGCCGTCCATCGTTATCGCCGACGAGCCGGTCTCGGCGCTCGATGTGTCCGTGCAGGCCCAGGTGCTCAATCTGATGATGGACTTGCGCGAGCAGCTGAGCTTGTCGATGTTGTTCATCTCGCACGACCTTGGCGTGATTGGACGGATCAGCAGTCGCGTTGCCGTCATGTACATGGGCCGGATCGTGGAGCAAGCCGGGACGCGGACGGTCCTGGATCATCCGCTTCATCCCTATACGCAAGCCTTGGTGGCAGCGATCCCGAAGCCGGATCCCTCGAAGCGGATCCAAGGCGCGATCGAAACAGGTGAACCGCCAAGCCTGTTTAGGCGACCGAGCGGCTGCGCATACGCGCCTCGTTGTCCAATAGCGAGCGATCGCTGCGTGGCCGATGTCCCCGAATTGCGATCCGTCGGCACTGACGGTAGGATAGTTGCCTGTCACAATTTGTAACGGCGCGCGCGGCGGGGAGGGCCAGCCAAGCAATCCCGATGATGTCACTATGCGCCTGTTTTGCCCGACGGGTCAAGCACTCTACGGGTTTTCGGAAATCGTGTGCGCGAACGGCAGGCTCGCGGGCGATGATCCGTCATCCCGATCGCATCGCGCTGTAAGTCCCTGATTTCGCTTTCCCCGGCTACTGTGCATGGGGTCGTTTCAGGTTTGCGGGGCAGTTGCCACGCTCGCCTGCCCCTTGCCCTTGGCCGCACCCACGCGCTGCCGGCGCTGGACGAGATATTGGTCGGCGAGCACGCCGATCAGGATCACGGCGCCCATGACCGCGAAATTCAGCGAGCTCGGGATGCCCAGCAGGTTGACCAGGTTCTGCAGCACCTGGAGCAGCACGGTGCCGAGCACGACGCCGACGATCGAGCCTTCGCCGCCGCGCAGCGAGCAGCCGCCGAGCACGGCCGCCGCAATGGCGTAGAGCTCGTAGAACGAGCCGTGCACGGCCGGCGAGATCGAGCGGGTGTACATCGCGAACAGGATGGCGGAGAACGCGGTCAGCCCACCGCAGATGACATAGGCGGAGATCATCACGCGCTCGGAGCGGATGCCGGAATAGCGCGCGGCCTCCTCGTTCTTGCCGACGGCGTAGAGATAGCGGCCGAACACCGAGCGGTGCAGCAGCACCCATGAGACCGCCGCGACGACGATCAGCGCCACCACGCTGTGCGGCAGCGGAAAGCCCAGCAAATTGGTGCGGCCGGCCGTCAGCCATTCCAGCGTCGGGAAGCTGGCGCCGAAGCCGAAGCCCGCGGTCGCGTCCTCGGTGTAATAGCGTGCGGCGCCGCGATAGATCAAAAGTCCGCACAGCGTCACCACGAACGGCTGGATATGCATTCGCGTCACCAGCGTGCCGTGCACCAGGCCGATGACGAGGCCGCCCGCGATGATCGCGGCAAAGGCGAGGATCCAGTTGACGTCGTGATTGACGATGAGGTCGATGAAGAGAACGCCGAGCAGTGCGATCACCGAACCGACCGAGAGCTCGATCCCGCCGATGATGATGACGAAGGCTTCCGCGATCGAGAAGATGCCGAACATCCCGACCTGGTTCAGCGTGTTGGAGAGGTTGCCGACGTAGAGGAAACGCGGATTGATGAAGGCCACGACCGCGCCGACGACGAGGATCAGGACCAGCAGGCTCAGGTCTTTCTTGTTCAAGGCACCCTCATCTCAACCGCGTGGCCGACGGCCAACTGGAGCACGTTGTGCTCGCTGAACTGGCTGCGATCGAGGAAACCCGAGATCGCACCCTCGTGCATGACGGCGATCCGGTCGCTGACCCCGATCACCTCTTCCATGTCGCTCGAAATCATCAGGATCGCGACGCCGGCGTCGGTCAGCCGGCGCAGCATCTCGTAGATCTCCTGCTTGGCTCCGACGTCGACGCCGCGCGTCGGCTCGTCGAAGATCAGCACCTTGGGCCGCATCGACAGCCATTTGGCCAGCACGACCTTCTGCTGATTGCCGCCGGACAACGAGCCGACCGAGGTTCCGACGTCGGGCGCGCGGATCTTGAGCCGTTCGCGCTGGCTGCGGGCATTCTCGGTCTCCCGCGCCGTGTTCACCAGGAAGAAGCGCAGATAGGACGACAGGTCCGGCAGCGAAATGTTCTCCGCGATCGAGACGTCGAGCAGCAGCCCGCAGCCCTTGCGGTCCTCCGGGATCAGGTAGATGCCGTGGTCGATCGCCGCCCGCGGGTTCTCGACCCGGATGGCTTCGCCGTTCAGCTTGATGGCGCCGCCCTTGAGCAGGTCGACGCCAAAAATCGCCCGCGCCAGCTCCGTGCGTCCGGAGCCGACGAGGCCGGCCAGCCCCAGGATCTCGCCGCGGCGGACCGACAGGCTCACCGTTCGCTCCGGATAGGTGTCGGTGACAACATCGACGATGTCGAGCACGGCTTCGCCCGGCGGGGCGGCCGGCGGCACGTAGAGCGATTTGAGGTCGCGTCCGATCATCAGGCGGATCATCGCCGCGGGCGACAGCTCGACGCGGGTCAACGCGCCGACCATGCGCCCGTCGCGCAACACGACCGCGCGATCGGCGCATTGCATCACCTCGTTGAGGCGGTGCGTGATGAAGATGATGCTGACGCCGTCGGCCTTGAGGCCGGCGATGACCCGCATCAGCCGGTCGGTTTCGGCCAGGGTCAGGCTGGACGTCGGCTCGTCCATGATCACGAGGCGCGCATCGAGCGACAGCGCCTTCATGATCTCGACGAGCTGGCGCTGAGCCAGCGACAGATCGGCGAGCGGCGCGTCCGGGGCGAAATCGGCGCCCAGGCGGTCCAGCAGCGGCTGCGTCCTGGCGTACAGCGCCTTGCGGTCGATCAGCCGCAGCGGCCCGCCATGCACGGGCTCGCGGCCGATGAACACGTTGCCGGCGACGTCGAGATTGTCGAAGAGATTGAGCTCCTGATGCACGAAGGCGATGCCCGCGGCGATCGCCTCGCCCACCGTGAGCGCGCCTCGCTCGACGCCATCGACGCGGATGCTGCCGCCGCTCGGCTCGACCACGCCGCCGAGCACCCGCATCAGGGTCGACTTGCCGGCGCCGTTCTCGCCGATCAGGGCGATCACCTCGCCCGGCGACACGGCAAGGCCGACGTGGTCGAGTGCGACCACGCCGGGATAGCTCTTGCTGATGTCGATCAGTTCGAGAAACGGCTCAGGCATCGACGGCTGCGGGCAACTCCGCACGTCTCCTACTTCTTGAGCATCGACTTCATCGAGGCCATGAAGTCGTCGACATTGGTCTTGTCGATGACCTTGCCCGGCACGATGATGATGCCGTTGGCGGGCACGCCGGACTTGTCGCCCTCGATGTACTTCGCCATCAGCTTCATGCCCTGGTAGCCCCACTCGAACGGCTGCTGCACGACGGTGCCGGCGATGCTGCCTTCCTTGACGCCGCCCAGCGTGATCGGATCCTCGTCGAAACCGATGATCTGGATCTTGCCGAGCTTGCCGGCCTCCTTCAGCACTTCGTAGATGCGCGGGGTGTTGTAGGAGTAGAAGCCGACCAGGCAGCTCACGTCGGGCATGGCGGCGAGGATGTCCTCGACGTTGCGCTTGGCGCGGGTCTGATCGATCTCGTCGCCGCGAACGTCGACCAGCTCGACCTTCGAGCCCTTGATGGTCTCCTTGACGCCCTCGATGCGCTCGCGGGCGTTGTCGGCGCCGGGCAGGCCGACGAAGCCGACGCACTTGCCGCCGTTCGGCAGCGCCTTGAGCATCAGTTTGCCGGCGTCCTTGCCGAGGTCGACGTTGGACGAGCCGATATAGGCGATGCGCTTCGAGTTCGGCGCGTCGCTGTCGGTGGTGAACAGCAGCGTCTGCGAGGCGATCTTGTTGAGATGCTCGACCTGGTTCTTCGGATCGACCGCGCTGACCATGATGCCGGCGGCGCCGGCGGCGACGAGGTCGTCCATCATGCGCTGCTGAACGGCAGCGGCGGCCTGTTCCGGATATTTGAGCTGAAGATTGTAATTGGGCAGTTCGCCCTGGGCCTTCTTCACGCCGGCTTCCGCGATCTTCCAGAAGTCGGACGCGCCGTTGACGACGAAGGCCAGAACCTTCTTGTCGGCTGCGTTCGCCGAGCCGAGGCCCAGAGCAATCGTGAACGCGACAGATACACCTGCGATCAAGAGACGCTGCATGTTCATCCTCCCCTTGTGCGGTCAGCCCCTCATGAAGGCCAACTCTGCTTGAGCCCGAATTGGGCGCATGTCTCAATCTCGCGGGCCGCGCAGGTCAGCCGCCGTCCGCATCTTTGCGGTTGGGGCGGGGTCCACCCGCCGGCTCGTGAGGTGAAATGAGGCACGTACCTCACGGTAGCAAAAGCACGCCGAGCGTGCAACCCGGGGCGATGTTCGCGCGAAATCGCGCCGCAGTTCGCCTCCTTGGCGTTCATCATCCTGAACGTGATCGAGGAACTCGTAGCTGCGAGGCGGCACACCGCATTGGTACGGGCCCGGTCGTTAACCGGGCTTTAGCGCTGATCGTGCGGATGATTGGCATGGTGAGACCAGGGGGAAGACGGCTCCCATGCTGAAGGATGGTACCTACGCGGCGTGGTACAAGACACCGCTAGACCAGGGCACAGGCATTGTTCATGTCGCCGACGGCCAGATTTGGGGCCGCGACAGCCTGATGACGTATCACGGTTCCTGCAAGGTCGACGGCGATCGCTTCACCGCAACCGTGTTGACGAAGCGCCATACCGAGGGACGGGCCACGGTCTTCGGGGTCTATGAGGAACTGACTCTGGACATCGAAGGGACGTGCCCCGGCAAGATCGCCACCTACACGGCGACGGCAGGTCAGGCACGGGGAGTCGTCCTCCAGGGGACGCTCATTTTCACCGAACCACCGAAGGGGGCACCTGAACGAACAGGTGAGGTCTCGCCGTTCAATCCCGCCAAGCTTCCAAAGCTGCCGAAACGCTCGCGCTGAGCGCAGGCGCGGTCGCGGCATCGACTCGGTTTGGGGGTATCGGGCGGCGCAATTCTCCATCCTCAAATTTCGGTGCCGGCGCTTCTCAAACCGCCTGCGCCCCGCCATGGTGCCGCTGCAGCAATCAGCCGGAGGCAGCATCAATGTCGGACAAGGTCTCGCGTCGCCAATTCGCGAAGATCGCGGGCCTGTCCGCAGCCGGAATGACCGCTTCTCTCGAGGCCGCGGAGGCCAGGCCGGGAGCGGCACCGCGCAGCGCCGGCGGCTTTCCGGCCGGATTCGTCTGGGGGACGGCGACCTCGTCCTACCAGGTCGAGGGTGCGGTCAAAGAGGACGGGCGAGGGGCCTCGATCTGGGACAAGTTCGTCCGGATCCCCGGCAAGATCGAGGACGGCACCACCGGCGACCGCGCGAACGAGCATTATCACCGCTACAAGGAGGACATTGCGCTCATCAGGGAGCTCGGCTGCAAGGCCTATCGCTTCTCGGTGGCCTGGCCACGGGTGTTTCCTGACGGCGACGGCAAGCCGAACCCGAAAGGGCTCGACTTCTATAGTCGCCTGGTCGACGAGCTCCTCAAGAACGGTATCGAACCGTGGCTGACGCTTTATCACTGGGACCTGCCGCAATCATTGCAGGACCGCTTCGGCGGCTGGCGCTCGACCGAGACCTGCAAGATCTTCGGTGACTACGCGGCCTATGTCGCCGGGCACCTCACCGATCGGGTCAGGAACGTGTTCACGCTCAACGAGAGCGGCCGCTTCGTCTATTTCGGCTACGGCATCGGCATCGACGCGCCCGGCTTGACCCTGCCGCAGGCCGAGGTCAACCAGGTCAGGCACAACAGTGCGCTCGCGCATGGGCTTGCGGTGCAGGCGGTGCGCGCCCATGGCCGCCGCGGCACGCGCGTCGGGCCGGCCGAGAACATCGATGCCTGCATTCCCGCGATCGATACGCCCGAGAACGTCCGCGCCGCCGAGATTGCGCTGCGCGAGATGAATGCCGGCTATCTCAACGTCATCATGACCGGCCGCTACACCGATGCGTTCCTGAAATATGCCGGCGCCAATGCGCCGAAATACACCGACGCCGAGCTGAAGATCATCTCCTCACCAGTCGATTTCCTCGGCCTCAACATCTACGCACCGCAGCACTATGTCGTCGCGTCCGACCAGGGCGCGGGTTTCATGCCGCTGCCGATTCCAAAGGCCTTTCCGCACATGAATTCGGACTGGCTGCGCGTCGGCCCCGAGACGATCTACTGGGTGCCGAAGCTCGCTGCGAAGATCTGGAAGACGAACGCGATCTATATCAGCGAGAACGGCGCCTCCGGCGACGATCAGGTCACCCAGGACGGCAAGATCTACGACACCGACCGCATCATGTACCTGCGCAACTATCTCGCCCAGCTCCAGCGCACCACCGCTGAAGGAGCGCCGGTGCGCGGCTATTTCCTCTGGAGCCTGATGGACAATTTCGAATGGGTATACGGACTCAACAAGCGCTTTGGGCTGTACCACGTCAATTTCGATACCCAGGTGCGCACGCCAAAACTGAGTGCAAGCTTTTATCGCAACGTGATCGCGAAGAACGCCGCGGGGGCATGAGGAGGATTTTACGCGCAGCGGAAAATCCGGGCGAAGGGGCGTAATCGCCGCGCATTGACTCCACTCTCGCCCTGATTCAAAACCGTCCTCAACACTCGTAACAAGAGGACAACGCCCATGACCGACGCGCTGATCATCGATGCCTGCCGCACCCCGCGCGGCGTCGGCAAGGCCGGCAAGGGGGCACTGTCGGGCATTCATCCGCAGCAGCTAGGTGCCACAGTGCTGCGCGCGCTCGCCGATCGCACCGGCATCGATACCGCCGACGTCGACGACATCGTCTGGGGCTGCAGCGCGCAGGTCGCAACGCAAGGCGGCGACCTCGGGCGGATGTCGGCGCTCGATGCCGGCTACGACGTGCGCGCCAGCGCCGTGACGCTGGATCGCTTCTGCGGCTCAGGCATCACCAGCGTCAACATGGCGGCATCCTCGATCATGGCGGGCGCGGAAGATCTCGTCATCGCCGGCGGCTGCGAGATGATGTCGATGGAAGGACGTCGCGGCGGCGGTCCGATGATGATGGATAGCGGCAATCTGCGGCTTCGCGCCAGGCATCCGCAGTCGCACCAGGGCGTCTGCGCCGATGCGATCGCGACGCTGGAAGGCATCACGCGACGGGACGTCGATGCGCTCGGCCTCGAAAGCCAGAGGCGCGCCGCGCAAGCGATTGCCGGCGGTCACTTCAAGAAGAGCCTCGTGCCCGTTCATCGCGAGGACGGCAGCCTCGCGCTCGACCATGAAGAATATCCTCGGCCGCAGACCACTATGGAAGGGCTTGCTGCGCTGAAGCCGGCATTCCCGGCGATTGCCGACCATGCGCTGGACGACAAGGGCACGACCTATCGCGGCCTGATCCTGCAAAAATATCCTGACCTCGACATCGACTTCATGCACCACGCCGGCAACTCGTCCGGCGTCGTCGACGGCGCTGCCGCAATCCTGCTGGCTTCGCCGTCCTACGCCAAGGCACATGGCCTTAAAGCCCGCGCCCGCGTGGTCGCGATGGCGAACATGGGAGACTCGCCGACCCTGATGCTGAACGCGCCGGTGCCGGCGACGCGCAAGGTGCTGGCGAAGGCCGGGCTCACCGCCGACGACATTGATCTGTTCGAGATCAACGAGGCCTTTGCGGTGGTTGCGGAAAAATACATCCGCGATCTCAAGCTCGATCGCGCCAAGGTCAACGTCAATGGCGGCTCGATCGCGCTCGGCCATCCCATCGGCGCGACCGGCTCGATCCTGATCGGCACCGTGCTCGACGAACTCGAACGGCGCGATCTGAAGCGCGGTCTCGTGACCATGTGCGCCGCGGGAGGCATGGCGCCGGCCATCATCATCGAGCGCATCTAGCTCGCCGTAGCCCGTAAAAAGCAGGGAGAAACGTCGCAGGGCGACGTTCCAGCCTTATTTTTCAGGGTGAATCGCGCTCCTCCTCTCACAAAGAGGCGGGTCGTCGCTTGTCGAAAGCATCGAATCAGCTTTAGCAAGGCTGCTTGCGGGCCTTTGAAACAAGGCAAAAGCCGCTGCCCGAGGCTCCTTCCGCTCCGGAAGCCGCTAAAATGCAGGGGTTTTTGTCGCAGGGGCCAAAAAAGCCCGTAAAACCGCGACAAAACTGTGCAGAAGGCTATAGGCCTTCGCCGGTTGGTCTAATATGCAACCGGCAACGAATCAGAGGAGACACGATGCCAGCCCAAATGTCCAAATCGCAGTTGATCGAGAAGATTGCGACCGCCACCGAGCTTTCCAAGCGCGACGTCAAGAGCGTCATGGAGACGCTGACCGACGTTGGCCACAAGGAGCTCAAGAAGAACGGCCTGTTCCTGGTGCCGGGCTTCGCCAAGTTCGTGGTCATCAAGAAGCCCGCGACCAAGGCGCGCAAGGGCACCAACCCGTTCACGGGTGAAGAGATGATGTTCAAGGCCAAGCCGGCCCGGAAGATCGTCCGCGCCCGCCCGGTCAAGGCCGCCAAGGACGCCGTGGCCTGATAACGCAAAGGCCCCCTCGAGGAGAGGGGGCCTTTTGGTTTTGAGTGAAGTGGCCGCAAGGGCTGAGGCGGAGGGGCTCAGCCCTTGCGGGGCTTCACCCGGACCGGGATCGGCTGAAGCCGAGGCTCGGGTCCTGCAAGCGCATCGCGCACCCTGTCGACGGCACGACCGAGCAGCTGGCGCAGCCGCTGCGTTGTCCGCGATTTCCTCGCGTCTTCCAGCAGTTTCCTCATCGTATTCACTCCGCCGCTTCGACCTTGGCCTCGACCGGTTCGAGCGCTGCGGCGATGGCCTCGTCGACGCGCTCCAGCCAGATGAATTCGAGGTTGTCCCGCGCGCTCTTCGGGATGTCGTCATAGTCCCGCTTGTTGCGCGCCGGCAGCATCACCCGCTTCAAGCCGGCGGCGGCCGCAGCCACTACCTTCTCCTTGATGCCGCCGACCGGCAGCACCAGGCCGCGCAGCGAGATCTCGCCGGTCATCGCCGTGTCGCTGCGCACCGTGCGATTGGTGAGCAGTGACGTCAGCGCCGTAAACATCGCCACGCCCGCGCTCGGTCCGTCCTTCGGGGTCGCACCCGCTGGGACGTGAACATGGATGTCGCTCTTCTCGAACACGGAGGGATCGATGCCGAGCTGCGAGGCCTTGCTCTTCACCAGCGTCAGCGCGGCCTGTACGCTTTCGCGCATGACCTCGCCGAGCTGGCCGGTCAGGATCATGCCGCCGCGGCCGGGTACGCGCGAGGCCTCGATGAACAGGATGTCGCCGCCGACCGGCGTCCAGGCAAGGCCTGTGGCCACGCCCGGAATGCTGGTGCGCTGCGCGATCTCGCCTTCGAAGCGCGGCTGTCCCAGCACGTCGGCGATGTCCTTCGCCGTGATCACGACCTTCGCGGACGTGCCTTCGGCGACTTGCACCGCGGCATGGCGGAACACCTTGCCGATCTCGCGCTCGAGGTTACGCACGCCGGCTTCGCGGGTGTAACCCTTGACGACCAGCCTCAGCGCCTCCGGCTCGATCTCGGCCTGCTCGGCTGTCAGGCCGTTGGCCTCCAGCTGCCGCCGCACCAGGTAGCGCCGTGCGATCTCCAGCTTCTCCTCCTCGGTGTAGCCGGCCAGGCTGATCAGCTCCATGCGGTCCAGCAACGGACCCGGAATCTGGTCCAGCATGTTGGCGGTCGCGATGAAGACCACGCGCGACAGGTCGAAGGGCACGCCCAGGTAATTGTCCCGGAACGTTCCGTTCTGCTCGGGGTCGAGCACCTCCAGCATGGCGGCAGAGGGATCGCCCTGCACGCCACGGCCCATCTTGTCGATCTCGTCCAGCATCATCACGCAGTTGCGGCTGCCGGCCTTCTTGATGCCCTGGATGATGTTGCCGGGCAGCGCGCCGATATAGGTGCGCCGGTGACCGCGGATCTCGGCCTCGTCATGCACGCCGCCCAAGCTGACGCGCACGAAGGGGCGATCCATTGCGCGAGCGATGGACTGGCCGAGCGAGGTCTTGCCGACGCCGGGCGGACCGACGAAGCACAGGATCGGGGCCTTGCCCTGCGGCGCCAGTTTGCGCACCGCCAGATATTCGATGATCCGGCTCTTGATCTTCTCCAGGCCGAAGTGATCGGCATCCAGGATGCGGCGTGCCTCCTTGATGTCGATCGGCTTCTCCGCAGGCAGCGCCCACGGCAGCTCGATCAGCCAGTCGAGGTAGGTGCGGACCATGCCGGCTTCGCCGGCAGCCTCCGGCATGCGCTCGTAGCGGCGCAGCTCCTTCCTGGCGTGCGCGTCCGCTTCCGGGGGCATGTTGGCCTTGACGATCGCAGCCGTCAGTTCGGCGACCTCGGCGGCCTTGCTGTCGCCTTCGCCCAGCTGGCGCTGAATGGTCGCCATCTGCTCGCGCAGGATCGCCTCGCGCTGCCGCTCATCGAAAGAGGCCTTGGTCTTCTGGCCGATCTCGTTGGAGATGCGCAGCACCTCCAGCCGTTCGGCCAGGTGCTTCGACACCTTCTCGACGCGCAGGGCGAGGTCGATGGTTTCCAGCACCTCCTGCTTGTCCTGCGGCTTGATGTCCATGAACGAGGTCGCCAGATCGGCCAGCGCGCCGGGCGCGGTGGTGCTCTGGAACATCGCGACCAGCTCGGGCGGCGCCTGCGGCAGCAGCTCGATCGCCTCGATCGCCTGGCGCTGCAGATTCAGCGCCCGCGCCTCGATCTCGGGCGAGGTCGTGGTCGGCTCGGGGATCTGCTGGATGCGCGCAGCCGGGAACGGCGTCCCCGGCAGGAAGTCGAGGATGCGCGCGCGCTGCACGCCCTGGCAGACGATGTGATGCGTGCCGTCGGGCGCGGTGATGTAGCGCACGATGTTGGCGATGGTCGCGACCTTGTAGAGATCGTCGGGACCGGGCTCGTCGATCTCGGGGCTCCGCTGCAGCACGATGCCGATCGGCCGCTGCTCGCGCAGCGCCTGCTGTGCGGCGGCGACGGACTTCGCTCGTGCGATCGCGATCGGCGCGATGGCGCCGGGGAACAGCACCATCTCGCGCACGGGGATGATGATCAGCGCGTCTTCGGGGATATTCACGTCAGGATGTGTCTGTGCGGAATTCGTCTGTTCGGTGGCCATGATCGACCTCAGGATTTGGCGAGGCGCAGCGCGACGCAGCCGTCCATCACGAAGCGGCTGATGGCGTAGCGGCCAAGGGGCAATGCAATGCGGCGCTCAAAACGCCCCTGCGGCAGTTCGAGCCGGTGGATGCGGGCGTTGCGAAGCTCCGGCGGAAGCGTGCGCTGGCCGGAGATCACGAGTACGCCGTCCTGGATCATCGTCTCGACATTGTCCGGATTGACCCCGGGAAGCGCGACCAAGATGAGCAGCTCATGCTCGGTCTCGAGCACGTCGATCGGCGGCTCCCAGCAGGCTTCCTGACGGCCGAACTGCTGCCGCAGCCGTTCGGCGCGGGTCAGCTGGTCGAGGGCCTCGGACAGCATCCAGTCAAAGGGATTTTTGGGTTGCATGGCAAAACTCGGGGACGGCGCTGCGGTTGGAAAACGGGGATATGGTGATGGTTCCCGCAAATTCCAGCATCGCGCGTTTGGAGCATGCCTGGCCCCTCGATCGAGAGGAGCCCCTTGCGCTCAGACGCATCGACGCCGCGAAAGATGTTCCGCGGCGCCGGAGGCAACAATTGGGCGGGACGTGGATCAGGCGGCTTCGCGGTACTCGGCCTCCGCTTCGAGGTTGATCACGGACGTGGCGAGCTCGGTCAGGGTGTGGTCGGTCGCCTCTTCCTCGTCCAGCGTATCCTGGAGCAGCCGTGCCGCCTCGGGCATGCCGAGCTCCTCGGCCCAGGTGCGTAGCGTGCCGTAGCGGGAGATCTCGTAATGCTCGACGGCCTGCGCCGCGGCGAGCAGGCCGGCGTCGAGGGCAGGGGCGTTCTTGAAATCCTTCATGATCTCGGCGCCCTCCTCGGTGATGCCGTTGATCGCCTCGCACGGCTTGCCGCGCGCTGGCTTGTCCAGCATCTTGAAGATCTGCTCGAGCCGTTTGACCTGGCCCTGCGTCTCCCGCAGATGCTTGTTGAAGGCGGCGGCAAGATCCTTCGAATGCGCGGCCTTGGCCATCTTGGGCAGCGTCTTGATGATCTTGTTCTCGGCGAAATAGATGTCCTTCAGCGTTTCCAGGAACAGGTCGCTCAGCATCTTAGGCGCCCGACGCGGGCGGCGCGATGCGGTCTTTTTCTTAGGAGCACGTTTCTTTGCTCGTTTAGCCATGGATCCTCCTGATGAGGTGACACGGGAAGGCATGCCCTTCCTTGATCCTCACGCGATCAAGAGCCGGCGTTTGCAAATGTTCCTCGCGAAGGCTCCCGCGAGCCGCTATGGCTGGCCGTCTGACCACGATCCCCCGAGACGCCTTCCATGCTCGACTTCGCGCTGTCCGCCTTCGTCACACTATTGCTGGTGGTCGACCCCGTCGGCCTCGCGCCGGCCTTTCTGGCTGCGACCGGGGGTATGCCTGATGCGGTCAAGCGGACGGTCGCGCTCCGCGCTCCGTTCATCGCGGCCTCGATCCTGGTCGTGATTGCGCTGGTCGGAAACTGGCTGCTGCGCCAACTCGGGATCGGCATTCCCGCATTCCAGATCGCCGGCGGGCTCCTGCTGTTCGGCGTCTCCTACCAGATGATCTTCGGCGACCGGCCGCATCGCGAGGCGCGGGAGGCCGACAAGGCCACCGCAGAGCACGCCTCCGATGTCGCGGTGTTTCCGCTCGCCATCCCCATGATGGCCGGCCCCGGGGCGATCGCGACCACGCTGCTCCTGGCGGGCGACGCCGGCTATGGGGCCAAGCTTGCGATCATCATCGCCATCGTCCTCGCGGTCTGCCTGCTTTGCATGCTCTGCTTCATCTCGGCCCAATTGATCGCGCGGACGCTCGGGCGCACCGGAAACGCGGTGCTGTCGCGGGTGCTCGGCATGCTGCTCGCGGCCTATTCGGTGCAGTTCGTCATCAACGGGATTGCGGCCGTCCGGGCCAATCTCCTCTAGGGTTGCGGTAATCTGTTAATTTATTGATTATACAATCTATTTTCCGGTGTAACGGTACATCAAAGAAGACACCAAACAATCCCGGCCGCTTTCGCTTGCACTGCCATATTGCTTTGACGTACTTCGGGTCTAACAAACGCCCATCGCCAAGAAAGTCGGCAAGAGAATTGGCAAGAAAATCGACAAGAAGGTCGAGATGAAATCGAGATGTCGATGAGTGCGGACGAACTCGACGAGAGACAGGCCATCATCGACGCCTGCCGCCGCATGAATGCGCTCGGCATCAACCAGGGCACTTCCGGCAATATCAGCGTGCGGCACGGGGATGGGCTGCTGATCACCCCGACCAGCGTGCCCTATGACGCCATGACGCCGGACCAGATCGTGTTCATGGCCATGGACGGCTCGCATGCCCCCAAGCAGAAGCCGTCCAGCGAGTGGCGCTTCCACCTCGACATCCTGAAGGCGCGCGCCGACGTCAACGCCGTGGTGCACGCCCATCCGACCTACTGCACCATCCTGGCGATCATGGGCATGGAGATCCCGCCGGTGCACTACATGATCGCGGCAGCCGGCGGCGACAGCATCCGCTGTGCCCCCTATGCGACCTTCGGGACAGCGGAGCTGTCCGACCATGCGGTGCGTGCGCTGGAGGGCCGGCTCGCCTGCCTGCTCGACCATCACGGCATGATCGCGGTCGGCAAGACGCTCGACAAGGCGATGTGGCTTGCCGTCGAGGTCGAGACACTGGCGCGGCAGTACCACGGCTGTCTCCAGATCGGCAAACCGCCGCCGCTCTCGAGCGCCGAGATCGAGCGGGTCCGTCAGCGCATGGCCGGCTACGGCCTGTCGGAAGGGTAGGGCTGGCAAGCGGTGTTCGCGCGGATCAGATATTTCGTCGACGGCAAGGGGACCAACCGCACCATGGTTCGGCTGCGCGCGCTGTTGCGCAGCAACGAGTTCTACCTGATCCCGCTGGCGCTGGTGATCGGCACCCTGGCCGGCGCGATCGTGACGCTGATGGCCGAGATCGCGCAGATCGCCCATGTCGTGATCTACGGCATTCCGATCGACGTGCGGCTCTCCGCCAACACCTATATCAGTCCATGGGCGGCGATGATCGCGCCCGCGCTTGGCGGCCTGGTGCTCGGGATCATGGAGTGGTGGCGGCGGCGGCTGAAGATCTCGAGCGCCGTCGACCCGATCGAGGCCAACGCGCTGCGCGGCGGCAATCTGTCGATGCGCGACAGCATCGTGGTGTCGAGCCAGACGCTGATCTCGAACGGCTGCGGCGCCTCGGTCGGTCTGGAGGCCGGCTATACCCAGATCGGCTCCGGCATCGCCTCGCTGTTCGGCAAGTTCTTCAATCTGCGCCGCAACGACCTCCGACTGATCGTCGGCTGCGGCGCCGCGGCGGCGATCGCCGCCGCTTTCGGCGCGCCGATCACGGGCGCGTTCTACGCCTGCGAGCTGATCGTCGGCGTCTATTCGGTCGGCAGCGCCGCGCCGATCCTGGCGGCCTCGCTCGCCGGCGCGCTCACCGCGCAATGGCTCGGCGGCGCGCCTTACTCCCTCGAAATCCCCAAGGTCAGCGCGGTCGGCATCGAGCAATATCTGGCGCTGATCGGGCTTGCGCTCGTCACCAGCGGCGTCGGCATCGCCGTGATGCGCTCGTCCTCGATGTTCGAGCGGCTGTTCAAATGGCTGCCGGTGTGGCTGCGCCCGGTGATCGGCGGCTTCATCGTCGGCGGCTTCGCCCTCGTCACGCCGCAGGTGCTGGCGGCCGGCCACGGCGCCATGGTGCTCGATCTCTTCCACGACATGACGATCGGCCTGATCGCGATCATCATCGCGCTGAAGGTGACGGCCTGCCTGATCTCGCTGGCGTCGGGCTTCCGCGGCGGTCTGTTCTTCGCCTCCCTCTTCGTCGGCAGCCTGATCGGAAAGTTCTTCTCCGCGGTGCTTCTGCTGATCAGCCCGAATTTCGCGATCGATCCGCTGGTGGCGATGCTGACCGGCATGGCCACCCTCGGCGTCGCCATCGTCGGCGGTCCGCTGACCATGTCGTTCCTCGTGCTCGAGATGACGCGCAACGTCGACGTCACGGCCGTGGTGCTGGCCGGCTGCATCGTCACCTCGATCTGCGTCCGCTTCATGTTCGGCCATTCGTTCTCGACCTGGCGCCTGCATCTGCGCGGCGAGACCATCCGCAGTGCCAACGACGTCGGCTGGCTGCGCAACCTCACGGTGGAGCGCCTGATGCGTTCCGACGTCGGCAAGGTGCCGTCGACAACCACGATCGCCGCCACGCGGCGCGAATTCGTGCTGGGCTCGCGGCCCGGCATCGTCATCGTCAACAATGCTGACGAATATGTCGGTCTGGTCCTGCTGCCCGACCTGTTCTCCAGCGACCTCGACACCATCGCCGACGACATCCAGGTCATCGAGCTCGCGCGCCTGACCGAGATCGTTCTGATCCCGGAAATGAACGTGAAAAGCGCGATGGCGGTGTTCGACGAAGCCGAGGCCGAAATGCTGGCCGTGGTGGACTCCACCGACAGCCGCAAGGTCGTCGGCTTCCTGACCGAGACTTTTGCCCGTCGCCGCTATGTCGAGGAGATCGACAAGGCCACCCGCGGCGTGCTGGGCGCGTTGTCGTAGAACACGCCCAAGGCGGGTTGACGCCGGCAAATTGGCGCTGGCACGCTGAGCGGACTTGCCAGATCGTTCACAACCTCTAGGCTAGGGATGGACGGTCGGGCCGCCGCCTCGACCGCCTTCAGCGACGAGGGCCGTGCGATGTCGGACACGCTTCGCCTGTTGCTTGCCTTGCTCGAACTCGGGCCCCGGTTGAAGGGTCTGCTGGGCGACAAATGGCCCCCTTACGCCGACGAGTTGCAGGCGCTGGCCGGGCGCGCCGGCCAGGGCGAAGACCCGGACAAGCTTCGCCAGTCGCTCGACCTCCTGGTCGTGCGACTGCTCGCCGAACCACCGGCCGTGGATCTCGTCGAGCGCGTGATGGCGGATATGGCGGCGCCCGTTGTCACCACGGAGACCGTGACCCGGCGCGGCCGGGGTGCGCCGGTTGTCATAAATGAGATCGTCCGGCCGAGCACGGATGAGACGACCGGCGTCGTCACCATCCCCGTCTTCTATGGCACCGATCGCGCCCGCGGCGACGATACGCCGGCGAACTTTTTCCGCGGCGAGCGCGGCACGCCGTCCTACGGCGTTGCGGAGGTCAGCGTGCCCACACGCGGCCGCGACCTCGGTGAACTCACCGGTCCGAGCTGGTGGCGTCTCGAATTCTCGCCCAATCCGGAAAAGCACGTGATCCTCAAGAGCGTCGGCGCGCTTGGCCGGGACGTCTTCGTCACGAGTTTGAAGGAATCGCTTGCGGCGGCGGATTCGCACGACGTCCTGATCTTCGTGCACGGCTACAACGTGACGTTCGAGGATGCGGCGCGGCGTGCCGCGCAGCTTGCCGTGGATCTGAAATTCGCCGGCAGGACGCTGCTTTATAGCTGGGCGTCGGCGGCGGATACGAAGAAGTACACGGTGGACGAGAGCACGATCGACTGGTCGCGCGATCATTTCGAGGCGTTCCTGCAACTCGCGCTCGGCGAGATCGGGGCCGGCAAAGTTCACATCATCGCCCACAGCATGGGCAATCGCGCGGTGATCAACACGCTCGAGCGTGTGACGTTCTGGCAGCTGCCGGCCGGTGCCGCCAAGCTCGGTCAGGTCATCTTTGCCGCGCCCGACATCGATCGCGATCGCTTCGTCCAGCTCGCCGCCAGGTTCAAGGGTTGCGCGGCGCGGGTGACCCTCTATGCGTCGTCGCGCGATGTGGCGCTGCTCGCCTCGAAATTCGTGCACGGCTATCCCAGGGCGGGTGAGGCTGGCGAAGTCCTGACGGTCGTCGATGGCATCGATACGATCGACGCGTCGCTGGTCGACACCAGCCTGGTCGGCCTGCACCACTCTTATTTCGGCGAGAAGCGCTCGATCCTGAACGACATGTTCAACCTGATCGTGCAGCAGCTCGCGCCCGATCAGCGCTTCGACCTCCAGGCCGCAGGCGATGCGCTGCGGAAGTACTGGAATTATCGGGCCTAGCGGGCGTACAATCGTTCAAGGCGTGGCAGATTGCCGCGATCATGAAACCATTTCAGTGCTTTGCGCATTATCCGTTGTTTTCATATCTCCTTTCCAGGCGTGAACAGAGGACGCTACGATGAGTGTCAAGTCCGTGAATTCGAAGGGCGGCCGCCGCACTGCGCTTGCCGCATTCGCCAGTCTCGCCCTGGTCACGGCGTCGGTGTTGCCGTCGGCTGCCGCATCCCCGACTGCAGTCAAACCCGCGGCCGCGGCTGCGGCAGGGCAGGGCTCGTCCAGCGCCACCGATTTCAGCGCCGCGCGGCGTCATCGCTATTATCGGCGCGGACCGAGCGCGGCGGGCCTTGCGTTCATGGGCATTGCCGCCGGTATGATCGGAGGCGCGATCGCCGAGAGCCGGCGCCAGGAGTACTACGACAATTATTACTATGGCGGCGGCCCGCGCTATTATGGTCCCGGGCCGGGCTACGGTTACTATGGCGGCCCGCGCTACTACTACAATCCGTATTGAGGGTTGCCGACGGGCAAAACACCTGAAGCGGCTGTCAATCCCATCATGTAAAAAGATTCCGCTTTACCGAAATTCGGAAACGGCGTATGTATTGCCCATTCCGGTTCGACTTGGGGGGCGATCGTACGTCGTCACCGATCGTGGGCCGGGTTTGCGGTGGACTGTATCGTTACAGGAGACCCGGGGCGGCGCAACCAAACTGATAGGATAATTAAGAAAAGCATGCCAATTCCGATTGGATAGCGTTTCCACGATGAGTTGGTCGAACTCCCAAGCTCAAGATGCCCACGCATCGATGAGGTGCCGACAGGGCCGATTAACCTATGAGGGCATTGTCCCCAAGCGCGTTGATTCAACGTACGGATCGAAACGGGTAAGTGTGCCGACTGACTGGAGGATCACTGCTCCTCCAAACTGAACTGATCAAGGCTTTGCATATCCTGCCACTTTCAGAACGAGGTGGATTATTTGCACTCGTAGCTACGTTGACAAACTACGGACTTGGCCACGACTGCTATCGACCAAGGGGCAGGGCACTGTAAACCGATCGGCCAATCGGCAGGTTCGCTGAACGATCCCGGCTCCACTTTATCGCCTCCTGGCTTGGAGCCGGCCTCGATCGAAAATGAATGTCTCAAGGAGAGCTCCGCCCGACATCACGAGAATCTCACTTGACTTCGGTCGGTCGACCGAATTATGTATTTTTAACCGAGAACAAAATGCAACGGAGGCTCTTATGGCCATCGCTTCGCTGTTCTATGGAATTGTCGCCTACCTGATTTTTCTCGCCACTTTTCTCTACGCAATCGCCTTTGTCGGAAATCTGCCTGTTCCGAAAACAATCGACGGCGGTGCGGCCGGTTCATTCCCCGCAGCACTCGTGATCGACGTCTTGTTGCTCGGCCTCTTTGCGATCCAACACAGCGTGATGGCGCGTCCGGCTTTCAAACGCGCGTGGACCAGGATCGTCCCAGATGCGATTGAGCGCTCAACCTACGTGCTTTTTGCGAGCCTGGCTCTGATAATGCTTTACTGGCAATGGCAGCCGCTTGCCGGCCTAGTCTGGTCCGTCCAAAATCAAGCCGGCGTCCTAGGCTTGCAGGCGATTTTCTGGCTTGGCTGGGGCGTCGTGTTGATCGGCACATTTTTGATCAACCATTTCGAACTGTTTGGCCTGCAACAAGTGTACGCCCACGTGGTTGGCAAGCCCAATCCACCAGCGGCATTCAAAGCGCCGTCAATGTACAAGTGGGTCCGCCACCCCATCTATTTCGGTTTTCTTTTAGCGTTTTGGGCCACGCCGACCATGACTCTGGGGCACTTGCTGTTCGCGGTTGCCACGACCGGGTACATCCTAATCGGCATCTGGTTCGAAGAACGCGATCTTGTGGTCACGTTTGGTGAGCAATACCGTCGCTATCGCCGGGAGGTATCGATGCTCATTCCCCTTCCCAGGAAGAGGACCGAAGTCGAGCGCTTGGCTCGCGAAGGCTGAGGCGGTCGCCAGATAGGAGATCTAATGGGTCGTTCGCCTGCTAAAAAAGCAGACACCAGCGTTGCACTGCTCGAAGCTGCCAAAGCAATCCTGCGCAAAAACGGCTATGCGAGCCTTTCGACGCGAGATGTCGCAGCAGCAGCAGGCGTGCCCCTTAGCCAGATTCACTACCACTTCGGATCGAAGCAGGGGATGATGCTGGCGCTGTTCGAATATCTCAACGCTCAACTCCTCGACAGGCAGAGCACCATGTTCGCGGAATCGACCCTGACACTTTCGAGCCGCTGGGATCGCGCCTGCGACTATCTCGACGACGACATCGCCTCGGGTTACGTCCACGTGCTGCAGGAATTGATGGCGGCAGGCTGGTCGGATCCGGAAGTCGGCAAGGTCATCCGCGCCGGACTTCTCTCTTGGTATCAGCTGATTCGCGATGTCATGGCGGACGCCGCGAAGAATATTGGGGGACTAGGACCATTCACCCCGGAAGACATCGCTGCGCTGGTGTCGAACGCCTTCATGGGCGCCGAAAGTTTATTTCTAATTGGATTTGAGAAGAAGGGAGCGCCGGTGCGCCGCGCTTTGCGGCGTGTGGGCGACCTCATCCGTATTGCCGAAGCCAAGCGAGAGACCAATCATGCGGACAAAGCTCCCTAGCGACGAGGCTTTCGTCAACCGAGACGGCGTGAAGATCCATTTCGAAATCTACGGCAGCGGAGCAGAGACGATTCTCTTCATCCCGCCCTGGAGCATCGTGCATTCGCGAGTCTACAAGGCGCAAGTGCCGTTTTTTGCAGAAAACTTCCGATGCGTGACCTACGATCCGCGCGGCAATGGCAAGTCGGATCGGCCGAACGATGCCTCAGCCTATACGCTAGATCAGTTTCTAGGTGACGCAATTGCGGTGCTGGACGCCGTTGGAGTTGACCGAGCTATCCTGATTGGACTTTCCTTCGGCGGCATGCTGGCGAGCCTTGCGGCCGCGCAACATCCCGATCGCGTCCAAGCTGCCGTTCTCATCGGAACAGCCGCCGCCATCGGACCCGGCTATCCCTACATGATGCCACAGCATTTCCTGACGCAACAACAGCAGTTCACCGATTGGAACAAGTACAATCGTGAGTATTGGCTCACCAATTATCGGGAGTTCGCTGAGTTTTTCATGAGCAACATGTTCGTCGAACCGCACTCGACCAAACAAATCGAGGATTCCGTTGGTTGGGCATGCGAGACGGACGGCCACGTTCTTGGAAAAACAGTGGAAGCGCGCACGATTGCCCCTCCGTTCGACGTCGGCGAGGCCATGTATCGCGCGATCCGGTGTCCGGTGCTTGTCATTCATGGCGACAATGATCGTATTCAGCCATACGAGCGCGCGCAGAGGGTCGCTGAGGTTCTGGGCGTCGAGCTAAAGACTATCCCGGGCGGCGGCCATAATCCGTCTGGACGCTTCCCTGCCAAATGTAACGCGATGATCATCGAGTTCTTGCAGGAATTGGGTTTGATGGCGCGACCGCAGCGCAAGACGCGCAGAGCTAGGACCGCTCTATATTTGTCGTCGCCGATCGGTCTCGGACACGCGCGCCGCGATCTGGCAATTGCACGCGAATTGCGCGATTTGCATCCCGACCTGGAGATACACTGGTTGGCGCAAGACCCGGTCACACGGCTTCTGGAAAGCCGTCGTGAGATAATTCATCCTATGAGCAAACAACTGGCGAGCGAGACCCGGCACATTGAGCAGGAGGCCGGGGAGCACGAACTGCATTGCTTCGAGGCTCTACGCCGCATGGACGAGGTGCTCATTAAGAACTTCATGCACTTTCAGCAGGCGGTGGAAGAGACGGAATACGACCTCGTGATTGCCGACGAGGCGTGGGATATCGACCATCACTGGCATGAGCATCCTGAGCTCAAGCGATCTCAACTTGCCTGGTTTACCGACTTCGTCGGCTATCTGCCAATGGACAACGGCGACAAGCGCGAAGCTTTTTTGACGTCGGACTATAATGCCGAGATGATCCAGCATGTTGAGAAGAATCCTGCGGTTCGCGACCGCGCGATTTTCGTAGGGACGCCGGATGACGTCGTTCCACGATCGTTCGGCGAAGGACTCCCGGACATCCAAAGCTGGGTCACGAGGCATTTCGAATTCTCTGGTTACATAATCGGGGAACATCCCAATGACTTTGGCAGTCGCGATGAGTTACGTCGCTCTCTCGGTTATAATGACGACGAGCGCGTCTGTATCGTGACGGTCGGCGGATCCGGTGTCGGCGCGCATCTGATCCGGCGCGTTCTACAAACCTACCCGCTGGTGGTGCAGACAATTTCTAATCTGCGGATGATCGTGGTTGTGGGCCCTCGTATCGATCGAGGCGCGTTTGACGTACCACAAGGCGTCGAGATCCATTCTTTCGTATCCGATCTCGACCGCCATCTTGCAGCCTGCGACCTTGCCGTCGTGCAGGGCGGCCTAACGACCTGTATGGAGCTGACGGCGGCACAAACGCCCTTCATTTATTTTCCGCTCAAGAACCATTTTGAGCAGAATTTTCATGTCCCTTACAGGCTTCATCGCTATCGCGCTGGTCGACGAATGGAATTTGCGTCGAGCACTCCGGAGACGATTGCTGAGGCTATGGTCCAGCAATTGACCAAGCCTGGTCGATTTGCATTGGTTGAAGCCGGCGGCGCCGCTCGTGCAGCCAGGATGCTGGCGGAATTGCTCTAGATTTATAAAAAGAAGCTCTCGCTGCAAATTATATAGCGACTTGTCCGATATCGCCGATCTATTCGCGCAAGTCAAACTGGTCTTTCCGTGGATTAACGGATCCCTAATTGGACTCGAGAATTTGAGCGGGACTTTCCGCGATGACTTTCAACAATTTCTCACTTGTGGTTCGTAGCCTCTCGGTCATGGAAAAACGCCACGTACGCCGGCGGCGCGTTTTCAAAGCCGCGATAATCGAATTTCCGGGAGGCGTCTTCAGCTGCGTCGTCCGTGACCTCTCGGACTGTGGCGCTAACTTGGATGTCCCAAGTCAAATTGGTATTCCGTACGAGTTCATGCTCAGCATCCCAACGGCGCAACTTCATCGGCCATGCCGAGCGGTGTGGCGTTCCGACAAGCGGGTCGGGATCGCCTTTGTGAAGAATGAACGTCAATTTGAGGGGAACGAGGACGATCTTGCCAAGTTTTCCCAAGAGCCCAGTTCGTGATGACTGGGCCAGAAGGTACCTTGCCCCAGCTCACGGATCCTTTGGTGAGGCTGGGGCCTTTTCTCTGAGCCGTTCACGTTCACGACCTTGCTAGGAGCGAGATCGGCGCGCTCTGATCCTTTCGGTGACCCTGTCCGCCGCAACCGCGGCCATCGAGCAGGCTACCACCAGCAGGCCAGCGAATATCGCCAGAAACCAATTCTGAATCATCGCAATGATGCTCTCCGCGACCGCATTTTGTCCGCTGTGTCAGTGTCTCGCCAGCATAACCTCGGTTCCAAAGCCGGAACTCGCATACGAGCATAATTTCGCGCGCCGGTTGATGAATGTTGTTGCGGGAAAATTAGGCAATTGGGTAGATTAATACTCCAATTGGGCGGGGTGCCTCAGGCTGGGAAACTACCGTTGAACCGGGAATTGAAGGAATTCCGCAGGCTGGAGCGCGCATGCAGAGAGCATGCGGCCGTGGCGTCTTTCGATCTTGAGCGGGAGGGTCTCCTCAAGGTCGCCGACGACTATCGAAAAGCGATCGAGGGCTTGCAGAAGTCTGCCTCCATCCGCCAATGAACGCTATGAGGTGCGGCCGCAGGTGCCGTCTGATACAGCTCAGCACGATCGGCGCGGCACGGGTAGGTGGCTAGCATAAGCGCCCGCTGGCGCAAATTCGCACCTAGTCGCTTTTCAGAAGATCCACATAACGAACATGGAGGGTGATGTAGCGTTTCGCCCCATCAAGCAGGATCTTGACCTGAGTTGCCGTCGCGCCAGGTCCGAGAATTGTCCCTGCCTTGCCACCGAGCCGACGTCCTGCAGAGGAGGCGACGACCACCCGCCGACCAGCAAGGAGCTCGTCTTTGGCAAGCAACAGATCTGCCGATTTTGGTAGGTTACGGTTCGTGCTGCGCGGCATGGACTTGCAATTATAAGAATGCTCGACGCGAAGAAAACCCCGCCGGCCAATTAGCCGGCGGAAGGTCTTGGTCCCTCAATTGCGACGCATGACGCGCCAGCGTGTCGCGCGCCATGGAAAACTGCCCCCTCGGCGTCATGAGGAATTGCCCCCTCCTTGGATAGCCGAGGAGAGAGTGAATGAAAGAGGAACGAATCGCGGAAAGCTCGTCGTGGATTGATCCACGGGGGCAGGTAATGAAGACGCCGGATGACGTGGCGGAGATGTTGCGCCCGAGGGCGTGCGGGTGGTCCGTCGGCGGACGGCGATGCCGACGGATCCATTGCTTGTTGTGGGTATCGATGACTGGGCGTTCCGGAGAAACCGTCGGTACGGGACCATTGTGTGCGTTTTGGAGCGTCGGCGGATCGTTGCTTTGCTGCCCGACCGGGAAACGGCGACCGTTCAGGCGTGGCTGTCGAAGCACCCGGACATCAACATTGTGTCGCGAGATCGCGGTGGTGGATACGGCGAGGCAGCAGCCAAGGCGCTCCCGAACGCCATCCGGGTCGCTGACCGCTGGCATCTGATGGAAAACGCGAGCGCGGCCTTTCTTGATGCGGTGCGCCGCTCCATGAGCAAAATCCGAACCGCAATCGGGGCGACGACGATCGATCCTAAACTACTGACCTCCGCGGAAAGGCTTCGCTATCAGGGCTATCTGCGGCGCCAGGACAGCCATGCCGCAATTGCGGCTCTTGTCAGCGACGGTGTGCCGCTCAAGGAGATCGTCCGCCGCACAGGACATAGTCGCAATCTGGTTCGCCAAATTAGCCGCGGCGGCGGTACGGATATGTTCCGCACCCGTCAAAGCACCCTGGATGGGCACCTGCCGTTCCTGGACGCGCAGTGGTCAGGCGGCTGTCGCAACGGTGCCGAGCTCTGGCGCCGTTTGAGAGGGCAAGGTTTTAAGGGATCGCTGCGCGTGGTGGCGGAATGGGCCACGCGACGGCGACGCGCCGAGACTATCAGCCGTCAACAATTGCAGAAGGTTCCCGCCGCCAGGACGATAGCGCAGCTGCTGACAACGAAGCGCGACAACCTAAGCAAGGCCGAGACGGTAACGGTTGCCGCTATTGAACAAAGCGTTCCTATGCTGGCCGATGCCCACGCTCTCGTTGGCCGCTTCCAGGCGATGATCCGAAAGAGGGCCGAGATCGAGCTCGAACCTTGGATAGATGAATCCAAGCGGAGCCTCATTGGCTCGTTCGCGAATGGCATCGCCAAAGATAAGGGCGCGGTGCACGCGGCTATCACGCAACCATGGTCCAATGGACAAGTGGAAGCTCAGATCACCAAGCTAAAGCTGGTCAAACGGCAGATGTACGGGCGCGCCAAGCTCGATCTTCTTCAGGCTAGGCTGATTGGCGCGCCATAAAAACAAACACGATCATCGAATATGCGTCAGAGCCAAGTTTGGACGCCGGTTGACATACCGCCTTGCCTGATCGGCATGGAAGCCTGCGTCGGCGCACATCACCTGAGCGGCAAGCTCGCATCGCTTAGTCACGATGCCAGGTTGATGCCGGCCAAATATGTCCGCCCATCGATGACCTATCCGGCGAGATCGAAACACTGGCCCGGTCAAGATCAGGCATGTTCGCGCCTGATGACGGTGCCTGGCATCGGGCCGATCATTTGAGCGCCATGGTGGCCGCGATCGGCACTGGAGACGTATTCTCCAAAGGCCGCGACTTCCGCGCTTGGCTTGGACTGGTGCCCAAGCAAATCTCGACGGGAGACCGCACCATCCTCGGCAAAATCTCGAGGCGCGGCAATCGCCACCTGCGCGTTCTTTTCGTGCAGGCGGCGTGGGTTGTGCTGGTCAGGACAAAGAACTGGAAACGTTATAGGCTCAAATCCTGGATCGAAGCCGCCAAAAGGCGGTTGCACCACAACGTGCTCGCGATCGCGCTGACCAACAAGCTTGCTCGCATCGCCCGGGCAGTGCTGGCTAAAGGATGCGCCTTCGAGCTGACGAGGACCGACAATGCAGGCGTCCGACCCGCTTGATCCTCGCGCCGTGCTCAGTGCGGTCAAGGCGCAGCCTGGCGATGCCGGAGCCAGCCGCAAGCCAAGTGCGACGGCTGGCCTTGACCGCCCCTGCGCGTGACGCGATTGACGTTCTGCGGGCCGGGACGAAGGAACGGCCCCTGGGCTTGAACAAAGGAACTACGAAAACTCCTACGTCTTGAACTGGGCCGTCGGCGTTGAGCGCGAAATCTTCAGCTCTTCCTCGTTCATGTCGATAGGAACGTCAGCGAACAACGGCGTACTCAGATAGCGCTCCCCGGTGTCAGGCAGCATGCAAAGGATGTTCGCGCCTTTCTCGGCCTCTGCCGCGATCTTGAGCGCGCCAGCCATGGTTGCGCCCGAGGTGATACCGACAAAGATGCCCTCCTTGGTCGCAAGTTCCTTGCTGCACCTGATGGCCTCGGGGCCGGGGATGGGCAGGATCCGGTCGATGAGTTTCATCGTGACGGCATCGCCGGTGATCTTTGGGATGAAGTCGGGCGTCCAGCCCTGCATCGGATGCGGCTTGAATGTCGGATGCGGCGCCGCCGGCGTGCCATCGTCGTTGCGCATCTGCTCAACGCCGCTGCCCAGCAGTTGCGCATCTTGTGGCTCACAAACGATGATCTTCGTGTCGGGACGTTCCTTCCTGAGCACCCGCGACACGCCTTTCAGCGTGCCGCCAGTCCCGTAGCCCGTGACCCAATAGTCCAGCCGGTCTCGCGCGAAATCGTCCAGAATCTCGACCGCTGTAGTTTTGGAATGGTAGTCCGGATTGGCTTCGTTTTCGAATTGCCGCGTCATGAACCAGCCATGGGTCTTGGCAAGCTCCATAGTCTTGTTGATCATTCCGACCGCCCGGTCGGCCGCAGGGGTTACGACGACCTTCGCGCCCAAGAACCGCATCAGCCGCCGCCGCTCTATGCTGAAGGTCTCGGCCATGGTGACAACCAGGGGGTATCCTTTGGCGGCGCATACCATCGCAAGGCCGATGCCCGTGTTGCCGCTCGTCGCCTCAATTACTGTCTGACCGGGCTTGAGTTCTCCGGATTTCTCCGCGGCCTCGATCACGCCAAGAGCGAGCCGGTCCTTGACCGAGCCCAGCGGATTGAAGGCCTCTACCTTCACAAAGAGGTTGACGCCCGCGGGCGCGAGACGATTGATCCGCACAACGGGCGTGTGGCCGACAGTTTCGAGAATGCTTTGATATTGATGACCCATGGTTATGTCCTCATCACAACAATTTTTCAAAAAAACAACATTGCAGACTGCGATTAGCTCCGCTCTCAAAGACACAAGGATGTAAGCTTCAGGCACTAGGCCGACGTTGAATGCGCGGTCACATTAGCCGGCAAAGAGTTTTGGAAAGTAGCACGTTGCAGAAGAATTAGATATCGAGGCCGGCGCTGGGTCGGTGTGCCCTATCATGTCACCAGAACTTTGTTCGCTCTTTAGCGTGCTATGTTGTCCGACTTGGGCCAATAACGCACTGAGCAGCCCGCTCCAGCCGTCGCTCGATCTCCCGGCGCAACAGGCTAAAATCGATAGGCTTTGGAAGCAATCCGGCTGCACCAAGTTCGGTCGCTCTCTTCCGGGTCGTATCGTCGCCATAAGCGGTGATCATGATGACGGGGACGTTTGGACGCTCCGCCTTCACCTTGGGCAGCATCTCAAGACCTGTCATACCCGGCATGTTGATGTCGGAAAGGATCAAGATGAGTGACGGATCAGGTATTGCCTTCACCTGCTCCAACGCGGCCGGTGCGGACAGGGCAAATTCCATCATGAACCGGCCGGACCGCAAATCCCGACGGAACTGTTGCCTGAACATCTCGACGACGTCGGGCTCGTCATCGACTACAACGATGTACGTGCTCATGTCGTGCTCCGTCTCGGCGCGCCAGTTGCCCGCGGCAGCGTGACAATAAATTCCGTATATTCGTCTGGCGCCGTGTCTACGCGGATGGTGCCCCCGTGTTGTCTCACGATGATGTCATGGGTCATAGACAGGCCGAGTCCCGTTCCTTCCCCCGCGGGTTTGGTAGTGAAAAAGGGGTTGAATATCTTCTCCTTCACCTCAGCCGGTATGCCAGTGCCGTTGTCCCGAATGCGTATCTGAACTGAAGCGCCCAGATTTTTGGTACTGGCCAAGAGTGTCGGCTCAAATGCCTTTCCACCGCTATCGACCGCCCGTTTGGTTGCCGCATAGAAGCCGTTCGAGATTAGGTTCAACAAGGCGCGGGTGATCTCCTGCGGGAAGAGCTCAGCCTCTCCAGCCGTAGCGTCAAATTGACGTTGCAGTGCAATGTTGAAGCCTGACTTCTCGGCCCGCGCGCCATGATAGGCAAGGTTCAGGCTTTCCTCGACCAAGCTATTAATGTCGGCGACTCGTAGCTCGCCTGACCCTTCGCGCGAGTGCAGCAGCATGTTCTTAACGATCGAATCCGCGCGCTTGCCGTGCTGGACCACTTTCTCCAGATTGGATTTTAGCATCCCCGTTAGTTCATTAATGTCGCCGCGAATCCTCTCATCGAGCGGGACCGGACCCAATGTATCGCTGAGTTCATCAGTCAACTCTGCCGAGAGCGCCGCAAAATTGTTGACGAAATTGAGCGGGTTTTTGATTTCGTGGGCGATGCCGGCGGTGAGCTGGCCGAGGGATGCCAGCTTCTCCGTCTGAACCAGGCGGTCTTGTGCCGTTTGCAAATCCCGCAACGCGTTTTGGGCAGCGTCGCGCGCCAGGCGAATGGCCTCTTCAGCTCGCTTGCGCTCCGTAATGTCGGCATAGATCAGAACGAAACCCCCGTCAGGCACCGCGTTGCGGCGCACCTCGACGACGCGCCCATCCGGCCGGGTACGTTCAAGGCGCAACTCCCGCCTGGTATCCTCAACCGTGCCGATCAACTGCTCTTCGAGATCGGCCGAGTATTCGCCGCGCTTCGCAAGATAGCGGAAATAGTCGGCATAGCTAGGTCGCCCGGCCAAAAAGGCGTCTGGTAGATCGAGCATCTCCTGAAAATTGCGATTCCATGCGGCGATTCGCGCTTCGGCATCGAACATGACGACGCCGTCACCCATATTGTCGAAGGTGACGCGCAACTCGGCCTGACGCTCTCGTAGCTCCTCAAACAGGCGGGCATTCTCGATTGCGATTACCGCTTGGTCAGCGAAGGTGGTTGCGAGTTCGACCTCCCTATCCGTGAAGGGTTCGACTCGTGTCCGTGTAATGCTAAATACGCCTAGAAGCTTATCCTCCCGTATCAACGGAATGCCAAGGGTCGTGCGGTAGCCTGCGATCTTCTGCCCTTCGCTGAGAGTGTATTCTGGGTCTTGCAGGACATCAGGGATGACGACGGCTCGACGCTCTGACGCAGCCCGTCCGGATGTCGAGCCGCGTCCGGGTGTGAAGGGATTCGTCTGGAAGAAGTCTCTTGCCGCCGTCGAAAGCCCGTAGTCAGCCACTAGGTGCCAAAGATCATGGCGCAGATGGAACATATAAACCTGATCTGCCCGGCAGAGACGCGCCACGGTCTGCACCAGCGTGTCGAGCACGGTGTCGAGGTCGACAGCGGAACGGCTGATGATCTTGAGCACTTCGGCCGTCGCCGTCTGTCGCTCCAGCGCCTCTTTCGTCTCGTTGAACAGGCGCGCGTTCTCGATGGCGATCACCGCTTGGTCGGCAAAGACCTCCAAGAGAGCGATTTGGTCCGTCGAAAACGGCTTCAACTCCAATCTGTAGCTTGCAATAACACCAATCAATTCATCGCCCTTAAGCATTGGCACCGCGAGGAGCGTTCGAATCGGGCCCACATCTCGCAAAGCATATTGATAATCTTGGTCAGCTTGAACGTCAGCCACATGGATAGTTCGCCGTTCAAGAGCAGCTCTGGCCGAAATGCTCTGCCGTCCAGGCTCAATTGGGTTCTGGTATACGAATTGTTGCACTTCGGGGCCGGCGTTGCAGTGGGCCACGGCTCTGAGCAGCCGACCATCATATCGGAAAATGAAGGCTCTCTCGGCCTCGCACAGCTTGACGGCATTCTCAGCTATAACGTCAAAAACGGGTTGAAGATTGAAGGTAGACCGGCTGATCACCTTCAGTACGTCGGACGTCGCAATTTGCTGCCGAAGCGATTCCGACAGCTCGCTCGTCCGCGTCTGCACCTCATCAAACAGCCTCGCGTTTTCGATGGCGATCACGGCTTGATCAGCAAAGGTCGATACTAATTCAATTTGCTGGTCGCTAAAGGGCTTGACTGTCTTGCGTCCAAGGAAGAGAGCGCCAATCGGCTCGCCCTGACGCATCAGTGGAACTCCGAGCAGCGTTCGATAGCCCGCCGCTCTCTGCATGTCGGGATAGTTGTATTCCGCGTCCGAAAGAACGTCGATGATCTGAACGGCTTTCTTTTCGAGCAGCGCGCGCCCGATCACACTTCCTCTGCCTGGTTGTATTCGCAACGGATCAGCAACCCTGACCCAATCGACAGCGAATTTGTAGGCCGTAGCGTGATAGTAGCCGCGCTCATCCTTGCGCGCGATCGAACCCATATCTGCGTTGCAGAGTTCTGTCGCCGATTCGGTCAGCGTATCGAGCACGGTTTGCAAATCAAATGCCGAGCGGCTAATGACCTTGAGCACGTCTGCGGTTGCTGTCTGCTGCTGAAGCGATTCCTGCAAGTCGCGAGTGCGGGCCTGCACTTCGTCGAAGAGCTTGACGTTTTGGATGGCAATAACGGCCTGGTCAGCGAAGGTCTGAAGCAGTCCAATCTGCTTCTCCGTAAAAGGGTTGACCTCCCTACGGCGCAAGACAAGCGCGCCAATGCTTTCCCCTCCCCGAAGTAGCGGGACGCTGACAATGCTGCGGTGGCCCATGCTGAGGGCAAGTTCTTGGCCTTCAGGAAATTCGTCCCGCTCAGCTTGCAGATCGTGCACATGGATCGCCTTCTTCTCTATGAAAGCACGACCTGCAGTCCAGTTTCGATTTATTGATTTTCTAATGGAAAATTGTGGGATTGGCCCATGATGGGCCACGAACAATAAATCTTTACCTTCCTGCAGTAGTGCTACTGCATCATAGGCTCCACAGAACTCGCAAGCGCTTTCAACAATGGCATTCATGACGGGTTGTACGTCAGTTGGCGATGAGGCAATCACGTTGAGGATGTTGGCACTTCCGGTCTGGTATCGTAGCGCCTCGGTAAGGTCCTGCGTCTTGGCCTGCACCTCGTTGAACAACCGCGCGTTCTCGATCGCGATGACAGCTTGGTCGGCGAAGGTTTGCAGCAACTGGACGTGATGATCGGCGAGGACGCCCGGCTCCTGTCGCGTGGAGGTGATATACCCTATAAAAGTGCTGTGGCTCACAAGCGGCGTAAACGTGATGCTGCGCCAGCCGCGGGTACGGGCAAGTCGCTGGATTGCGACCTCGGCCTTTTCAGAATCAGCGATCTGTATAGTTTCGCCTTGCTTAAGTAGAGCGGTGGGCATCACGCCGAGATGCATGGGAAACGATTTCTGAAGAGCTTTGTCGGATTTCGGGTCCGTGGGCGTATAGGCCACCAAATGAACGAGGTCGCCAATAACCCGATGAACCGCGGTCGAGAAGCTCCCGATCAATCGGTTCGCGCTATGCGCGATAGCGTCGAACACCGGCTGCACGTCCGACGGTGAGCTCGCGATGACCTTCAATATCGCAGCCGTTGCCGCCTGTTGTACACGGGCTTCCTGCAACTCCGTGTGCCGGGCTGTGGTCCGCTTCAAAGGGGCGGCGGGCTGAACGGGACGCTTGGCCTTCGAAGGCTTACGGCCGTTCGCTAAGCGCGCCAGGCGGGCCTTCGCCGCGCTCCGCTTGCCGCCTGCTTTTGCCGACCGCGCCATATCCGCCCCGGGGTGAACAAGGCCATCTTATCGGGCGCAACCCATTCTGGAAGGGGTCAAAGGAGCCAGAATATTGCTCCCGGGCGTGATTTCCGAGTTGGGTCAAAAGCGGCGGTTGAGGAAAGCACGCCCCGCGTCGCTCCACTGCCGATAGCCGACGTCACGATAACTTCGGGCATGTTCAGCAACGGTCCTAAGTGGTCTTTTCCGGCGGAGGAAACCGCTTTCGACTGGTAGCTTCCTCCGCAAGTCTGGGTTTAGTCCTTTGGCGGCGGCGCTTTGGGGAAGGCCGCGAGTGCTCGGATCTTCCAGACACCGCCTTCTCGCACATCCGTCGCCGTCCAAAGCCCTTTAAAATCCATAGGCTCTCCGGATGCGTTCTTGCCAGTAAGATGGAATTGACCGACTGCGATCAGGGTATCAGGCCCCAAAGGCGAGACCTGATCAACCGTGATCTCATTGTGATTAAAACCAGCCTTGAACACGCCAGCGTAAGTTTCAGCAATGTTTGTATGAGGTCCGGCGCCATTAATCATCATGCCGCCGGTCGCATAGAGCGCTGCAATACCTGCTGCGTTCTGCTTGTTGAAATTGTCGGCATAGGCGGTGCCGATCTTCTCTACTTCCTGCTTGAGATCCGCATCCGTTGCAAAGCAGGGAGAGCCGAAAGCGGCCACGACGAAACAAAGAGCGTAAGCACGTCGCATCTTAATTCCCTCCAAAGGTATGCTGATCTGAAAAGTCGGCCTGTTAGGCAACAATAGCTTATCACGTCAATTTGGAGTTGCGATAACGATCGGAACGATCATCTAACACTTTCGCTATGCGATATCGACCTCGACAATGTCCACCGAGCTGAAGATGGTGTTGGGTGAGCTCGGCAATGGCCTGTGCGGCAATCGAAGCGTTTGAGGCGCGGACGGTGAGTGTGCGGACTAATGAAGACGGCTTCTAGTCGGCATTGTTTCCAAAGCGGTGAAAGCGAGCCTTTTCTGCTGCGATTTCGGCTGCGGCGTCGAAACGGAAAGCATTCCGAGCGTTGGCGTCTGGATTAACATTGCGCACGTTGGAGCAATTATCGCGATGGCAGAAATGGGTATTGCGGAAGCCGCCGATTAGGCGGCCTGGTTCGTTGATTGTCTAGAAAAAGAAATCTGGAAGATGCGAAACGCCGACCGGCGCAATGTGCTCGACTTGGTCGATGGCGTGCTGAGGTAGCGCGACGTCTGCCGCAGATGCGACGGTTGGGCCGGTCTGAACTGGTGGCAATTCCGTTGGCAGGTGAGCCAGTGCTTGGTCCGGCGCGTGATCAAAGACTTGAGATGGAAGCGTTGATAGTCTCGCCATTACGATACTCCTAAATAATAAGCCCGCCCTCTGGGGATTTCGTCTTTGCGGGACGCCAAAGAGCGGGCGGCAGAGATATCACTATGCGCAGCGCCAAAACGCCGAGTGAAATTCTACGCCGATTGGGAAAAAGTGGCAATTGACACTCTTCCCTCTGTCGGAAGTATTTTCTTATCGGGGAGGGCTTTCATGCCCGAGATGCTGGAAGCAGTTCTGTGGTGTGCCGCGCTTGCGACATGGCTGATGATCCTCTTCGCAGTCATGTCTGCCTACTGGCGAAAATCGTCGGAGTGGCGGGCGTTACGTGAAAAGCCCGGCAATGGCGAGAGCAAGATCGGCTGCGAAATCCGTCGCGCACAGCGCAATGAGCAGTCCGCCGCCGACGAGCGCACCAATAATTCTGAGCGTGATCATTTTTGAAATCCCCCTTGGAAAATGAGGAAGCTAAGCCCGGCTCATTTCCGGAAGGCTTCGCGGTCGCTGGGAATGGTTTCGTTCACTGGGGAGTGACTGAGGCAAATATGACAGGCGCGCTGTCGTAGTCTATGCACCCGGAAGAGCGGCAACGCGCGTCAACGAGATCTGGGCGATGGACTTCGTTCATGACCAGCTGGCCAACGGCGGTAAGCTCCGGGTGCTCACGATCGTCGATATTTTCTCACGCTTCTCGCCCGCACTGGAGCCGCTGACCTTGCCCCCAAGTTTTATCCAATCCTGAGTTCGCTCCGGCTGTTGGATTTGCCCGGTTGGGCGGTGGTAGCGACGGGAGCTGGCGCGGAGCCCTCGGCATAGCGCAGCGCCAGATCCCGGCGCGGGTGGCAGGTAAATGCGAACTCGGACGGCGTCTTCCATCCGAGCCGCGAGTGTGGTTGTGCCTCGTTGTAATCGGCCCGCCAGCATCGGAGCGTGACGCGGGCCTGGGCCAGCGAGGTTAACAGCGTCTCGTTCAACAGTTCATCCCGCAGCGAGGAGCCAAGAATGATGCCGCTGACGCGGCCGCAATCTGCGAAGCGGTTAGCCGTCCCAATATGCGCTTCGTCCCGATCAAAAGCGCCGAGAACCAGGGCTTCTTGATGCTTCATCGTGCAAGAGGCTTGCTGGTCCGCCAACGCACCATGACAGCTTGCGCCATTCGAGCTCACTTTGCTGAGTTCGGAATCATTGTCGTGCAACGAATGGATGGTCTGGTGGACTTGTTGGACGACGAAGATCTGACGCTGCCGGCTCACGCCCGCATCGCACTTGCCTTGCTTGTGAACCAACTGAGGGAATTGGACCGACAGGTTGAGGCCATCGAACGTGAGCTGGCTCGGATCCAGAGCGCAAATCCGATGGCGAAGTTGCTGTCCTCGATTCCCGGCATCGGCCCCATAACGGCTACGGCCCTAGCTCGGGCGAACGCCTCCTGAAGTCACTCCATCGGTCGCTTGGATCTATGGCGAGCGTCAGAAGCCGGCATAGTAATCGTTGACGGCTCGTGCTCGTCCCGGATCAGTCCAGTTCCAGGCATTGTCGTTGCCGTACTTGGGCGCGCCCTTCAGCCGGTCGGCCGTGAGGTTGGTTCGGTAACCGCCGAGGCCGGTGTCGTACTTGAGCGATTGCCAAGGCAGCGGATAGTGGTCGTCGCCGATACCGAGGAACCCGCCGAAGCCAAGGACTGCATAGGATACCTGGCCGCTGGTCTTGTCGATCATCACGCGCTCGATCGACCCGATCCTCTGGTCGTCCGCTCCATAGACGGCAGTGCCTTCTACCTTGTCGCTTCCGATCAGACTTCCTGTTTCCCGTCGTTCCGTTTCCATCTGAGTCTTCTCCATTGGTTTTCGGTGCAGGAGAACCGTGCTCGGGACGCTCTCGTTCCTACGACCGCAACGCATCGCAGGGTTTCGATGCAACGAGGCGCGTCTCCCCACGACCGTCGTGGTCTGTCATGTCGCCGGTCCGGCGCGGTCTTCCTTAACGCCACGGGCGACGATCCCGAGCGACCACGCGCGGGGTGACGTCGTCACGTTCAAATCCCAACGCCTCCTTTGGCAGAATTGCTGACCGAAATGGCTCGATCTTGCGTTGGCCGGCATGCTCTTTCGATAGAGCCGCCATCTTTATCCTTCTGTCAGAATTCGATCGAGCCTCAAACGGTGTCGATGATCGGTCAGCAGGCGTGCGCCACCCAGAACGGCAGCCAGCGTTCCCATCCCGGTCCCACCGGCGATCAGGAACATGATCAGCAATTGATATTTGACCGCATCGACAGGCTCGACGCCCGCAAGAATCTGGCCGGTCATCATCCCCGGCAGCGAAACGAGCCCGATCGCCGCCATGCTGTTCATGATCGGCATGAAGCCGCTTCTCAGCGCGTCCCGTATTATGGGCAGCAGGGCTTGGTGTCGGGTGCCGCCGAGCGCAAGACAAGCCTCTACGGCGGCTCGTTCGCGCACCAAGCTGTTGGTCAGCACGTCCAGGCCCAGACTTATTCCGGTCATGGTGTTGCTGAGCATCATGCCCAGCAACGGCAGCGCATAGCGCGGATGATACCAAGGATCTGGACGCAACTCCGTCAGGAGCGCAAACATCGTGACGGTGCCGGCCGCGAGCAGCGTGCATGCGGCACCCAGACCGTACTTCCAAACGCCCGGAAGGCGCCGCTTCTGCCGCGCGACGATCTCCCGCGAAGCGAAGAAGACCATGACCAGGGCGGCGAGGGCAGTCCAGAACGGCGACACCGCAGCAAACAGGAACGTCAGCACGTATCCGACGAGGACGAGCTGAACCACCATGCGCACGGTCGCAATGGCCAGTTGCTTCTCAAGCTTGAGGCGGAGAACAAGCGAGAGGACGCCATCCATGACGACAAGGAGCGCAGGTAGGACCAGATCGCCGTACGAAAGCTGGATGTAGGTCACGGCTGGCTTTCCTGGATCCTACCGTCGGGTGTCATCGCGAATATTCTTGACCCGACACGGCGAGCTTGGGCGTCGTCGTGGGTGCTCCAGAGGACACTCGTTCCATCCGCCATGCGTTCGGCAATCAGAGCTTCAACGGCCGCAGCGGATGCGGGGTCGAGGCCCGAGGTCGGTTCGTCCAGCAGAAGCACCCGCGATCGCAGCATGAGCGCCCGCACAAGCCCCAATCGCTGTCTCTCGCCGGTCGAAATTCTTTGGATCGACCACGGTCCGCAGTCCTCCGGCAGCCCCACGCGCGTAACCAACGGCAGGGCATCGTCCCAGGACGTGAAGTGCTCCTGCACGGTGTCGGACCACCAGCCAGGCTCGGCTGCGAGATAGGTTACTTGTTTTCGCCAGGCGGGGGCTGGCATCGCTTCTCTGGGCGTTCCATCCAGCTTGACCGTTCCTTCGTTGGGATCGAGGTCCGCGACGGAGCGGAGCAGCAAAGTCTTTCCTACTCCGGAGGGTCCTTGCAGGGCGACGCATTCGCCGTCCTGCAGGTCGAATGACACGGAGATGTGCAGGCGCTTGAGCCCGCTGACCGTCAGCATACGTCAGAGCTTTAGCTGGAGCCGATCGGCAACCCGCCTGGCGATCTCCGCCGGCGCCTCGCCCGGGTAGGGATGCACCGAACTGACGTTGATCTCGCCGAGTACGTAGCTGTCGCTCCCGTCGGCTTGGACCGGGCCGAGCATGAAATCGGCGTCCCAGATCGCAGGTAGGTCGTCTCGCGCGATATCCAGCAATGACGTTAGCTGCGGCGTCCACTCGTCCTCCATCAACCGGCGCAGCCGCTGGAAGTGCGGGTCAGCGTTCGACGTGTAGAGCCGCGGTCCGGCGTCAGATCGCGCGGCCGGCGAGTCGACCAGGGCTTTGACCTTGTGGTGGCCGAAGCCGGCACAGCGATCGCCTGCCATGTAGCAGCGGACCACGCCCTCGCTCAGGCAAGGCTGGAACGCCTGGTCGATGACACTGCCGTTCTCGAAATACTCCGCACAGCGACGAAGAAAATCATCCAGCGTCAGTTCCTCGGGCGCGTCCTTGGTCGCATCCAGCACCTTGATCATGGAGGAGGTCGGCAACTTCTCGACCTTCCAGACGCCTTGGCCGCCGTTGCCCCGGTTGCGTTTGATCACGCGCGGGCCGGCGGCGAGCCGCGTTGGCAACTCGGCGTGCATGGCCGCAGCGGTTTGATATAGCGCTGTGTCGCTTCCCCATCCCATCGAGCGGGTATGATAGAGAACCTCCTTGGTGCCCATCTTGAGGATGACATCGGGATGGGTACTCACCCACACGCCCTGCGCGGCGACGTCGCGCAGCAGCGCGTCGAGACTGGCGCGGTTTCGGCCGTCTTGAATCGGGTTGACCCAGACGAGCACTCCGTCCACCGCGAGCAGTTGTTCGCGGACGGTGTCGGCGAAACTTTCGTCGTAGATCGCAGGGCGCCCGTCGACGCCGACGGCGGCCAGCGCCTCGAAGACGTCGACGAAGCGGCCGTTTTTCGAGGTCGCGTCTCGGCGCGCGGCGGCATCTCCTCGCGAGAGGATGGCGACGGTGCGTCGGGAAGAGGGATGCTTCTCGGTATTCATGCGCAAGCTCCACGTGTTGCGTGCTGCGCAGAACTTGGACCGAAGTCTCGCCGGGAGTCTGCTTGATCCCGGACCGGCAGTCTACGTGAGGTCGTTAGGTGCCAGCAAGTGGTCAATCTTATCCTCGTAAGCTAAGTCGGGAAGCCAGCGCCGAGATCAACTTCGTTCCATCCGATCATAAAATCTTCGTGACGTCGGGCCGATAATTATTGGAGGCCCTTGGCTCACGCGGGTTGACAGCCCCGCCGTCTGGGCATCTATTTGCGCCACGGGGATGTGCGATCTCCCCGCGAGGCGTCATGCCCAAGAATCGCGTCCTGATCACCAAGGGCGCAGCATGTCAGCTCTCTACACCTCCAGTTCACCTGACAAACCATCTCGATTGATAGGCACGGCGGCCGCGCCGATACTCATCGATGTGCGCATCGATGAGTACTTCTCGGTCGATGCACGCCTGATTCCCGGCGCGGTGCGGCCGACGAACAAGGCCAAGTGAGCCCGGCGGGAGGAACAACTTCTGGGGCAGGGACAACCAGGAGATCAGACATGCGGATATCGATGATCTATCAGGCAGCGCTCTTCGTAGAGCTAGCGATGGGCCTCTCGCCCGCCCACGCCCTGACCCAGGAAGAGCTGGTCGCCAAGATTCAGGCGGCCGGCTATTCGCAGGTGAAAGACGTCAAGTCGACGGCCGAAGGTACCACCGCCAAGGCGGTGAAGGACGGCAAGCCGGTGACGCTCGTCGTCGACAGCAGCGGCCAGATCAAAGAACGCGACTGAGCTCGAGGAGCAGTACGATGAAACGGACAATTTACGCGCTGATCGTGCTCGGCGCCTGGCTCCTGGCACTTGCCTCCGGCTCATTCGTTTCGGCGGCACATGCGCAGAGCGTCGACTGGCAGAAAGTCGATGAGACGCTGGGACGCAAGCCCGCCGTCTCGGACGACGTCCATCGCTACGGCTTTCCCCGGACCGATCTGTCGGTGACGCTGGACGGCGTGGCAATCAAGCCTGCGCTGGCGCTCGGCGGTTGGGTCGCGTTCAAGCCGGGGCACGGCGGCGCCATGGTCATGGGCGACCTTGTGCTGCTCGAGACCGAGATCAACCCCGTGATGGCGAAGATGATCGCGAACGGTCTCGAGATCACCGCCGTACACAACCATCTGCTGCGGGCGAGCCCGGCGACGTTCTACATGCACGTCGCCGGCCACGGCGACCCCGTCAAGCTGGCCTCGGCGATCCACGATGCGTTGGCCGAGAGCAAGACGCCGCTGACGGTCGCGGCGCCGGCGAGCCCGCCGCCGGCCGTCGATCTCGACACCGCAAAGCTCGACCAAATCATCGGCGTGAAGGGCCAGGCCAACGGAGGCGTATACCAGTTCAACGTCAAGCGGCGCGACCCGATCACGCAGGATGGGATGCCGTTGACCCCCGTCGGTCCGATGGGCGTCGCGATCGGCATCAACTTCCAGCCAACGGGAGGCGGGAAGGCGGCTATCACGGGCGACTTCGTGCTGACCGGCGACGAGGTCAACCCGGTCATCCTGGCGCTGCGGGCACACGGCATCGAGGTGACCGCGCTGCACAGCCACATGCTCGACGAGCAGCCCAGGCTGTTCTTCATGCACTTTTGGGCGAACGACGACGCAGTGAAGCTTGCCGAAGGCTTGCGCGCGGCACTCGACAAGACTGCCAGTACGAAGAGTTGAGCCAAGGATTGAGGGAAGGAGCCGCCCGATGCCCTACGAAACCAAACCGCTGCCGTTCGACCCGAAATCGATCAGCGGGATCTCTGAAAAGGCGCTCGTCAGCCACTATGAGAACAACTACGACGGCGCGGTGAAGCGGCTCAACGCCATCAGCGTGCAATTCGCCGAGCTGGATTTCGCCAAGGCGCCGAACTTCGTCATCAACGGGCTCAAACGTGAAGAGCTGATCGCCGCAAATTCGATGATCCTGCATGAGATCTACTTCGATGGTCTCGGCGGCGCCAGCAAGCCGGGCGGCGCGCTCGCCGAGGGAAAGCTAAGGAGTCGAGGTGAAGGGAATGAGAAAACTCGCTGTGCAGTGTCGGGATTGGTCGGTCTGATTGCCGGCGCACAGACAGGTCGCGCGCAGACGTGCAAGGTCTGCGCCGAGCAGCGGCGGCTTGCATGAAGAACTACGCCGGCCCCGCCTGCAAGACCGAGTACTAGATGTGTCTGAAGCTTTGGGGATCCGCGACCTCCCCATCAGGTGGATAGGGCGAAGGACTGATAGAGACCCAACGACGTTACCCGACGTCGAATCTGCTCCAGCAGCCTCTTTTTGCTTGGCCAAACCATCGGCGCGGTGATCGCTGAGAACAGGGCATCGACGGTAAAATAGACGGCAGCGATAGCGAACAGCGATGTGTCCCAGACGCGCGCCATTTTTGTCCTCCAACCAGAGAAGGCGCATGACGCCAAGAGGTTCCGCAGGCCGCTCCGCCGTTCGAGCTCGAATGAGGGAAGCCTGCATCGCTGCGAATCCCGTTCTTTTTTGTGGCTGATCGGCCCAAAGCGCAACCTTTGAGCAGTGACTGCGAGGCCGGTGGAACTCGCGGGCGTGGTGGTCGTTGCATGGCCGCGGCAGCAGCAGTAGCGGGTAGGAGAACACGTGAACCGACGGCAACTTGTTCAAGGGTCGGCGTTGCTGCCGGCGTTGCTGCTCGCCTCGCGCAGCGGTTACGCCGGCGCGTCGGATGACGCGTTTGGGTCGTCCACGGTGAGGGATTTGGCCCGCATGCTCGCAGGCAAGCCGTTCGAGGCGCCCGACGAGAAGCTGACCGGCGGCTTGAACGACCTCGACTACGATCAGTACCGTTCGATCCGCTTCCTGCCCGAGCGCGCGCTCTGGCGCGGCAAGAATCTCCCGTTCGAGGCGCAGTTCTTCCATCGCGGCTTCTTCTACAAGAACCGGGTGAACATCTTCGAGGTCGCGGACGGAAAGGCCACCGAGATCAAATACCGCAAGGAGGACTTTTCCTTCGGCGAGAAGGTGCCCGCGTTCGAGGAGACCGATCTCGGCTTCGCCGGCTTCCGCATCCACGCGCCGATCAACCGCCCTGACTACTACGACGAGTTCTGCGTGTTTCTGGGCGCGAGCTACTTCCGCGCCGTGGCCAAGGGGCAGACGTACGGGCTTTCCGCGCGGGGACTTTCAATCGATACCGGCGAGGCCAAGGGGGAGGAATTTCCGTTGTTCAAGGCGTTCTGGCTCGAGCGGCCCGCGCCGGGTGCGACCTCGATGGTCATCCATGCCTTGCTTGACAGTAAAAGTTGCGTAGCGAGCTACCGCTTCACCGTGCGGCCGGGGGACACGACGGTCTTCGACGTCGAGATGTCGGTCTACCCGCGGGTCGAAATGCCGCGGGTCGGTCTCGCGCCCATGACGAGCATGTTCTTCTACGGTCCGAACGATCGCAACGACATCGACGATTTCCGCCCGTCCGTACACGATTCCGACGGCCTCGCGATCTTCAACGGCAAAGGCGAGAGCCTGTGGCGGCCGCTTAGCAACCCCCGCGATCTGCAGATCAGCACCTTCCAGGATCTCAATCCCCGTGGCTTCGGGCTGATGCAGCGGGAGAGAAACTTCTTCGCCTACCAGGACATCGAATCCAGCTTCGAAAAGCGTCCAAGTCTCTGGATGGAGCCGATCGGCGATTGGGCCGAGGGCGGCGTCATGCTGTTCGAGATTCCGACCAAGGAAGAGGTCCACGACAACATCGCCGCATTTTGGCGGCCGAAGAATCCGCTGCAGGCAAAGGGCGAACACAACTACACCTACCGGCTGCACTGGGGACCGGACAGTCCGAAACCGCATTCGCTGGCCCGCTTCACGCGAAGCGGGATAGGGGCGAGGGGCGAACACGCCCGCCTCTTCGTCCTCGATCTGGTTGGCGACAATCTGAAGAGCATCGATCCGGCCGGCGTCAAAGGCGTTGTGACGGCGGAGAAATCCGAGGTGAAGAACATCGTCACGCAGCCCAATCCGTACACCGCCGGTTGGCGGCTGAGCTTCCAGTGCCAGGTGAAGGGGGAGCCGATCGAGTTGCGGGCGTTTCTGACCGAAGGTGACAAGCCCTTGTCGGAAGTCTGGGTCTACCGATGGGCACCCTGAACACGGCGCCACGGCCGGTCGCAAGCAATATCGCGACCCAACGCCTGCTGCCGCGCGAGTCACCCCTTCCCATGGCTCCTGGCGACCTCGGAAAGAACCGGGTCCCCGACCGTATTCCTGCGGCGTTCGGCTCCGCGATGGCCTGGCGACGCGGCCTCATCCTGCTCGCGACGGCGGCGCTCACGGGGGCCGGCGGCTATGAGATGTATCGCGTGCTGGAGGTCGGAGGCGTCACCGTCCTCGAAGCCATGGTACTGGCGCTCTTTCTGATCCTGCTCGCCTGGGTCGCCTTCTCGTTCGCATCCGCACTTGCCGGCTTCTTTGTGCTGCTGGCCCACCGTGCGGGCGCCTTCGCGCCGGATGCGGAGCTGCCTGCGATCGCAAGCCGCACGGCCATGCTGCTTCCCACCTATAACGAGGACCCCCACCGATTGACGGCCAGGCTGCGCGCGATCATCGAATCCTTGGAAGCGACGAACCATGGAGAGCTGTTCGACTGGTATGTTCTGAGCGACAGCACCGATCCGGACATCTGGGTCGCCGAAGAAAAGGCATTGCTCGCATTGCGGCAGGCCGTCGGCGCATCGCGGCTGTACTATCGTCACCGCGCCGACAACACGGCGCGCAAAGCCGGCAACATCTCGGAGTGGATCACGCGGTTCGGCGCCGTCTACGACTTCATGATCGTGCTCGACGCCGACAGTCTCATGAGCGGGCAGACCATCGTCCGCTTGGTCCATGCGATCGAGACCAATCCCACCGCCGGCCTCGTCCAGTCGCTCCCCCTGATCGTCAATGCACGAAGTCTGTTCAGCCGCGTCCAGCAATTCGCGGGCAGGCTGTACGGGCCGATGATCGCCGCCGGCGTCGCCTGGTGGCACGGCTCCGAGGGCAACTACTGGGGCCACAACGCAATCATCCGGGTGAAGGCGTTCGCCGAAGCGGCAGCGCTGCCGCAACTGCGAGGGCCCAAGCCGTTCGGCGGGCACATCCTCAGCCACGATTTCGTCGAGGCCGCGCTGATGCGGCGGGCCGGGTGGGGCATCCACATGCTGCCGCTGCTCGGCGGAAGCTACGAAGAGGTGCCGCCTTCGCTGCTCGATTTCGCCGCGCGCGACCGACGCTGGTGCCAGGGCAATCTTCAGCATCTCGCCGTGGTGCCCGCGCGGGGGCTCCACTGGGTCTCGCGGCTGCATTTCATGGTAGGGATCGGAGCCTATCTGACGGCGCCGCTGTGGCTGCTGTTCCTGCTGCTGGGAATGCTGATCTCGTTACAGGCCCGCTTCGTGCGGCCGGAGTATTTTCCCAAGGGCTTCTCGCTCTTTCCGACCTGGCCGGCTCAGGATCCCGTGCTCGCCATTTGGGTGTTCGTCGCCACCATGGGCCTGCTGCTGTTGCCGAAGCTGCTCAGCCTGCTTCTCGTGTGGATACGAGGCTCGGAGCGACGCCAATTCGGCGGGGCATTGCGAACCTCGGCCGGAGTTTTCGCAGAAATCATCGTGTCCGCGCTGATGGCGCCGGTGATGATGATCTTCCAGTCGATCGCGGTCGTCGAGATTCTAGCCGGCCGCGATGCGGGCTGGCAGACGCAGAGGCGCGACGACGGCACGGTCGAGCGCCGCGAACTGTATCGGAAATACGGCGTTCCAACCTTGTGCGGTGTTGCAATGGCGGCAAGCGCGTACGCCGTTTCGCTGCCCCTTCTGCTCTGGATGTCGCCGGTCATCGTTGGGCTGCTGTTCGCTGTTCCCATCGGCGCCCTGACTGCCAGGCCGGTGTCCGCCAAATTGTTCGTCACTCCCGAAGAACGAGAGCCGCCTCCGGTCCTGCGTCGGGCGAACGAACTAAGCGCGTCCGCGGAGCTAGGGGGCAGAGCCGCGCTGGTGCAATTGCGCGAAGACCCTGCGCTCCTGGCCTTCCACCTGGCGCAGCTTCCACCTCCGCGCACCGCCCGGCCTGACGCGGTCGATGCGAACCTAGCGGTCGGCCGCGCCAAGGTGGACGCGAGCGATACCTTTGAGGAAGCCTCAGCACATCTGTCCTCGCGGGAGGTCCTGTCGATCCTGAGCGACGGTCCAGTGCTCTCGACCGTGCTGCAGAAGCGTTGAGGGTCTGGTCTGCCGGGTGCGACTATCGGCGCGAGGCCAGAGTTGGGCCCGGAGACCTCGCCGGATCGGCGGAGCCGTTCTGCAGCACGGCGCGCCTTTCCGCAACCGCATGATCGAAGAGCTCGAGGACCAGGCCGAATGCGGCCATGTCCTCTTGTTCGATGGCTCCCTCGTCGTAGCACTTGAGGGTCTCGCCGATGATCGAATCGACCTCCCGCTGCGATTCCAGCAGGTCCTGTTCGGACCCGGCATCCCGAATCTCCGAGACCAGGGCGAGAATGCGATTGCGGTAGCCGGTGTTGTCATCCCGCTCGTCCCTGTTCAGATACCGGCGCAGCCAGGCGGCCGCCGAACCGATCCCGGACAGTAGAAGCAAAGCGAACCAGAAGTAGTCGCTGTACTTGTCCAGAAAGGTCCGCTCGGTCCCGTTGATGACCGCTGCGGCCCCCCTATGCACGGAGGGCTCCGCTTCCTTTTCCGTCTCGGGCTTGCTGATGTGCGCGGCGCCGGCGACACGTTGCATGATCGTGTCACGTACCGCGAACAGCTGCCGATAGAATGCCGCGGCTTTGGCTTCAGACAGTTCTTTTCTGGTCAAGATGAGATGATTGACGCTGATGGTGTCGACCTTGTCGTCCGGCCAGGCCGGGTTTGCGCAGAAGACGCTGCCAGGAATCTCTTCGGCTTCGTATCGGGGGTGCTTCAGGGCAATGGCTTCGGATGCGTCGACCGGAAGAAACTTCGGAGCTCCGCGCAACCGCGAGGTCGCGGCGATCGCGTCGGCAGTGATCTTGCTGTCGAGCGGACCGACCGCGAGATAGGCGTCGACCGTCGTGTCTTGCGCGAGTTTTTCGATCTCGTCGGTCCCGAATTGGACCGTCGCGACCTTGTCCGGTTCGACGCCGGAGCCGACCAGAATGGCGCGCAGGAGCGCGACGTTGGCGCCGGTCCTTCCGATGATTCCGACCTTGTGGCCGGCCAGATCGGCAATCTCTCCGATCTTACCGGTCGTCTTTTTCCGCGAGACCTTGCCCGGTCGTCCCGAGGGCGCCCACAGGACGACGTAGTTCTTCCGCAGCACGGCCAGTGTCTGCACGTCTGTCGGCATGCCGAGGTCGCCGCGACCAACTGCGAGGTCGGCCTTGCCGGCGCCCAGAAGCGCCAGGGACTCGGCCGCACCTTCGGTCGTGATCGGGGACAGCTTGATCGACCTGCTTTCCTCCCCGAAAGCCTCGGCCATCGCTTCGATCACCTGTTGGTCGTCGCTGCCTGCGGGGCCCACGGCGATCCGAAGGGTCTCGGGTTGCAAGGCGTAGAAGAGGGCAGCTGCGGCGGCGCCGAAAACGACAAAACCCAGAGCCAACACAAAGAGCAGCCTTCGTTGGCGCCGATCGTGAGCACTATTAACTGGGTCGGACGGTGACATCGGCAGAACCTACGTGAAGGAACGCCTGCGTTGGAGCCACAAGTGCGCCGCCTTTAACTTGGGCGAACCCGTCTTTGATCGCAATGTTCCGTCGCAGCACACTCATCTTGGTTCTCGCAGGATTTTTAGATTGCTCGGTGCACGTCTTGCACACACAGCCTTCTAACCGATTGAAAGAATTGAACTCTTGCTCCAATCCATCACTGCCGCCGTTGCAGCTCTTCCGCGCCTGCTGACAGGGGTTATTTGCCGCTCCCGGACCGGCGAGCAGCCTGCCATTCCTCTCGCACTTCGGGCGTGTGCTGCCGCGCGGGTCGTTGTTCTTAAGCCGTTGGGGTCCGCGCAAACAACGAGAAGCATCCTGCAGTACAACCAGCACCTGGGCATCTCGCTCCGCTGCATCCGGCCGCCGCTGGCGCCGGCGAAGCTGCTGCGCCTCACGTTCCGACCTGCTGGAGCTCATAAACTGTAAGCCGAGCCTGGCCAATTCGCGGCGCGAAGATGAATAACGTAAAGTCGAAGGGCCAATAACAGACTCCGCACGTGGAATGGAGTCCACTTTTTGCCGAGGCTGCCTCCCTCGGCCACTCAACGGTAAACTCCTTGCGGGATGGCTGAAGATCTCGAAATCGCTGCCGCGTGCGATGCCGATCAGCGTCAGCCCGCTGGCCTCCACGGAAATACGGCTCGTGAGGATGACGGCGCCAGTACGGCCTGACACGCCCTGCGCGGCCAAGACACCGGCGAGCTTGTCCAACGCGTTGTGGCGTCCGACATCCTCGCGCAGGATCATGTCATCCCGACCGGGCCGGAAGAAGCCGGCGGCATGGGTGGCGCGCGTGGCGTGGTTAAGGATTTACCCCGCGTCAAGGCGCTCGATCGAGGTCCGGATCTCCTCTGGCGTCAGACAGATCTGCCGCGTGACGGCACGATGCATCCGGTTGGCTTCGGCCAGACTCTCAATATCGCACAAGCCGCAGCCTGTCGGACCGATCAGCTGCCGGCGCCGATCCTTCAGTCGGCGTCCGGCCTGCGGCCGCAGCCAGGTTCGCAGCTCGATTCCGTCGTCACCGGGGACGACCGACAACTCTTCGATCTCGCCGGGGTCCTCGATGAGCCCTTCGGTCAGGCTGAAGCCGAGCGCGAGATCGGTGAGATCGGAGGGCGTCGCCATCAGGACAGCCATAGTTGTGCCGTCAAAGACGAGCGCCACCGGACACTCGTCCGCAACGACGCGCTGGTCCAGCATTCCGCGCGAGGTCAGTCGGGGCATCCTGATCGAAGCTGTCGGGGCTGACGTTCATTCACGTCGGGTTGAATGGCAGCCGTGCATGATGTTCGTCCTGCGACGAAGTATCGACGCGCCAGCGCGCCCAATGTTCCGAAAGCGTAGGAACCTCCGATCCCGCCTTCCGTTTCCCGTTGGGGGCTTGGAAGCGAAAGGCCCGCCATGCGGCAGAAAGCAAAAGTCGAAAATTACGATGCACCCGCTGGTGGCTGGGGCTCGCTCAATGCCGTGATGCACATCCTCACCCAGGAGGAGATCGCGATCCTCGGCAGCGAGATCCTGCTGAAACAGAACAAGCCGGGCGGCTTCATGTGCGTCAGCTGCTCCTGGGCGAAGCCAGCAAATCCGCATCCCTTCGAATTCTGCGAGACGGCGCCAAAGCGACCGCCTGGGAGGTGACCGGTAAGACGGTCACGCCGGAGTTTTTCGCACAGCATACGCTCACCGAGCTGCGCGCCTGGTCCGATCATCAGCTGGAAGAGCAGGTCGGCTGACCAAACCCATGCGCTATGATCCGGTCAGCGACAAATATGTCGCGGTCAACTGGAGCGAAGCGTTTCGCGAGATTGGCGCGGAGCTGCGCAATCTCGATCCCCGTTTGGTCATCATCATGTATACGTCCGGCCGTGCTTCGCTGGAGGCGAGCTACATGTACCAGTTGTTCGGCCGGATGTATGGCACTAACAATTTCCCCGACAGCTCCAACATGTGCCACGAGACGACGTCCGTGGCATTGCCGCAGGTGATCGGCGTTCCCGTCGGCACGGTGCAGCTGAAGGACCTTTCCGACACCGACTGCATTTTCTTCTTCGGCCACAACACCACGACGAACGCGCCGCGCATGCTGCATCCGCTCCAGGAGGCAGCTCAGCGTGGCGTGCCGATCGTGACGTTCAATCCGCTCCGAGAGCGGGGACTCGAGCGCTTCGTCAATCCGCAGAACCCGCTGCAGATGATTGCGGGTGGCACGCGTATCAGTACACAATATCATCAGGTCCGTGTCGGCGGCGACGCTGCGGCGATCGTCGGCATCTGCAAATGTGTGATCGATCTGGACGATTTGGCACAAGCAAACGGATCGCCGCGCACGGTGGACGTCGATTTCATCGCGCAGCATACGTCGGGCTTCGACGAGTTCGCCGCGTTCTGTCGTGCACAGGACTGGAACGTAATCGAGCGCGCCTCCGGTCTGACGCGCGCCGCGATGATCGATGCCGCTAACGTCTATATGGCGGCCAATGCCGTGATCGCCAATTACGGCATGGGTGTGACTCAGCACAAGGACGGTGTCGAAACCGCCAAGATGATTGTGAACCTGTTGCTGCTCCGCGGCAATATCGGCAAGCCCGGTGCTGGCATCTCGCCGATCCGCGGGCATTCCAACGTTCAGGGCCAGCGCACGGTCGGCATCTCCGAAAAGACGAAGCTGGTCCCGCTTGACAAGCTCGCCGAACTCTACGGGTTCGAGCCGCCGCGCTGGGACGGACTCACGACCGTGGACGCCTGCAAAGGTATTTTGAAAGGTGTCGTGCGCGGCTTCGTCGGTCTTGGTGGTAATATCGTGCGCGCGATCCCAGAGCGCTCGCTGATGGAGCCGGCCTGGTCCGGCCTGCGTCTATCTGTACAGATCGCGACAAAACTCAATCGCAGCCACATTGTGCCGGGCGAGGTCACGTACCTCCTGCCTTGCCTCGGTCGTATCGAGATCGATGAACAAGCCGGCGGCGCGCAGGCCGTGTCGATGGAGGATTCCACCGCCTGTATTCATGGCTCGCGCGGCCAACGCAAACCGGTACCGAACATGCCTTGTCTGAGCCGCGATCATCGCGGGTCTCGCCAAGGCAACCCTAAAGCCAAATCCCAACGTCGACTGGGACGCCTGGATCGCCGATTACGCGCGTGTGAGAGATGCGATCGAGCGTACCTATCCGGACCAGTTCAAGGATTTCAACAAGCGCATGTTCGAGCCGGGCGGCTTTCCTCGGCCGCTGGCGGCGCGCGAGCGCAAATGGAAGACGCCCAACGGCAAGGCCAACTTCACCGTGCCCAAGGCAGCTTTCGCGCCGCTAAAGGAGAGCGACGGCGTCTATGAGTTGATGACCATACGCGCGGATGGGCAGTTCAACACCACGATTTATACCGAGGACGACCGCTTCCGCGGTATCCAGGGCAGCGGCTATGTCGTCCTGATGAATCCGGCGGACAAGGAGGCGGATGGGCTGAAATTCGGAGACACCGTCACATTGGTGACTGAGGCCAATGATGGTGTCGAGCGCAGCCTGCAGGGCGATGGATCCGGCGGGGCGCCTGCTCATTGTGGAGATGGCCGCCCGGCGACATCGCACATCCAGGAAAGATGCTCGATATGGTGGATGTTGATTGGGCGCGCGCTTCGGGTCAAAATAAGCAATATCCTGATTGAGCATAAGAGTTCTGCTAGAATCCAAAAAGCCGACCATTGCGCCGTGCCTTCCTTGGAGGTGCACCATGCCCACCACGCGACACCCGATAAATCGGCCGCCGCGCTCGCGCGCCACCGAGCTGGCAATCGAACTGTTCAAGCAGATGCAAGACCGCGTCGCCGCCGACGTTCATTTTGAGTTGCACATCGAATTGCAGCTGAAGCCGTGGCAGTGGCCTGCGAATCGCTGATCCGGACGAGGCAAGAGCGCCTATCCGGCCGACACGGGCGGCGGACAATGGCACGCGCAAGCAGTCTCGCTATGGAGAGAGCTGGAGCGAAGGGGGCGACGTGATCAGCCTTGAGATCCTGAACGTAAGCATGAAACGAGCATGTTGCTCGAAGCCGCATGGAGGCGTTGATACGGTCATCGCGCCGTTTGCGGCGTGTCAATGCATAAGGTAAACGCATGTGACCGCCAATGCCACGAGCACTGAACCGCCGCCGACAACGATGACGAGGCAGATGCGTGCGGGGATTGAATACCAATCGACGTCAGACGGTTCGATCACGGTCCACGGCCCCTTGCTGGTGCAGGCGAGAGCGCGACCGGTCCCTTGGTCACCGACGCCTACAGGCAGAGCCTTGGGCGGTGATCACCCATAACCAAGACGGCGTTCCCTTGTTCCGGCGCGTAGTTGTCGTTCTTCCGGTTCAAATATCAGGCGCGGAAAGCTGGCGTGGTTCGCGCGTCAACTATCGCAGCGTCGATGGCGCTGAATTGCCCTTGGCGCGAGGGTCTTCCTCGTTCCTTTGTCGCACTTCCCACCCGTGTCACGAGGAGTAAGCTGCTCTCACATGAGGGGCAGCGATACAGCTTGAGTCCAAACTCGGTTGTGAATGGCACAAATTTCACGAGCACCCTTGGCTCGCAGCACGCAAGGCACCCGGCTTCGCCGATCATTGCTGCCCCCGCTGAAATGACTTCGATCACCAATTTGACAAATGAATCCGACTCGCGGGCCTATGGCAACAGGAACAATGGGAGGCGCTGTTGCTGGTGGCCGAGCGTGGCGAGCGGCCCTGGGGCCGCAACGGAAGCGGGCGAAGCTGTATCGGGTCTGCGATAAGAAAGCGGCCTATCCGATTTGCCGTCGGATGAGGCCGCGTATCTTTCCTCTACGCACTACTAAGCCGGGTGGGTGTTAGTGACCCGACAACTCGCGGTGTAATGGCAGTGTCCTAACTGATCGTCATGGTTGTCTGCAGGGGGCTCGATGCGCCCCGATGCGTTCGCTGTCGTGTCCACGTAACTGAATACCTTCGACGCGGCTTCTCGACCAAGGCAGGCGTGGCCTGCCCGGATTAGCAAGCTCCGGCCGCATATCGGCCTTCCGAGTGCCCGAATTGGACTGAACCAAAGAACCATCGTCGGGGCGACGCGTTGGGCGAGCTTGGGCGCAGACTTGTTGGGGACAAAGGAGATGATCATGACGAAAGTAGCCAAGCTCGTTGCACTACTCGCCATCCCAGCACTGCTGGTCGCAGGGGCTAACCCGTCGCTCGCCGGTGGTGGTGGCGGTGGTGGCGGCAGTGGAGGCGGCAGTGGAGGCGGTGGAGGAGCAGGCGCGGGAGCAGGTGGTGGCGTTGGAGCCGGAGTCGGTGGTGGCGTCGGAGGCGGTCTCGGAGGTGGCGTTGGAAGCGGTCATGGCGGTGCCGGAGGACATGGCGCCGCGGGTGTCGGCCACGGAGTATCGGGCACGCCGGGTCACACTATGCAGACGACCTTGGCACCGCATGAGCGTGGTGCACATCACGGTGCATCATCCTTCAGTCCGGGACACACGACGACGCCGGGACACGCAATGCAAACGGCGGTTCAAAATCCTCACGACCGCGGCGACAAGCACGGAGCTTCGAACTTCGCTCCCGGTCGCTAGTCGATGTAATGCTGAAAGCCCCGGCCTATGAGCCGGGGCTTTTTTGTTTTCTGCAAGTGATCAGGATGATGACTGCAGGCCGCAGATCGCCGGCAATGGCAGGCTGGGTGCGCTGAAGGCGCTGCTGCTTGGTGGTCGAATGCAACGGCCCGACCGTGATGGGCGATCATCGACATGATCCGGGCGATCAACGCCGGGAAGCCGGCGCCGAACGCCCCGAGAAGGAAGCGGAAGAAGCGGTGCCGGATGATTCAGTGACGGCGGTTTCGTGCGGGTGCTCGCGGGGGCGCGAAAAAACCGCCGACTAAAATACAACTTTGCTGGGGTGTCTTGGCTAGCCCACTACTTTCCGTAGCTTGTCATGGTGGTTCCAGCCGGAAACACTCCTCCCTCATTTGAGAAGCGATTTTTTAAATGCGAGGGCTTTCATGCCCGAGCTGCTGGAAGCAATTTTGTGGTGTGCCGCGCTCGCTACATGGCTGATGATTTTCTTCGCGATCGCCTCGGCAGGTTTGAAGCCGTTTGCAAGGAGCATTCGGCGGTTGGCTGCAGCGGTCTTCCGGGTCAAGCTCAGGTAAGCTTCGCAGACTGCGCCGTGGCAACCAGTAGTCGCGCGGCAATTCGCGGAGGGGCATCAAGCCGCCTTGCGTAGCACCGCATCCACGCCGGTCCCGACGGTCTGGCGCGGCTCCGCTACGAAGCCGTGCCCGGCAAACGTTTTTGCGCGACGTAAAGGGTGCGGCCACCCTTCGCGGAGTAGCGCTATGTCTGCTGGCAGCTGTCAACCGGGCGTCGGTGTGCCTACGGCCATCGTCGCTTTTTTTGACCTTTACGCTTCTGATCAAAGCCGATCCGCTAAACACGGTGGGTGTGACAAATGTCACATAATCCCTGCTTGCCTTTCAGCAGTCTGTGCATAGGCTGCGCACATATTGTCGGGGACTGGAATGGGCACTTTTCGTTGGTTTCTTTTCATCGTTTCCATCTGGCTGATGTGTGGTTCGGCCCACGCCGAGCGTCGCATCGCGCTGGTGATGGGCAACTCGGCCTACAAGAACGTGGGGAAGCTCTCGAACCCTGCGAATGATGCCGCCCTGGTCGGGGGCATGTTCAAGAAGGCGGGGTTCGATTGGGTTGACATCAGGACGGATCTCAAGGCTTCCGAGATGCGGAAGGCGCTCCGCGATTTCGGCGGGCGAGCGCGAGATGCTGAGGTTGCCATCATCTACTATGCCGGTCACGGCATTGAACTAGATGGAACCAACTACCTTATCCCGACCGACGCGGCTCTGGAAACCGACAGCGACGTTCTCGATGAGGCCGTGGGACTCGACCGGGCGCTGTTCGCCGTCGAGCCTGCAAAACAACTTCGACTCATCATTCTGGACGCCTGCCGCGACAATCCGTTCGCCAAGACCATGAAGCGGACCGTTGCTGCTCGTGCCATCGGGCGCGGCCTCGCCAAGGTTGAGCCGACCAGCCCCAACACGATGATTGCGTTCGCAGCGAAGGCAGGGTCTACGGCTTCGGATGGTGATTCGAAGGACAGTCCATTCGCCCTAGCGCTCGTCGAGCGCCTGCCAACGCCCGGTCTCGACCTGCGCAAGGCGTTCGGGTTTGTCCGAGACGATGTGTTGAAGAGCACCAGCTATCAGCAAGAACCGTATGTGTACGGCTCGCTTGGCGGTGATGATGTGGCGTTGGTGGCCGCGAAACCGGCACCGGCTGGCCCTCAAGCAAGTCCCCAAGATGCCGTTCGCAGAGACTACGAGCTTGCCCTACAACTCGGCACCCGCGATGGTTGGACAGCATTCCTCAGCCAGTATAGCGAGGGTTTCTATTCCAATCTTGCCAAGGGGCAACTCAACAAGATCGCAGCAGAGGAAGCCCGCGCAGCGGCGACCGAGAAGGCACGGCAGACCGAAGATGAGAAGGCCCGACTCGTCGCCGACCGCGCAAAGAAGACCGAACAGGACAAAGCCGCCGCTGCCGCCAAGGCTGCTGAGGATGCGCGGATCGCCGCCGAGAAGGTCAAGCAGGTCGAGGAGACTAAAGCAGCAGCCGCCGAGCAGCGCCGCAAGGAGATCGAAGCCGCTGTTGCAAAGGCTCTTGCTGATAAGCAAGCCGCCGATCAGAAGGTTGCGACCTTGTCATCTCCCGCACCGGCATCTGAACCGGCACAGTCCACGCAGGAACTCGCCAAATCAGTCCAGTCCGAACTTCGACGCGTCGGCTGTCTCGCCGATGCGGAGAGCGGCGAGTGGAGCGCGAAGTCGCAGCGCTCCCTGTCACTGTTCAACAAGTACGCAGGAACGAAGCTCAATACGTCGCTTGCAAGCTCAGATGCTTTGGATGCGGTCAAGGCTCGGTCAGGCCGCGTCTGCCCGCTAGTGTGCGAGCATGGTTTCAGGGCCGATGGTGACGCCTGTGTGAAGATCGCTTGCCGCGCCGGCTATCGCGTCAATGACGACAATGAGTGCGAGAAGGTGCAGGACAAAAAGCCGGTTGCGACCCGCGAAGACGCCAAGAAGCGAGACGCGGATCGCAAGCAAACCGAAGCGACACCAGCGAAGCCGTCCGCATCTGGGCAAATGGTTTGCAACAGTGCGGGTTGTCGTCCCGTGCGGCCCGGCTGTCACGTTGCACGAACAAGTTGGTGGGCCGGCAATCTTCAAAACAGCGAGGTCTGCAACTAAAGACGAGAGCCAGGAAGAGGAATCCTTTGAGGCAAGACCGGCGCAGGGACTCCCGCGATGTTGAAGCCAAGCGCCTGCTGAGCAATGTGGGGACGTGCGTCCCGCATGGTGGCGGCGATCAGCAACCGGTCACCGCTCCGCCTCCCTCAACGTCGTCGCAGTAGCCTGTTGAACCATCTCAGTCCCCGCCAGCACCGCAGCCGACGCCGCGAACGTAGCTGTAGCGATGTCAGTTCATGGCCCGTTGCTGACCGTCGCCCTAACCGCCGCAACGTCTGCTCACCGGAGCTGAGCCGACCAAGCTGAAGCAGCCTGTCGAGGGCGGCTTGTGACTCGATTTCAGACATCGTGTCGCACGTGATGCATCTTTGTGGTAGCTTCAAGCTGGTACGGGAGGCAAGATGAGGCGGCGCGAGTTCATCGGTCTCGTCAGTGGTACGGCTTTATGGCCGCTTGCGACGCGCGCGCAGCAGCCGAGACGGATGGCGCGCATCGGCGTGCTTCTCGTCAGTGGCCCAGAACTCATGGGGCCATTTCGCGAGTCGCTCCACGAGCTTGGTTATGCAGAAGGGAAGAATATCCAGATTGAGGTCCGATCGGCGCAAAATCAACTCGCTCGCCTCCCCGAACTTGCAACCCAACTGGTTCGCAGCCAAGTCGACGTGATCGTCGCAATACAAACCCCGGCCGTCTATGCGGCCAAGAACGCTACGCGCGACATTCCCATCGTTATGATGGCAGGCGACCCGATCGGGACGGGGCTGATCAGTAACCTTGCGAGGCCGGGCGGCAATCTCACCGGATTGTCCGGGGCCGCCGCCGAGCTGGCGGCCAAGAGCCTCGAATTGATCCCCCAGATGATTCCAGCGGCGCGCTACGTGGGCGTTCTGGGCAATGCAAATGATCCGTTCATGAAGCCCTTTCTTGAGGACATCGAGCAGGCCGCCCCCAAAGTACGCCTTGAAGTCCATGAGATTATCGTTCGCAGCGGCAGCGAGTTGGACGATGCCTTCGCAGCACTCGCCCGCGCGCAAGCAGACGCCGTCATGATTCAGGGCAGCCTCTCGGACAAACTGGCAGTCGATCTGGCACTAAAATACCGGATGCCATCTCTCTCGACCCAAAATTCTGCAGTGCAGGCGGGACTCTTGATGTCATACACCGCGGATCTGACGGAGCGAGGCCAAGAGATCGCGCAGTATGTAGACAGAATCCTCAAAGGTACTAAGCCAGGCGATCTTCCGGTACAGCAGCCGACTAGGTACGAATTGGCAATCAATCTCAAGACCGCCAAGGCACTGGGCCTCGCCGTACCCCCGGTGCTACTTGCGCGTGCCGACAAGGTGATCGAATAAGGCTGAGCCCGTTGTGGTACAGCGTCAGCTCATGGCCCGTTGCTACCAAAGCCCGTATGAGTCAATGTCTGCTCTTCGAAGGTAAGGCGACCTAGTCGCGGTAACGGCAAAACTCGTCCCCGTTATCATATTCGAAGCAGATCTTTACGCGACGATGGGGCCGATCGTCATCGTAGTAGCGCGAGTGGCGATCCCTATCTTCATCATCCCGTTGCATCCGCTGATTTCGACCCATGGTGCGATGGTCCATATCTTCCATCATGCGTCCCATGTGTTGCTGGCGCATGCGGTCCATGCCCATGCGATCCTGATCGCGCTGTTGCGTCGTCCAGTCCGGTTTAACGCGGGTATCTTCAGCGCTCTGACGGTCGCGCTCGCGAGCGTGGTCTGACTGTTGTGGCGTGCGCTCTGGCTGGACGGGAGCGGTTTGGGGCTGGTTGTCGGGAGAGTCTTCCGATTGTTGTGCGACAGCGACAGTGGAAACGAGGCCAGACGAGAGCAGCAGGATCATGACCAGAGCTGAAATGCGCATTGTTCATCCTCCGTAAGGATGCTGCTTCAACGGGATGGATGGGCGTTGGTTTCTATCGAAGTTTTGTAGGTTAAAGACTACGAACGGCAGGGACAGCAATCCCGACCTAATTTTGTTGAAGCCGTGCTGCAGACGCCGTTCCTGCGATCAGCTACAGGAGCTGCACGAGGTGCGTTGCCTCGTATCAATGACCCGTCATCGATCCCGAAGACCGCGAGAGCAGCTATCCGTCGGAGAACGGCGGCGCGGAGTGGCACCGCGAGGGACAAGCGCTGTAGCGCGAGCTGGAGCGGAGAGCAGCGGCGCAGCGAGCCGGTGAGCGGGACATCGCGATGGTGAGTTGGGTAAGAGAAAAGCGAGTCAATGACTTGCTTTTGCCGCTCACGATCGGCGCCTACCTTGGCCTTGCTGCACGCGCGCGGCGTCGAGTTCGGCGGCACAATGCCGCTGATCGAGGCGGACACGTTCACGGTGTGGAGCGCGACGAGCGTGCGGCTGCGCGACGTGTTGAGGCGTGACGGTGAAGTGATCAAGGTTGTCCGGAACTGGGGACGTCGTTTCCGAGAGCGGCGTGAAATTCCGAGTGTCTTCAGCGAAACGAACGAATGACCGTGGCACTGATCTCCAAAAAGATGTGGCGCTTATTGGTGCCGTGAGACACGTTCCACTCATGCTCAATCAGAGACATTGCTTCCCGAACTCGCTTTGCCGCGTCGGGCTCAAAGCATGAAAGCTTGATGAGACCTAATCGCAGGAATGTGTGCGCTCGCAGCAGCCCTTGGTTGCCGAAGACGCATCACGGCCCGTACCCGGACCCGGCCGGTTCGCATGCGCTCGTCGTGGCCGGGCCACCCAAACGCCGAAAGAAGGGCCCTTTTTGTTCGAGGGTCGTTCGGCTTCGGAGAACTGCGGAGTTCCGTTGTTGAATACACACGCAAGCCATCACTGCCCAACGGAACGTCGGTTGGCTGTCAGTGTTACGTTTTGAACAGGTTGGTCCCGCCGATGAATGATGCCTATCAGCTTGCACTTGCAATGTTTGTTCTGGGCTGGCGTAATGCTGGTCACCGGCCAACTTTATATGGAGTACTCGTGCTACATATGCCGGCACCGCCGGCCGCTGCTGCGGCTCAGCAGATATCAGCTATTCCTAACCGAAACCGAAGTGCTCAGAGCCTCGCCGCGCGATAGCTGGATCGTTAGGAACGTTCGTGCAGCTGGCACGTTTTCCACTATACCCTTACCCAAGGGTGACCCCGATTAAGCCCCAGCTCCTTGCCCCCAAGCTCGCGAACTGGGGCCTTTTTTCATCACATGTTAATGCACACAATCTGCAGGTCAGACAATACTGACAAACGCGCGCCTCGATTCGGCTGCGCCGAAGCGGATCCAGCGGATCGATCCCGGCCAGCCCCGGATGCGCTCGGAGCCATTTCGTTTTCACACGCAGAGGCGAACGTAATGAAAGAGGCCACCAAATGCGGTGGCCTCCCGTTCATTGCAAAATTACGGGTGCTCAGAAAGACAGAATTACTATCGATGCGAGCACCGCGTTAAGTGCGCCAACTGCGACGATGGGGGCCGTAACGATCCGGACGTTCTCATCGAGTTTCCCTGCTGAAAAGCAGTTGCATCTCCAGCGCAGTTATTTAGTTGGGGAAAGGTCGCAGTGCTGACCCACCGGCAACAAGAGCGGCCTTTACTGTACAAAGACGCTCATGAGCAGACCGGCCACGAAGATCACGAGGCCCACCGCAGCAGCGCCAAGGCTGACGCGCGCGCGAAATGAGTAGGCCTCGATTCGTGGGTCTTGGATCATTGGCGTCCGATGACAGGAGGCATCGGCGCCTGCGCAGTCGATTCAATGTTCTTGATGCTGGCCCGGTGTGCCTTGTCGAAGAAGTCCAGCGCCATGATGTGCATCGCCCGAGCCTTCTCTGGGTCCGGTTCTGTTAGAGCCATCCGTGCGGCGATCTCAGCTTGCTTCAAATAGTATTCCGCAGTTGGCACCGCATTTCCCCCATAGTTCCACCTCCTCTAGTGGAAGCTAGGGGCTCTAAGTACAAAAGTGCACATTCGTTCCTGTGCGTCGGGAAAATTTAGCACATCGCCGCACTCTGAGCGTCAGGCAGCGCTGCAGGCGCTGCTGCTGGTGGTCGAGCGCGGTGGGCCGGTGATGCTCGCCGAGATCGGGATGGCGGGCGATCAACGCCGGCAGGCGCCGGGGTTAGGCGGAATAATCCCGCGCGGCGGGGCGGTCCGAAATTAGGACACCGACAACTCGAACTGGGACACCGGGAAATTTACGGGGTAGTAGAGGCAAAAACGCCGTCCGCTCGAAATTCAGCGCGGACGGCGGTCTCCAGCCCCGGGAGGGAGATTGTAAAATCCCGATAGTGATGTGTCTGCACGCGCCGTGCCAAGGTTCAATGCGTCATGCCAGGAGACCCGCAGAGGGGGCGGCTGGCATCACGCCGCCTCCCGCCGCGCCGCGTCCACCCCAGTCCCGACGACCCGCCGCAGCTCGGCCGCGATACCGTCCAGCACCGCGCGCTCTTCCTTCATGCGTTTTGAGTGGTTATAGACCTTTCCGGTCACGGTCGGCACGACAATCTCGGACTTCTTGCTGGGGGAGTGATCGAGGCACTTCGCGATCAATGCATCGTCGAAACCAAGGTCCCCCGCCAAGGTCGCCGCCGTGCGGCGGAGATCGTGCGGCGTAAAGGGCTTCAGGCCCAAGAGCTCGCAGAGGCCCGCAGTTTTAGCCTTATCCTTGTTCTTCTCGTGCTTGGTGCCGCGCAGCGCGTTCGCCATCGCTTTGCGGTGGATCGGCTGGCCCCTGTACATAGGGCTCTCGAATACGAACTGTTGATTATCCGAGGTCAGCGCCTCTTTAATGATCTCAACAGCCAACTCAGACAACGGCTGCTGAATCACCCGCCGCTTCTTGACGCGCTTGAGGGGGACGTCGAAGCGGGGATGCTCCCCATCGAGGTCGAACAGCTCATCCCGCCGGGCACCGAGCAGTTCACGCGACCGCAGCATGGTGACGAGCTCGAACTTGAGCGCCAGCCGCGTCCGACGGTCATAGGGGAGGTCGTCGCGGTCCAGCCCATGCCAGAAGATCTTGATCTCGTCCTCGGAGAGGACGCGGGTGCGGGGATGCTCCGGATCGAGTTTCGGCAGGTTGACTCAGGGGCTGGCCGTGACGTAGTCGCGGCCGGCTTCCGCCGCCCAGTTGAACAGGCCCGAGGCCGCCTTGCGCATGTGGCGGGCGTTGCTGACCGACGGCTTGCCGAACTTGCCCGCGACAATGTCGTTCGAGAGCGTGGCGATGTCGGGTTTAGTGACTTCCATGGCCAGCTTCTTGCCGAGGCGGGGGCGGATGAACCGGTCGAGATGGCTCGCGGTGTTCTCCCAGCTCTCCCACCGGGGCCGCATTTCGCCGTCCGGTTTCTTGACCAGCGTCTTCATCCATTTGATCCGATCGTCGATGATCTCGGCGACGGTCTTGCCCCGCTTAGCTTTCGTGGTCTGCTGGTCGCGGAAGGTCTCGGCGAGGGCGTCGCCGCCCATGGCCTTGAGGCCGTAGACCTTGCTGCGGGCGTCCTCGACCGTGAAGGTCTCCGGATTGTAGACGCCGAGCCAGCCGGTCCGCTGCTTGCCGGTCTCCCGGTCAGTGAACTTGAATGAGAAGGTGGCCACGCCCGCCGTTGTGATGCTGACGTAGAGGCCAGAGCATTTGCGGTCGTACAGTTTGGTCCGTTTTACGACCCGCTTCTCGCACAGGCGGTCGGTCAGGATGATGTGCCATTGCGGGCGCGCTTGCCAGCAGGTTCGGTGGTCATGGTAGTATCCATTGTGGTTTCGGCTCCTAAGGCTTGGGACCAAAGGGCTCGGCTTTTAAGGCTTTTAGTTTGTCGTGCGGACGCTGAAAGGCTTAGGGCCGGGCCCTTATTTTGGTGAAGCCCGCTGAAACAGCCCGCATCAGGCTAGTCAAAAAGAGCTTGTTTTAAAGGGTTTTCTTAGTTTCGTCGTGTTTCACCGAATGCCAAAATATAGACGTGTGGTCCTGGCCGTCGTCGCTACGGTCAAGCCTGTCGCGGAGGTGCAGGGAGCCCAACCGGGTGACGGGCATCGCCAATCCGGGGGGCGAGGGAGGCCAGAAGGAATTCGGCTTCCGGGAGAGCTCGGCATAAGCCGTCAACCCATCGCGCAGGGAAGGCCGTGTGTTGGGCTTCGCCTGTATGCCGCTGTGCGGTCTTCTTGCGCTACACGTTCGCGCAGCGGACCGTGGGTGCCAGCCGGCACCCGGCCTTCCTGCACCCTCCTGATTTCAGAGGGCGGAGAGTTTAAGCAGAGCTCGGGCGAGATAAGCCGCGAGGCTGCAATGGTGTGTCTGCAATACAAAATACAAGTTGGAAGAGAGGTGCCGCTACCTCAAACGCCGCCATTGCGTAATGATGTGGATAGAGCTTGCGTCCAACTCTGCTCTCGTGCGTGTCCGGGACACGAGAAGTGGACCGCGCGCCATCGCCGGTTAAATATTCGGCAGTCACGCCCAGCCGGGCCTGATGGACTTGATCGTCGTAATCCGGTTGAATGGGGCCATCAGAGTTTCAGGCGCGACAACGATGTCGAGATATCTGCTGGTCCTGCTTTTGATCGCCTCGCCTGCGGTGGCTCAGGTGAAACCTGCTCCCAAAACCTCGGCGGCGCATCCCGATCCCTGCGCTCCGATCGGTCACACTGCGGACGGCAAGCTGGTCTATTCCATGAAATGCGAGAACCTGCCGGCGTCGCCTCCGCCCCCGCCGCAGGCGGAACTGAAGGAGGCTCCCGCGCCCGCCGCGGAGCCCGAGCCGGAGGTGCGGCGGAGCGGCCTGTTCGGCTGGTCCTACGACCGCAGGTGAGGGGCTCGCCGCCACTTGCGCGAAGCCCGCTGGAATGCTCTTTGCTTGCAAATTCCCCGTGGGGCCTCCGATCGCATGACTTGCGATTGCTTGGCCCCCGATCGAGAGAGATGAGATGAGCAAACTCGTTATCCGCGCAGGCGATTTCACCTTCGATGCCCGCTTCGAGGAGCAGGCGGCGCCCAAGACGGTTGCGGCGTTCCGCAAGGCGCTGCCGTTCGAGAGCCACATCATCCATGTGCGCTGGAGCGGCGAAGGCGTCTGGATGCCGCTCGGCGATCTCGACTTCGGCGTCGGCTACGAGAACCACACCAGCTATCCCGCACCGGGCCAGATCATCCTCTATCCCGGCGGCATCAGCGAGACCGAGATTCTGCTCGCCTATGGCGGCGTGCACTTCGCCAGCAAGATGGGCCAACTCGCCGGCAATCACTTCATCACCGTGACGTCGGGCCTGGAGAATTTGGCAACGCTGGGCAAGAGCGTGCTGTGGAAAGGCGCGTTGCCGATCCGCTTCGAGGAAGTCTGAGTGACTGATAGCAGCTACCCGCGCGATCTCCGCGGTTACGGCCGCAACCCGCCGCATCCGGAGTGGCCCGGCAATGCTCGGGTCGCGGTGCAGTTCGTCGTCAATTTCGAGGAAGGCGGCGAGAACAACATTTTGCACGGTGATCGTGCGTCGGAAGCTTTTCTGTCCGACGTGCTGGGTGCGCAGCCCTGGCCGGGCCAGCGCCACGCCAATATCGAATCCATGTTCGAATATGGCTCGCGCGCCGGCTTCTGGCGGCTGTGGCGGATGTTCAACGAGCGGAAGTGGCCGACCACCGTGTTCGGTGTCGCCACCGCGCTGAAGCGCAATCCGGAAATCGTGGCTGCGATGAAGGAGTCGGGCTGGGACATCGCGAGCCACAGCCTGAAATGGATCGAGCACAAGGACATGACCGAGGCGCAGGAGGGCGGCGAGATTGCCGAGTCGATCCGCGTCCACACCGAGGCGACCGGCGCGCGGCCGCTCGGCTGGTACACCGGGCGCTCCTCGATCAACACCATCAGGCTGCTGATGGAGGAGGGCGGCTTCCTCTATCTCTGCGATTCCTACGCCGACGATCTGCCCTATTGGGTCAAGGGCGCGAACGGCAAGCAACTCGTCATTCCCTATACGTTAGACGCCAACGACATGCGGTTCATCAATCCGCAGGGCTTTGCCGAGGGCGAGCAGTTCTACACCTATCTGAAAGACGCCTTCGACGTGCTCTATGCCGAAGGCGAGACTGCGCCGAAGATGATGTCGGTGGGGCTGCACTGTCGCCTCGCCGGTCGGCCCGGCCGCGCCGCGGGCCTGATCCGTTTCCTCGATTATATCGGCAAGCACGAGCGCGTCTGGGTGCCGACACGGCTCCAGATCGCGCAGCATTGGCACGACAAGCACGCGCATCTCGCCGCTGACGCGTTCGAGATCAGGTAAAGATGTGATGGTGCAAATCCCGCTCGCTGATCTCAACGCCGCCAGCAAGGCCGACTTCGTCGCCGCGCTCGCCAATGTCGTCGAATATTCGCCGTGGATCGCCGAGCAGCTCGCAGCACAGCGGCCGTTCGCCGGCATCAACGAGCTGCATGCCGCGCTTGTGGCCGCAATCCAGGCTGCCGAACCCGATGCGCAACTCGCGCTGATCCGGGCGCATCCCGATCTCGCCAACAAGACCCAGCGCGCGGCGGGCCTGACCGCGGAATCGGCCGAGGAGCAGAACAGCGCCGGTCTCGACCGGCTGTCGGAGGCCGAGTATGCCGCCTTCGAGCGTGTCAACAACGCCTATCGCGAAAAATTCGGCTTCCCCTACATCGTTTGCGTGCGGCGTCACAGCAGGGATTCGGTGCTGCGCGACTTCGAGACGCGACTGCGCAATATCTCGAAAACCGAGACCCGCCGTGCGATCGAGGAGATCGGCCGCATCTCGGCGTTGCGGCTCGATCAGCTCGTCGTCGCCGACGACAAGTTGAAAGTGCACGGCCGGCTCTCGACCCATGTGCTGGACAATCATGCCGGCAAGCCCGCGGCAGGAATCGCGGTGGAACTGATCGAGCTCGCCGCGCTCGGTGAGAGCCGCGTGATCGCACGTAATGTCACCAATGCCGACGGCCGCACCGACCAGCCGCTGATCGGCGGCCGACCGCTGCCGACCGGACGCTACGAACTCCGCTTCAGCGTCGCCAAATATTACGCCGAGCGTAACGTACAGCTCTCCGATCCGCCCTTCCTTGACGAGATTCCCTTGCGCTTTGCGATCAGCGAGCCGGAGAGCCACTACCACGTGCCGCTGCTGGTCACGCCCTGGAGCTATTCGACCTATCGCGGCAGCTAGTCGCCGAACTTGTCGTGCAGGGCCGGAAACAGTCGGTCCGGCTTGAACGGCGGCGCGTTGAAGCGGATGCCAGTGGCATCCGCGATCGCGTTGCCGAGCGCGGCGGCGACCGGATTGTACGGGCTCTCGCTCATCGACTTCGCTCCCAACGGCCCGATCGTGTCGGACGTCTCGGCAAAAAACACCTCCGTGCGCGGCACGTCCGCGAAGGACGGCAGATGGTAATCACGGAATTTGGGATTGGTGACGCGGCCCTCGGCGTCGATCACCATCTCCTCGTAGAGCGCCGCGCCAATGGCCTGCGCAACGCCGCCCTCGACTTGGCCGCGGCACTGCATGGGATTGGCGACGATTCCGGCATCGGCCGCCTGCACGCTCCTGAGAATCCTGACCTCGCCGGTGCCCTTGTTCACGGCGACGCGGAAGCCCTGTACATTGAAGCCGACCGACCGCGGCGTGCCCACGGAATTGCCGTGCGCCGCGAGCGGACGCCCCGCCTCGCGCGCGAGCTTCGCGACGTCGACAAAGGATATGCGCCGCACGCCGCTGACGACGAATTCGCCGTCGAGCGTGCAAGTCGCGACATCGCAAAGCCAGGCGCCGGCGGCCGCCGCCTTCAACGCCGCCGCAAGCTGCAACGCCGCTGCCTGCGTGGCCTTGCCGGCCACGAACGTGCCGGTGCTGCCATAGGCGCCGGTGTCGTGGCCGCCAAGGGCGGTGTCGGACTGGCGCAGGCGGATCCTGTCGACCGTGGTCGCCAGCACCGTCGCGGCGATCTGCCGGTGCACGGTGCTGGTGCCGTTGCCGAACTCGGCGGTGCCGACGGTGAGATCGAAGCTGCCGTCGTCGTTGAGCGCGATCATGGCGTCCGCGATGTGACCGGCGGGCGGCACCGTGTCGATCATGGTCAGCGCGATGCCGTCGCCGGTCAGCCAGTCCGGCGACAGCTCGGGCTGAGGCTGATCGACCTGCATGGCGCGCTCGACGAGGTCGATGCACTGGTCGAGCCCGTAGGAGCCGTAGAGCACGTCGTGATATTCGGACTCAGGCGGCGACAGCATGGGATCGCCGGGCCTGACGATGTTGCGGCGGCGCATGTCGTACGGGCTGATGCCGAGCTGCGTGGCCAGCTCGTCGATCGCGGCTTCCACCGCGATCAGGGCCTGCGGCAGCCCGTAGCCGCGAAACGCGCCTGCGGGCACCGTATTGGTATACACCACGAAGCCGTCGACCCGCTTGTTCGGGCAATTGTAGACGGCGATGGACTCCGACACCGCGTGGAACATCACGGATGGGCCGTGATTGCCGTAAGCGCCGGTGTTGGAAAGCAAATCGAGCTGGAGCGCGGTGAGCTTGCCGTCGGCGTCGGCGCCGGCCTTGATATGGACCCGCATCGGATGCCGCGTCGAAGTCGCGATGAACTGCTCCTCGCGGGTGAGCTCGAGCTTGACCGGACGCCCCGTCTTCAGCGCGGCCAGTGCCAGAATATCCTCGACGAACATCTCCTGCTTGCCGCCAAAACCGCCGCCGACGCGCTCGCAGAACACACGGACCTTGTCCATGGGCAGTTGGAAGATGTCCGAGAGCGCGCGCCGGGTGAGGAATGGCACCTGCGTGGAGGTGCGGACGTTGAGCACGCCAGTCTCGTCGAGCCAGGCAAGGCCGCCATGGGTCTCCAGCGCGGCGTGCTGCACGCGGTGACTGTGGAAGGTGGCCTCGTAAGTGACGGCGGATGCGGCGAGCGCGGAGGCGACATCGCCGAACTCGCCATGAATCTCCGAGACGAGATTGCGCTGTGCGTCGGCAACGCGGTTCGCACCGGTTCGATCGGGATGAACGAGCGGCGCGCCAGGCATCATCGCCTGTTCGGGGTCGATCAGCGCAGGCAGGACCTCGTATTCGACATTAAGTTGGCGACAGGCCTCCTCGGCAGCAGCCTCACTCTCGGCGACGACGGCGGCGACCTTCTGGCCGATGAAGCGGACGATTTCGTCGAGGATGCGGGTATCCTCGGGGTCCATCCAGTCCTTTTCGTGCCGCGCCGTCGAGATCAGCACCGATGGCGCGTCCTCATGCGTCAGGATCGCGCGCACGCCTGCTACGGCCATCGCCGCCGATTTGTCGATCGCGACGATCCGTGCATGCGCATGCGGGGAGCGCAGCAGCTTGATATGCAGAAGATTGTCGATCTCCGTGTCGAAGGTGTAGCGCGCCTTGCCGCGGACGATTTCGGCGCCAGCGGGTGCCGGCAGGCTGCGGCCGAAAGCGCCTCCGGCCTCGACGCTGTCCTCGACATTGGTCTTGCCGTTGATCGCATCCTCGATCGATCGGTAGCCGGTGCAGCGGCAGATGTTGCCCTTCAGCGCGGCACCGAGATCGGTGCGCTGGGCCTGGTTCAGCGAGGCGCAGGTCAGGATCATGCCGGCGGTGCAGAAACCGCATTGAAATCCCTGCGCGTCGAGAAAGGCCTGCTGCATCGGATGCGCGCCATCGCTGCCGCCGAGACCTTCGATCGTCGTGACGGCGCGTCCCTCCGCGCGAAACGCGGGGATCAGGCAACTATGCACGGGCTCGCCGTCGAGCAGCACGGTGCAGGCGCCGCAATCGCCGGCGTCGCAACCCTTTTTCACTCCGAACTGGCCAAGCTCCCGCAGGAAAGTGCGCAGGCATTGGCCGGCGCGCGGCGCTTGCGGGAAGCTGGTGCCATTGACCTCGAAGCTCATGGCGGCGTCGCACCCAGGAGCTCGATGCGGATCTCCTCGGCGAGCCGCAGCGTCATGTGCTTGCGCCAGAAAGGCTTGCCATGAATGTCGGCGTGATAGAGATCGTCGGAGATCTTCTCGGAGATAGCGGCGCGAAGCGCGCTCGCGTCAGGCGGCTTGGGAAACGACAGCTGGATCGGGTGCACGGTCGATGCGGTCACGGTCAGCTTCAGCGCGCCAGCGCCATCGAGGCTCCCGATCAGAAGGGCTGCGGAGCGTCCGACGGCTGCAAGCGAGATCTGGCGGAACGCGGATCGACGCTTCAATGCGGCGATCGGAATGTCGATCTGCCGCAGCAGGTCGCCCGGTGACAGGCGGTTGCGCTGATTACCCGTGACGAATTCGACGACGGGAATCTTTTGCTCGCCGCCGCCGGCCTTCCAGATGGTGCAGACGCCGTCGAGCGCAGCGGTGAGCGAGATCATCGGACCCGCCGGCAGCGACATGCAGAGATTGCCGCCGACCGTCGCCGTCTTCCAGATCTTGAAGGAGGCGAGGAACGCACGGCAGCATTGGCTGATGAGTGGTGCTGCATGCCAATCGGTCGGGCAGGTGAGTGCATCGAGTTGCGAGATGGTGCAGGTGGCGGCGATGCCGAGGCGATCGGGCGTGACCGTCAGCGCCGGCCATTTCAGATCGGTGAGATCGATCAGCCGCGTGAGGTGAACTTGCGGCTCCGAGAACAGCCACGTGCCGCCCGCGAGCCAAGCATCACCTGGCGTCCAAACGGGCAGGTCGGAGCGCGTTTGCGGATGAGCGACCGCTGTGATGGTATTCAAGTCCATGCTGCGAAAATGCTTGGGCCGGGTGATTTGTCTCGAGGGAAAGTCTTGCAAGACCAGCGCCAAGTAGCAACAACAAGTCGCAGCAACGATATCGAAGGGATGGCCTCTGCTTTGCAGGCCAGTCTTCAACGCGGGCGAGGAGAAACAGGATCATGAGCGCCGCAAAGCCGATCTGGATCAGGGATCCTCTGGCCATCCTCGCCGATGGCGCGGAGCGCGGGATCGTGGTGAGGAATGGCCGCATCATCGAGCTTGTGCCGGCCGGCGGAACGCCGGCGGCCGCAGACGTCACGGTGTTCGATGCGAGCGAGCATGTCGTGCTGCCAGGCCTCATCAACACGCATCATCACTTTTATCAGACGCTGACACGAGCGTTGCCGGCCGCGATGGACCGCGAGCTGTTTCCCTGGCTGCAGGCGCTTTATCCGGTCTGGGCGAGGATGACCCCTGAGTCGCTCGAGCTCGGCGTCACCGTGGCCATGTCTGAGTTGCTCCTCTCGGGTTGCACGACGACGACGGATCATCACTACGTTTTTCCGGCCGGGCTCGAAGAGTCCGTCGATATCGAGGTCGGTGTCGCAAAGCGGCTCGGGATGCGCGTGCTGCTGACGCGTGGTTCGATGAACCTGTCGCAGCGTGACGGCGGTCTGCCGCCTGACAGCGTCGTACAGGACGAGGACACGATCCTGGCCGACAGCGCGCGGGTGGTGGCAAAGCATCACCAGCGTGGCGCGGATGCAATGGTGCAGATTGCGCTCGCGCCCTGCTCGCCGTTCTCGGTGACGACGTCGCTGATGCGCGCCACCGCCGATCTCGCCGACAAGCTCGACGTGCGCCTGCACACCCATCTCGCCGAGACCGAGGACGAGAACAAATTCTGCGAGCAGATGTACGGCTGCCGTCCACTCGACTATCTCGAGCAATGCGGCTGGCTCAGTGCGCGGACCTGGCTCGCCCACGGCATCTTTTTCAACGCCGACGAGATGAAGCGGCTCGGCAAGGCAAGAACCACCATCAGCCACTGTGCCTGTAGCAACCAGCTGCTGGCCTCGGGCTGCTGCCCGGTGTGCGAGATGGAGGAGGCCGGTGTCGGTATCGGGATCGGTGTCGATGGTTCAGCTTCGAACGACGGATCGAACCTGATGCAGGAGGTACGCGCGGCGTTCCTGCTGCAGCGGGCGCACTACGGCGTGAGCAGGGTCAGCCACAAGGATGCGCTGCGCTGGGCCACCCAAGGCTCGGCGGCCTGCGTCGGCCGTCCGGAACTCGGCGAGATCGCGGTCGGCAAGGCGGCCGACCTCGCGCTGTTCAAGCTGGACGAGCTGCGCTTCTCCGGCCATGGCGACCCCCTGGCTGCCCTGGTGCTTTGCGGGGCGCATCGGGCCGACAGGGTGATGGTGGCTGGGAACTGGGCCGTGGTCGACGGTGCGATCCCGGGACTGGACCTTGCGGACCTCGTCCGCCGGCACAGCGCCGCGGCGCGGGCGATGCAGACGGGTGGGCTTGGAAAATAGAAGGAGGGGGCGACCACAAGTGCCGGGTGCTTCTGGCCACCCCCTCCAAACCTCCTCCGGGAGGAGCAGGTGATTAAGGTGATGCAAGAAGCGTGCTACTTGCCCGGCAGCTTGTCGTCGATGCCCTTGACGTAGAAATTCATGCCGAGGATCTGGCCGTCGGCGAGATTGGCGCCGCCCTTGCACTCGATCTCCTTGCCGTCCTGCCCAATGACCGGGCATTTGAACGGGTGCAGCTTGCCGGCGGTGATTGCCGCCTGGGCATCCTCGGCGATCTTTTTCACGTCATCAGGCATGTTGGTATACGGCGCCATCGCGAACATGTGGCTGTCGAGACCGCCCCAGGTGTCTTCCGACTTCCAGGTGCCGTCGAGCTCGGCCTTGACGCGGGCGATGTAGTAGGGGCCCCAGGTGTCGAGGATCGAGGTCAGCTGGGTCTTGGGCCCGAACTTGATCATCTCGGAGTCCTGGCCGAATGCGAGCTTGCCGCGCTCGCTGGCGATCTGCATCGCGGCGGGCGAATCGGTGTGCTGCATGATCACGTCGGCGCCCTGGTCGATCAGCGCCTTGGCGGCGTCGGCCTCCTTGCCCGGGTCGAACCAGGTGTTGGCCCAGATGATCTTGACCTTGATGTTCGGGTTGATGCTCTGCGCCGCGATCATGGTCGCGTTGATGCCGGAGACCACCTCTGGAATCGGGAACGAGCCGATGTAGCCGAGCACGCCCGATTTCGACATCTTGGCCGCAATCAGGCCTTGAATGTAGCGGCCCTGGTACCATTTCGACGAATAGGTCGACATGTTCTTGTCGCGCTTGTAGCCGGTGGCGTGCTCGAAATGCACGTTCGGATATTTCTTGGCGACCTTCAGGGTCGGGTCCATGTAGCCGAACGACGTCGTGAAGATCAGCTTGTTGCCGGCGCGGACGAGTTGCTCGATGGCGCGCTCGGCGTCGGGGCCTTCGGGGACGTTCTCGAGATAGGTGGTCTCGATCTTGTCGCCGAACTCCTTCACCAGCGCCTGGCGGGCAAGCTCGTGCTGGTAGGTCCAGCCGAGGTCGCCGATCGGGCCGAGGTAAATGAAGCCGACTTTCAGCTTGTCGGCAGCGGAGGCTGCGCTGACGCTTCCGGCAAGCAGAAGGCCGGCGGCCAGCGCAAGAAGTGATTTCCTCATCATCAATCTCCAAACATCAGGGGAAAGCCAAGATCCGCAACGTGCGCGCCCCATCGCGCACGTCGCGAAAATGAAAAGGCTAGCGGTCAGGCACGAACACGGTGCCGAGCGCGGCCGGCGCGGTCGAGCCGCCGGTGCGGGCGCGGGAGAGCAGCACCAGCACGATGACGGTTGCAAGATAGGGCAGCGCCGACATGAATTGCGAGGGAATGCCGACGCCCCAGCCTTGCGCATGCAGCTGCAGGATCGTCACCGCGCCGAACAGGTAAGCGCCGACCACGAGCCGGCCGGGCCGCCAGGATGCGAACACGACCAGCGCCAGCGCGATCCAGCCGCGACCCGCGGTCATGCCGGGAATGAAGAACGGCGTGTAGGCGAGCGGCAGATAAGCCCCCGCAAGTCCGGCGCAGGCGCCGCCGAACACCACGGCAAGGGTGCGAATGCGCAGCACGGGATAGCCGAGCGCATGTGCGGAAACGTGATTGTCGCCGCAGGCGCGCAGGATCAATCCCGCGCGCGTGCGGTACAGGAACCACCACACGCCGATGATGAGTGCGATGGAGAAGTAGACGAAGGCGTCTTCACCGAATAGCACGCGGCCGATCAGAGGAACGTCGGTGAGGCCAGGAATGTACAAATGTGCGGCCGGCGTAAGCCGCTCGCCGACGAAGCCGGCACCGATCAGGCCGGACAGGCCGACGCCGAGTATAGTCAGCGCGAGTCCTGTTGCGACCTGATTGACGGCGAGCCCGAGCGCCATGAGCGCGAAGATCAGCGACATCAGCATTCCCGCGATGATGCCGAACAGCGCGCCGACGAAGATTGACCCGGTGAGCCACGCGCCGCCAAAGCCGCAGGCGGCGCCGACGATCATCATGCCCTCGACGCCGAGATTGAGCACGCCCGAGCGCTCGGTCACGAGCTCGCCGGTCGCCGCGATCAGGAGCGGCGTCGAGGCGGCGAGCACCGACAGGATGATGGCTTCAACCAGCTCCACGGGTCACCTGTCGGTTCGCGAAGACCAGCTTGAAGCGATAGAGGATGAGGGAATCGCATGCGAGCACGTAGAACAGCAGGATGCCCTGGAAGACCTTGGTGACGTCCAACGGGATCTTCATCGCGATCTGCGCCTGCTCACCACCGATAAAGGTCAATGCGAGAAAGAGGCCTGCAATTAATATTCCAATCGGATTCAACCGGCCGAGGAACGCGACGATGATCGCGGTGAAACCATAGCCGGGCGAGATGCCGGGCTGGAGGTGCCCGACGGGTCCGGCGACCTCGATGATGCCGGCAAGACCGGCAAGTGCGCCCGATACCGCGAAGGTCAGGATGATCAGCTGGTTGGCGTTGAAGCCGCCGAACCGCGCAGCGCGCGGTGCAGCGCCCACCACGCGGATTTCGAACCCCTTGATGGTCCGCCCGAGCAGGATTGCGGCGGCCGCGACGACCAGCAGTGCAATGATCGAGCCCAGATGCAGCCGGCCGCCTTCGATCAGCAGCGGCACCGTCGCCACGGGATCGAACTCAGCCGTGGTCGGGAAGTTGAAGCCGTTCGGGTCGCGCCAGGGACCGCGGACGAGATAGTCCAGCAGGAGGTCGGCGACATAGACCAGCATCAGGCTGGTCAGGATCTCGCTGGCCCCGAACTTCACCTTGCAGATCGCCGGGATCAACGCATAAAGCGCACCCGCGGCGGCAGCGAGCACGAGCATCGCCGGCAGCACCCAGGCGCCGGCGTCGGTACCTTGCGTCTTCACCGCGATCCAGCTTCCGGCGACGGCGCCGATCAGGAACTGACCCTCGGCACCGATGTTCCAGGCGTTGGCGAGATAGCAGAGCGACAGCCCGATCGCGATCATCACTAATGGTGTCGCCTTCACGGCGATCTCCTGGAGCGAATAACTGTCGGTCAGGGGCGCGATGAAATAGGCCTGCAGGGCGAGCAGCGGATTCTTGCCGAGGATTGCGAACAGGATGGTCATGGTCACGATGGTCAAGCCGATCGCGATCAGTGGCGAGATCAGCGCGATCGTGTTGGAGCGCTCGGTGCGCCTCTCAAGCACCAACTGCACGTGCAGCCTCCTTCGGCTCCAGACTGCTGCCGCCCATGAGCAGGCCGAGTGTTTCGCGCGTCGCGTCGCGCGTTGCGAGCGGCTCCGACAGCCGGCCATGGAACATCACGGCGATGCGGTCGGCGATCTCGGCGAGTTCGTCAAGATCCTGGCTGGTCACGAGCACGGCGGCGCCAGAAGTTGCAAGGTCAAGCAGGGCCTGGCGGATGACGGACGCGGCACCGGCGTCGACGCCCCAGGTCGGCTGGCTCACCACCAGCACCGCAGGGTTGCGCAGGATCTCGCGGCCGACGATGAACTTTTGCAAGTTGCCGCCCGAGAGGGACGCGGCTTCCGGATCCCGCTTGGCCTTGCGTACGTCGAATGTCTCCGTGGCCTTGTCCACGGTCTTCAACGTGGCCGCGGTGTCGATGAAGCCGTGATTGACCATGCCGCTGGCGGCGTGTCCGGTGAGCAGTGCGTTCTCCGACAGCTTCATGCGCGGGGCGGTGCCGTGGCCGAGCCGCTCTTCGGGCACAAAGGCGGCGCCGAGCCTGCGCCGCTTGGTGATCGAGAGGTGACCGGCGGCGATGCCTTCGATCACCACAGTTCCGGGATCCTTCGACAACCGTTCGCCGGACAGCGCCGCGAACAGTTCGTCCTGGCCATTGCCAGCGACGCCGGCGATGCCGAGGATCTCGCCGCCCTTCAGCTCGAACGAGATGTGCTCGAGCCGCATACCGTGTGCCTCGGCTGGCGCGAGCGAGAGATCGTTGACGACCAGTCGCGGTATCGTCGTCTTCCGGCTGGCGGCAGCCTTCACCTCCCTAATCTCGCCGCCGACCATCATGCGTGCGAGGGAGGCTGCGGTTTCGAGCCGGGGATTGCAGGTCTGAATCTTTTTGCCGCCGCGCAGGATCGTCGCGGTGTCGCAGAGCCGCTTCACCTCCTCGAGTTTGTGGCTGATGTAGAGGATGGCGCGGCCTTCCGCCTTGAGCCGCTCCAGCACGACGAAGAGCTGGTCGGCTTCCTGCGGCGTCAGCACGGCGGTCGGCTCGTCGAGGATCAGGAATTTCGGATCCTGCATCAGCGCCCGGACGATCTCGATGCGCTGGCGCTCGCCGACCGACAGTTGCCAGACCTCCCGCTTGGGATCGAGCGGCAGTCCATAGGTCTTCGACACCTGCTCCAGCCGCGCCGACATGTCCCTGAAGGATTCCCTGCCGTCGAGGCCAAGCGCGACGTTCTCGGCGACGGTGAGATTGTCGAACAGCGAGAAATGCTGGAACACCATGCCGATGCTAAGGCTGCGCGCTTCCGACGGGCCGGACAGTACGATCGGCGCGCCCTGCCAGCGGATCTCGCCGGCGCTCGGCTGGATCAGCCCATAAATCGCCTTCACCAGCGTCGACTTGCCGGCGCCGTTCTCGCCGAGGAGCGCATGGATCTCCTTCGGCCAGACGTCAATGTCGATCGAATCGTTGGCGAGAAAATCCCCGTAGCGCTTGGTGAGCCCGAGCGTCTGAAGCAGCGGAGACTCGCCGGAATGCGGGCCGTTAGGCGTTGGATCAAACATTCGCCGATGCGCTTGCATGAGATGAAGTGGCTCAATAGTGGGCTAGTTTGAAGCGGCACGTAAGGTGTGAAAATGCGTCATCCCTTGCTTAACGCTTCGGCAGGGGGCCTCTGTCGGGAGTCGCAGTCCTGCGCGAGCGATGATTGCCTCTATCGGGCGTCCCGAAGTCGTTGCAGTGGCGGCCTCAAGGTGACGCCTGTTGCAAATTTGTGACGGTTCAAACCAAATCGGAACCCGCTGTGCAGGCCCGACGTGGGGTTGAGCAAAATCGCGCCAGCGTGCGTATGCAATGTGGGGTCGTCGCGGCAGCCATTGCCGGCATTGGCATCCACGTTGCGCGCTCGAGATAAAACGCAAACGGAATCAACCGGGAATGTCTGGCATCGCGCTGCCGATTCTGCGCGACGCTGACATCCAGAAACCCCGAGATTTCCGCGGTGAATCGCCGCTTGCTGCCGAAACATACGGCATGCCTTGGGAAAAGTTGAGGCTTCTCACTCCGGGAGTTCGGCGCAAGTGTCGCACCCAAGGGGCGTTCATTTTTAAGTGTCCAAACTCGGGGGTATTCAGGATGTCGTTTCGTTTCAAGGCAATTGCAGCAACGGCGCTGTCACTTGCTACGCTGGCCATCGGCGGCTGGGCTCAGGCGGCGGATCTGCCGGTCAAGGCGGCCAAAAAGGCGCCTGACCTTCCGTTCTTCCTGGTGATCGACAACCGCGTGTCGTTCTCCTGGATGCCGAAGGGCACCGACCCCGGCATGTGGAGCGTCAGTCCGGATGGCAGCATCAACGGCACCACCGCCAAGCAGGTCTACTCCTTCACCCACTTCGACCTCTGGGCCTACGGCACCAATTTCTTCACGATCTCGATGTTCAAGTCGGGCCATAACGACCCGGCTTCGCCCTGCACGGCGCCGGGCGTGAACATCAACGGCACCGCCAGCGATTGCGCCGGCGCAACCGAGATCTACGGCCTGTTCCGCTCGACCTTGGGCTGGAACGAATTGTTCAACACCAAGACCTTTACCATGGGTCCGCTGCACAACATTTCGTTCGAAGTCGGTATGGACGCCAACAGCGAGAACACCTTCCTCGCGCCCGCCAAGCGCGACGTAGTCGCCGGTCTCCAGTTCGCTTTCGACCTTCCGTACAAGGGCTATATCGACGTCGCTCCATTGATGTACTGGGAGTTCTCGAATCACAACGCCTTCACGCAGTGCGGCTTGTTCGGCGCGGGTACGCCCGGCGTGACCTGTAACTCCGACGGCAATGTCAGCTACAACCCGACCTGGGCCGTCGAAATCAACTACTACATGGATCTCGGCTTCCTGCCGCCGAACATGCAGTTCTGGTCGATCAGCGGCCGTGCCGGCTGGTATGGCCCGAAGGGCGACTCGAACGGTCTTCCCGCACTCTCGGGCATTGGCCGGTTGTCGACCGCTTCGAAGACCGAACTGAACAGCGAACCGATCCGCCTGACCTTCGACGCGTCGAAGGCGGCCTGGGGTGACAAGTACTCGCACTTCGTCGACCTCTGGGTCGCCTATCGCTACTGGCAGAACAAGTTCGGCCTCGACCACAACGCCATGCCCGGCGTCTGCACGGTCGCCGCGACCGGCCAGAGCACTCACAGCTGCACCGAGTCCACCGTCTATGGTGGTGTTACTGTGAAATTCTGATCTGCCTCTGACGAAATGCCGATGGCGCCGCAGAAATGCGGCGCCATTTGTCGTTTTGGCTTCGCCAGAATACCGCTGGCTCGCCTAAAAAAAAATCGCAGGTTGCGTAATTTCGATAGGCCAATTGGCGGAACATTTGTTCTTTCCACCTCATATCGCAAGGCAGGGCGGCTGTGCGAACGACTCAATATGGCTGCGCTGCGCCGCCCGGGATACGGCGCGGCGAGAAGCAGTCATGCCGGGAAGAGGCCTCATGTCGCAAATCGAAGATAGATTGCAATTGATCGGCCTGAACGCCGCCGAGCGCGCTTTGCTCTGCGAGCATGCGAGCCTCGTAGGGGAGGCGTTGCCGGTCGTTCTCGATCGCTTCTACAAGGACATACTCAGTGTGCCGAGGTTGCAGCGGCAGTTCCGCGACGATGCGCACATCCATCGCGCGAAGACAGCTCAGCTCAAGCACTGGTTGATGATCCTGGACGGCGAGTTCGATGACGCCTACATGGCGTCGGCCGTGAGGATCGGCCAGGCGCATCACAGAATCGGACTTGAGCCACGCGACTACATCGCGGCCTACGCCAAGCTCTTGAACGCCCTGCAGAGCGAGGTCGAGGACAGATTGTCGGGTTGGCGCCGGCGCAGTAAGCGGCGGGCCCTTCAGGATGCCCTGACACGTGCGGCACTCCTCGACATGGATCTCGCTCTCAGCGTCTACATCTCACGGTCGATGGACGATCAGAGCCGAACGGCCCTTCGCGACATGTGTGAGATTCTCGAGGCTGATCTCGATAGTGCGGTCTCCGAGGTTCTGACCATCAGCAATGAGGCCGCTGAACGCAGCGAGAGCGCGGCCCAGGATGCCAAGGCGATTGCCGCGGAGGCTTTCACGGTCGCCGCATCGTCCGAACAGGCCACGGGCAATGTGTCCTCGGTCTCAGCCGCGACAGAGCAGCTCTCGGCTGCAGGCCGCGAGATCGCGGAGCGCGCGGTGCAGACCGCGCAGTTGGCCACGCGCGCAGCCGACGAGATCGAGCGGGCCGGGTCGACCGTTGCTGCGCTCAACGACGCAGCGAACCGTATTCAGGCCGTCACCAAGCTGATCTCCGAGGTTGCTGCCCAAACCAATCTTTTGGCTCTCAACGCCACGATCGAGGCGGCCCGCGCAGGTGAAGCCGGCAAGGGTTTCGCCGTCGTGGCTCACGAGGTGAAGGCGCTATCCCGGAAGACCAGCGAGGCAGCCGAGGATATCGCTCAACGGATCCAGGACATTTGCCATGCCTCGCAGCAGAGCATCGAGGTGATTGCCAGGGTCGGGACCGCGGTCTCCGATATCAAGGAGGTGACCGGCGCCGTCGCTGCGGCTGCCGAGGAGCAGGAAGCGACGCTGCAGGACGTTGCGCGCAGCTTGACGGAAGCGTCCCAGGGCGTGGCTGCGGTCTCACACAACGTTGCCCGGATCTCCGGCCGATCCACTGAAATCGAGACGCAGTCGAACACACTGTCGGGACTCGTGAACGGCACACATGGTCGCGTATCGGAGCTCCGTGCCAATCTGGTCGTTTCGCTTCGCTCCTCCTATGCGGGCGACCGCCGCTCACAGGAAAACCGGCGTCCGGTATCGTTGGCTGCCGTGGCACAATCGGACGGGGCGCGGATCGATGGCACCGTGCTTGACCTGTCCGAAGGCGGCCTGCGTTTTCGCGCGAAAGATGGCCGGAACGAGTTGCGCGAAGGGAGCTCGATTGTTGTTCGGACCAGCGAGCTCGGCGAAGTCAGAGGCAAGATCATTGCGATCGGGCAGCCCAATGTTCACGTCCAGTTCGACGCGCTCTCGAACGATCGCAAGGATGCGGTCGCGACATATCTCCGGAATGTCGATTCGACGGATGAAAAATTCGTTGCTGCCGCACGCCAGGCAGCCGGGCGGATCAGCGCCGCATTTGAAGCGGCGCTCGCGAAGGGAGATATTTCGGAGGCCGATCTATTCAATTTCGAATATCGGCCAATCGCGGGTTCCAGTCCACAGCAATTCGAGGCGCCCTTCTTGACGATGTGCGATCGCATTCTCCCCGACATTCAGGAGGGCATACTAGGCCTCGATCCACGGGTTGCATTTTGCGCTGCGGTCGATACCAACGCTTATCTTCCTACCCACAATCGCAAGTTCTCTCAGCCTCAGCGGCCGAACGATCCGGCTTGGAATGCCGCCAATTCGAGGAATAGACGTTTCTTCAAGGACAGCGCCGGGTTACGCGCGGCACGTACCACGCGCGAATTTCTCTTGCAGACCTACGATCGCGACATGGGCGGCGGTGCGATTGTCACGCTCAAGGAGGTAGACGCGCCCCTTCGTGTCAATGGCAGGCACTGGGGCGGACTGCGTCTGGCTTTCAAGGCCTGACGGGCCGGGCTGTCCCGACTATTTCGTCCACACGCCGTCGTGCAGTGCTGCGGCCTCATCCTCCAGCATGGGCCCGACCACTGTTGTCGGCCGCTGACCGCCGGCAAAGACCACGCGGCAGGGTAGATCGAGCGTCGGGTTCTCCGCGTGATTACCGGTGATGCCGCGCAGGCGGTGCTCGCTGAGGCCATAGACGACGCGGCCGATACCGGCCCAGTAGATCGCGCCTGAACACATCGCGCATGGTTCGGCCGACGAATAGAGTGTGGCCTTTGCCAGTACCTCGCGGCCGAGCGTTCGGCAGGCCTGTGTGGCCGCAAGGCGCTCGGCATGCGCGGTGCCGTCATGGTCGGGCATGTAGCCGTTCTCGGTCTCGATCAGCACGCGGCCGTCGGCTTCGACGACGATGCAGCCGAAGGGATGGTTGCCATGGGTGAGGGAGCGGCGGGCGACCGCGAAGGACAAGCGGAGGAAGTGCTCGTCGCGCTCCATCGCGCTGCTCATCGCAACTCCCCGATCAGTGCCCCGCCATGTGCCGGCCGACTTCGGTGAGATCGGCCCGGCTGGTCCGTGCTTCATACACGAATTCGCCATGGAACATCACCACCAGCCGGTCGGAGAGTTCAAGCAGTTCGTCGAGGTCCTCGCTGACCAGCAGCACGGCGGCGCCGCGGTTGCGCGCAGCCATGATCTCGGCATGGATCTGCGCCACGGCCGCGAAGTCGAGACCGAAGCAGGGATTGGCCGCGATCAGTACCTCCACATCGCCCGCAAGCTCGCGGGCGAGCACGGCCCGCTGGACATTGCCGCCTGACAGCGCCGAGATCGGCGTCTCCGGGGTGCGAGTCTTGATCTTGTACCGGGCGATCTTCTTCCGGGCGTCGTCGCGGAAGGCGCCACGGTTGAGCCACCAGCCGCCGCTGGCGAAGGGTGCACGGTCGAACTCGCGGAAGGCGATGTTGTCGGCGACGCTCATCCCCCCGACACAGGCGTTCTTTAGGGGCTCCTCCGGCAGGAGCGACATCTTGTGACGCCGCATCTCCTCGCGGCGGGCGTGATAGGGATCGCCGGCGACGCGGATGTCGCCGCCCTCGGCCTCGCGTTGGCCGGCCAGGACTTCGACGAGCTGGCGCTGACCATTGCCGGAGACGCCGGCGATGCCGACGATCTCGCCGGCGCGCACGGTGAGGGAGACGTCATGCACGGCGATGGCGCCGGCATCGTCGAGCGCGCGGAGCTTTTCCAGCTCCAGCCGCGCATTGCCGGCCTGGCCGGTGCGCGGCGGCTGCACGGTCAGCTCCTCGGCGCCGATCATCGTGCGGGCCATCGCATCCGGCGTCAGCTCTGCGACCTTGCCGGCGCCGGCAAGCTTGCCGCGGCGCAGGATCGTGACCTCATCGGCGAAGGCCATGACTTCGCGGAACTTGTGCGTGATCATCAAAATGGTCAGCTCGCCCTTGACGACCATGTCGCGGAGCATGCCGAGCACTTCGTCCGCTTCGGCCGGCGTCAGCACCGAGGTAGGCTCATCCAGGATCAGGAAGCGGCGCTTCAGATAAAGCTGCTTGAGGATCTCGCATTTCTGCCGCTCACCGGCGGAGATGTCGGACACCCTTGCGGAAAGCGGCACCTTGAAGGGCATCCGCGCCAGGAAGGCCTCGAGCTCCTTCATCTCCTCCGGCCAGTTCACCACGGCCGGCACGTCGTCGCGTGCGAGGACAAGGTTTTCAGCGACCGTCATGGCCGGCACCAGCGTAAAATGCTGGTAGACCATGCCGAGGCCGAGCGCGTGAGCGTCCTTCGGGTTTGCGATCGCCTGCTGGCGGCCGCCGACGAGGATGTCGCCTTCGGTCGCGTGGTAGTAGCCCATGATGCATTTGACGAGTGTCGACTTGCCGGCGCCGTTCTCGCCGAGCAGTGCATGGAACGAACCCGGCCGCACCTTGAGCTCGACATTGTCAAGCGCAAGGAAGTCGCCGAAGCGCATGGTCATGGCGATGGCGTCGACGCCGAAGGCGCCGACAAGCGGAGGCGGTTCGCCGATGATCACGAAATCGCTCCGATGAAGGCGTCCGAGGTCGAGACCGCCCCGAACACGCCGCCCTGCATCTTGATCATCTTAAGCGCGTGGTCATGGTTGCTCTTGTCGGTCGCGCCGCAGCAATCGTGCAGCAGCACGCATTCGAAGCCGCGATCGTTGGCCTCGCGCATGGTGGTGTGGACGCAGACATCGGTGGTGATGCCGGTCAGAACGATGTTCTCGATGCCGCGCACGCGCAGGATCAATTCCAGATCGGTGGCGCAGAACGAGCCCTTGCCTGGTTTGTCGATGATCGGCTCGCCCGGCAGCGGCGCGAGTTCCTCGATGATGTCCCAACCGGGCTCGCCGCGCACCAGGATTCGGCCGCAGGGGCCGGGGTCGCCGATGCCGGCGCCGATCTGCCGCGAACGCCAGCGCTTGTTGGCGGGCAGGTCGGAGAGATCGGGGCGGTGGCCTTCGCGGGTATGGATAATGTGGAAACCCTGCTTGCGCATCGCCGCGAGCAGCCTCTTGATCGGCTCGATCGGCGCCCGCGTCAGCGACAGGTCATAGCCCATCTTGTCGACATAGCCGCCGACGCCGCAGAAATCAGTCTGCATGTCGATGATGATGAGCGCGGTGTTTTGTGGGCGCAGATCGCCGTTGTAGGGCCAGGCGTAGGGCTCGGACTTGATGTAGCGCTCGGGCATGATTTGGCTCTCTAGCGGGTGATCGACAATTCGGCCGGGGCTCCGGTCAGCGTACGCTTCGGCGAGCAGGTGATGATCATGATCGCCAACGTGAGGATGTAGGGGGCAGCGTTGAAGAGGTGATAGCCGGAGGTGACGCCGACCGATTGCAGCGCCGGTCCGAGCGCCGCGGCGCCACCGAAGGCGAGCGAGGCCCACAGGCAGAGCAGAGGATCCCAGCGCGCGAAGATCACGAGCGCGACCGCTGTGATGCCCTGGCCTGAGGAGAGACCCTCGTTCCAGCTTCCGGGATAGAACAGCGACAGGAACGAGCCGCCGATGCCGGCGAGGAAGCCGCCGACCATGGTGGCGCGCAAGCGGATCAGCAGCACGGAGTGGCCCATTGCGCGCGCGGCGTCGGAGCTCTCGCCGGCGGTGCGGATCAGAAGACCCCAGCGCGTGGTGCGGAAGGCCCAATAGAGAATTGGCGCGAGCGCGACGCCGATCAGGAAGAGCACGTTGACGCGCAGCGCGGCACGGACTTGCGGGATGTCGCTCCACCAGCCGAAATCAATCGCGGGCAGGCGCGGCGCAGTGGGCTCGATCAGCGGCTTGCCGAGATAGAAGGCGAGGCCGGTGCCGAACAGCATCAAGGCGATGCCGACAGCAACATCGTTGACGCGTGGCAGCGAGCAGATGCCGGCATGCAGCGCTCCGAGCAGGGCGCCGGTGATGCCCGCGGCGAGCACGCCAAGCCAGGGTGATCCCGTCAGATAAGAGATGCCGTAGGCACTCATTGCGCCCATCACCAGCGTGCCTTCGAGGCCGAGATTGATACGGCCCGAACGCTCGGTGATGCATTCGCCCAAGCTTACGAACAGGAACGGCGTGGAGATGCGAATGGCGCCGCCGAGCACGGCAAGCGGGACGGTCCAGAGTCCGAGCGATCCATCTGCCATCAGGACTTGCCTTTCAGGAATCCGATGCGGCCGTAGAGCGCATCGCTGGCCAGCACGAAGACGAAGATGATACCCTGGAGCACCAGCACGGATGCATCCGGCAATCCCAGGCGGCGCTGCAACAAGCCGCCGCTGGCGCTGATGCCGCCGAGCAAGATGGCGACAGGGATGATCGCGAGCGGATTTTGTCGCGCCAGGAAGGCGACCAGAATGCCTGTGAAGCCGTAACCAGCCGCGAGATTGGCGTTGGTGCGGCCTTGCACGGCGGCGACTTCGACCATGCCGGCAAGACCCGCCGCGCCGCCGGCGAGGAAGCAGATGGTCAGGATCAGCCTGCTGACGCCGAGGCCGACAATCTTGGCGGCACGGATGTTGCCGCCCGCGACGCGCGCGGCGAAGCCGAACACGGTGTGGTAGATCAGAATATAGGAGGCGACCGCGGCGATCAGGCCGAAGACGAAGCCCCAATGCACGTCGGTGCCGGGAATGGAGCCAATCATATTGGCGGCGCCGATCTCGCGGGTCGATGGCTTGTTGAGGCTGGCGGGATCCCGCATCATGCCTTCGACGAGGTGATTGAGGATCGCGAGCGCGATGTAAACGAGCAGCAGGCTCGAGATCGTCTCGTTGACGCCGCGATATTGTCGAAGCGCGCCTGCCAGCATGATCCACAAGCCGCCACCAACGACGCCGGCAACGACCATGGCGATCTGCACGGCGAGCGGCGGCAGGCCCTGAAGCAACAATGCTGCGCTGGTCGCCGACAGCGCACCGATGAGCAACGCGCCTTCGCCGCCGATGATGACCATGCCGAGTTGTGCGGGCAGCGCGGTGCAGAGTGCGGTGAGAATGAGGGGCGCGGCGCGCGTCAGTGTGTTCTGCCAGGAGAACCAGGTGCCGAAGGCGCCGTAGTACATGTAAAAATAGAGGTCGAGCGGGTTCTTGCCGAACAGCATGACGAAGATGCCGAAGACCACGAGGGCGCCGGCCAACGCCGCGCACGGGATCAGGATATATTCGATGGTGCCGCCGTGGCGTTGCAGAAAGCCGAGATCGGCGGCCGGGGCAACTGCCCCGACCGCCTCGGCGGAATCCGCTGTTTCCGACGTCACGAAGTCGCTCCGATCACGCCCTCGACCAGATAGTCCATCTTCTCGAGCTCGGGATCCTTCTGGCCACGGTCGGTGCCGGCCGCGATCACGGTCTTGCCCTTGTTGTCGACCAGGCCGCCCTTGAAGATGGCAAACCCGTCCGCGGACAGGAATTTGGCCTTGGCCTCATCGGCCGCCTTGCGCGCCTCGGCCGAGACGGCTTCGCCATAGGCCGAGACCTTGACGATCTCTTCCTTCAGGCCGCCGCGGTAGAAGTTCGGGATGCCTTCACCGGCGGTGATCATCTTCACGAACTTCGGATAGAGCGCTTCCCAGTTCCACTCCGCGCCGGTGAGATAGGCCTTGGGCGCCAGCGCCGACTGGTTGGTGTGATAGCCGCAGACGAAGGCGCCGCGCCGCGCGGCGTTCTCGACCATGGTCTTGGGGCCATCGACGTGACAGGTCAGCACGTCCACGCCCTGATCGATCAGACTGTTGGTGGCTTCAGCCTCCTTGACCGGCATCGACCAGTCCCCGGTGAAGATTACTTGCGTGGTGGCCTTCGGATTGACCGACTTGGCGCCCAGCGCAAAGGCGTTGATGTTGCGCAGCACCTGCGGAATCGGCTTGGCGGCGACGAAGCCGAGCTTGCCGCTCTTCGACGTCAGGCCCGCAACGATGCCGGAGATGTACTGAGCCTCGTCGATATAGCCGAAATAGCTGCCGGCGTTCTTCGGATCCTTGTCGGTCCAGAGGCCACCGCAGTGCTCGAAGCGCAGCTTCGGGTACTTCGTGGCCATCTTGATCATGTGCGGATTGTAGTAACCGAACGAGGTCGGGAAGAGCAGAGTGGCGCCGTCGAGATTGATCATCGACTCCATCGTCTTCTCGACCGCGTCCGTCTCCGGCACCTTCTCTTCCTCGACCACCTTGAGGCCGGGGATCTTCTTCAGCGCCGCTGCGCCCTGCGCGTGTGCCTGGTTGTAACCGTAGTCGTCGCGTGAGCCGACATAGATGAAGCCGATGGTGGTTTCGGCCGCGAAGGCCGGGCGGGCGCCGACCGCCGCGCCGAGGGTGAGGGCCGCACTGCCCTGCAACAAATGCCGTCGTGAAATCCTGCCAAAATCCATTGGTTGCTCCCTTGGCGGATGAACCGCCTTGATCTCG